>NZ_CP081903.1:4111513-4425316 GCF_020091405.1 Bacteroides cellulosilyticus
ACAAATGTACGGGATGTGGTGAATGTGTGGATGCTTGCAGTTTGGGACTTCTTTATATTGAAGATGAGAAAGTACAAATGAAAGAAGAAAGGTATTGTAGTGAATGTGAAGATTGTGCCAGCGCTTGTGCATTTAGGGCAATAACCTTTAAATAGTTATATCCAGTGAAAAATCTCTATCTATTTCTTTTTCTGTTTTTATGCGGTGCTTGTTCGAATCTTGATAAAAAAGGAGTTTTAGATGAAGAATTGTCAAAAACACCGATATTGTCGGCTTGTTTTGATTCTCTGTTATCTGAAGTTAGAAATATGCCTTCTAGGGATAGGATAGCATATATGATTAAAATATCGCATAGGAATGAAAAGGCAATAGATGGAGTAAAAAAGCAGGAGCAGCTTTTGATGGAGGTTTTACCATTAAGTTCTAGTCAAAAAAGGAAGGAAATCTTATTTCAATTAGTGAAGGTTTGTAGTCGATTAGATAGATTTGGAATTTCTGATGCTAACTTGAAGGGGTTTAAATGGATAGAAATGTTAGAAGCCAATCATTCACTTTCACAGAAGGAAGAATGGCAAGTGAATGAAATGAAAGCGTTATTGCTTAACGAACGGGGGAATCAAGATGAATTTCTTCCTATTTGGTATAAATTATTAAAACAGTATCGTGAGGCTGATAGACCGGAAGATGTGGGCAAGTGCCTTCTAACTATAGCGAATCATTTTATAATGTTGGAAGATTATGAAAATGCATTACCACTATACAAGGAGGCATACCAGTTGGCATTAGAACATAAATCCATAGAATTACAACAAGTCTCTGGTATTATGTTGATAAAATATTTATGTGGAGCAGGGTATTATTCGGAATCATTGGAATATTATAACAAAATAAAACCGGAAATAGCGTTTAATCCTTCAATGCAGAATGAAGTTGTAAAAAGTTATATGGAGCTTAATAAGCCTGATAGTGCACGTATTTACTTAGCTGCAAGGTTGTTATCAGAAAGAGGTGATAAGATTGTTCTAAACTGTATGATGGCTGAAACCTATATTCCAGAAGGACAGGAAGATTCCGCTTTTGTGTTTTTGGATAGGGCTATGAAATCTTATAAAGAGAAAGCGAAGAACTATCAAAAACAAGGTAAAGAAGCCATCTTGCCTAATTGTTTTTTATCTCCTTGTTATTTGTTTGCTGATTTATTGTGGAAAAAAGGTAAGATTCAACAAGCAAGTCAATATTATATGATTGTTGAACCTTTAATGAAAGAGAGGGTTAAAACGCCCGTTCGGATGGAGCTCCAAATAAAAGCCCTTACCAATTTCAGTTCTTTCTGCCGTGAAACTAAGCAATATGAAAAAGCTTTTGATTTATTAGCTCGACGAGATTCTGTTTTGCAAACGTATTTGGAATTTAAGGCAAAGAACGATAAAAAGAATTATGCAGAGCGTTTAAAGATTCAGGAATTGAAACACGAATTAAATGAGAGTGAAGATGCAAATAGAGTAAATACACATGTGGCTGCAATCTGTATTTTTCTATTAGTAATTTCTGTAGCAGCTACATTCAAGTCCATATCTATGTACCGCAAGTCAAGGAAACAAGGTGCTGTAAACTATAGACTTCAAGGAATGATTAAGAAATGCGATGAAGGAGATGTATCTGAATCACATTCTGCATCTATGGATCAATATGAACTTTTATTTTGGCAAGCCTTACATAAAGTTCGTGATGAACAATACTTCCTTAAAAGTGATCTTACGATAGAGACGTTGGCTGATGTACTGAATACGAATCGTTCTTATTTATCGGTTAGCATCAATAGATTCTGTGATAAAGGCTTTAGTGTTTGGCTGAATAATTTCCGTATTCAGCATGCCGAGCAACTGATGAGAGCAAATCCTTCAATTGTCCTTAAAGATTTGCCGGGACAATGTGGTTATGCAACTACTGGTACTTTTGTTCGGAACTTTAAGCGGTGCCATAACATGAGTCCAAGTGAATTTATGAATAAACTTCTTATTGAACAAACGCTTCCTAAAGTAGAGAAGTAAAGACTTTACTCTCATCTCTCTTTTTTGATAAATATCGGAGTTTTCAGTAAATTGATTATCTTTGAGCGCAATAAATGATTAATAACTAAATTATCCTATATCAAATGAAAACATCGATTTTATTACCAGTAATCAGTCTTTTCTTATTCCTTGCATCTTGCACGAATCCCAGTGATAAGAAAGTAAATGATCAAACTTCCGAATCCTCCGGAAGTGGTGTAACCTCTACTGATTGGCAATCTCGTTACGATAAACTTGAAGCCTCCGATTTGCCCGACAATGTGATTCAACTGATCGGTAAAGAGTGGATGCTTGTGACGGCAGGCGATGAAAGCTCCTATAATACAATGACTGCCAGTTGGGGTGGTGTGGGATACATTTGGGAGCGTCCTGCTACTTTTATTTTTATACGCGATACCCGCTATACTTATCAATTCCTCCAACAGCATGAGAGTTTCACCCTCAGCTTCTTTAATGAAAAATATCGCAATGCCCTGCGTATATGCGGTACGATGTCAGGAAGGAATACGGATAAGGTGAAAGAAGCCGGGCTTACTCCTATGGAAACTCCTTCAGGATTAATGAGCTTTGAAGAAGCACGAATGATTATTGAGTGCAAGAAGATGTTTGTTCAGGAGTTGGACTATGCCAACCTGACCGAACCTTATAAATCAAAAATCATGGAAGAAGCTTATAAAAACGAATCTTCCAAACATCAAATGTTTATCTCAGAAATCGTCAATATTTGGATTAAGAAATAATATTCAACGAAATTTTGGTCAATTATTCCTTTTCATTGGTAAAAGACCAAAGTGTTTTTGGCCAATTCTTGGAATTCATAGTCTTTTCTGTATATTTGCGCCCGCATTTTCTTAAGTATCACTTATATATAATTGTCCCTATAATCAGAATTAACTAAACGAGGCAGAGCTTATGGAGAAAATAAACGCAGTAATTACAGGAGTCGGAGGATATGTACCCGATTATATCCTAACCAATGATGAGATTTCCAAAATGGTCGATACCACCGATGAATGGATTATGGGGCGTATAGGCATAAAGGAAAGGCGTATTTTGCATGAAGAGGGACTGGGAACTTCGTATATGGCCCGCAAGGCTGCCAAACAGTTAATGCAACGTACGAATTCTCAACCGGATGAAATTGATCTGGTGATTGTAGCTACTACCACTCCTGACTATCGTTTACCTTCTACAGCCTCCATCTTGTGTGAGCGATTGGGATTGAAACGTGCTTTTGCTTTCGATGTGCAGGCGGTTTGCAGCGGTTTCCTGTATGCACTGGAGACGGGAGCAAACTTTATTCGCTCGGGAAACTACAAGAAGATTATCGTGGTAGGAGCTGAGAAAATGTCTTCAATCATAGACTATACCGATCGTGCCACTTGTCCCATTTTCGGTGATGGGGCGGCAGCCTTCATGCTGGAACCTACTACGGAAGATTTAGGTGTAATGGATTCAGTGCTGAGAACAGATGGTAAGGGACTACCTTTCCTACATATTAAAGCGGGTGGCTCTGTATGTACTCCTTCGTATTATACGCTGGATAATCACATGCATTACATTTATCAGGAAGGGCGTACGGTTTTCAAATATGCCGTGGCCAATATGGCTAATGCTTGTGAAGCTGTCATTGAAAGAAACCATTTAAGTAAAGACGATATTGACTGGGTAATTCCCCACCAGGCCAACCAACGCATTATCACTGCTGTAACGCAACGTCTGGAGATTCCAACCGAGAAAGTGATGGTTAATATAGAACGTTATGGCAATACGAGTGCCGCCACACTTCCGCTTTGTATCTGGGATTTTGAAGATAAGCTAAAGAAAGGCGATAACCTCATCTTTACAGCATTTGGGGCAGGGTTTGCCTGGGGTGCTATTTATGTAAAGTGGGGATATGACGGAAAAAAGGAATAGTAGCCCGGGTTACTATTCCCTATAACTTTTCTTATTATAACCACCCAGATATACAAATAGTTTATCCCATCACTTTTTGCCAAACCTTCATTTTATTTCTTTTTTTGAGTATCATATATATTGAAGTTATTATAAAATATTATCTTTGTGGGGAATCATTGCATGACAACACATTGTTAACCATACAATAACTTAAAAAACAACCAACGTATGAATCATGAACTATCGATGAGCGCCAACCAACTGGTGGCTGCTCTTCAAAAGCCGGCTTCCGAATTTACAAAAGCAGACATTATTTCTTATATCAAGGAGAACGATATTCGCATGGTGAACTTCATGTATCCCGCTGCAGACGGGCGACTGAAAACATTGAATTTTGTCATTAACGACGCTGCTTACCTTGATGCCATACTGACTTGTGGTGAACGTGTAGACGGATCAAGCCTTTTCCCATTTATCGAAGCGGGCAGTAGCGACTTGTATGTAGTGCCGCGTTTTTGCACAGCCTTTATCGATCCTTTTGCTGAAACTACAACACTTTCCATGCTTTGCTCTTACTTCAATAAAGATGGCGAACTTCTGGAAAGCTCACCGGAATATACGTTGCGTAAAGCTTGCAAAGCCTTTACTGATGTAACCGGAATGGAATTCCAGGCTATGGGCGAATTGGAATATTATGTAATATCAGAAGATAGTGGACTGTTTCCTGCCACTGACCAACGTGGCTATCATGAATCTGCTCCTTATGCCAAGTTCAATGACTTCCGTACCGACTGTATGCTGCATATTGCAAAGGCGGGCGGACAGATCAAATACGGGCATTCCGAGGTAGGTAACTTCACGCTTGACGGTAAAATCTATGAGCAGAATGAAATTGAATTCCTGCCGGTACGTGCCGACCTGGCTGCCGATCAGTTGATGATTGCGAAATGGGTTATCCGTAATCTGGCCTATCAATACGGGTATGACATTACGTTTGCTCCGAAAATAACAGCCGGAAAGGCCGGTTCAGGATTGCATATCCATATGCGTATTATGAAAGACGGTCAAAACCAGATGTTGAAAGACGGTGTACTTTCTGAAACTGCCCGTAAGGCTATTGCGGGAATGATGGAGCTTGCACCTTCCATTACAGCTTTCGGTAATACGAATCCTACTTCTTATTTCCGTTTGGTGCCGCATCAGGAAGCTCCGACAAATATTTGTTGGGGTGACCGTAACCGTTCCGTATTGGTACGTGTTCCGCTTGGATGGTCGGCAAAAACAGATATGTGTATGCTGGCTAATCCGTTGGAAGCTCCCAGCCACTATGATACAACACAGAAACAAACTGTGGAAATGCGTTCTCCGGACGGTTCTGCCGATTTGTACCAACTGATAGCCGGATTGGCCGTAGCATGTCGTCATGGTTTTGAAATTGAAAATGCTTTGGAGATTGCAGAAAAGACCTATGTGAATGTGAATATTCATAAGAAGGAAAATGAGGATAAGCTGAAACAATTGGCTCAACTCCCTGATAGCTGTGCCGCTTCTGCCGATTGCCTGGAAAAACAGCGTGCTATTTTCGAACAGTATCATGTATTTAGTCCTGCAATGGTCGATGGAATTATCAGTAAATTGCGTTCCTATGAAGATCGTACCTTGCGTAGTGAGGTACGTGACAATCAGGAGGAAATGCTAAAACTGGTTAATAAGTATTTCCATTGCGGATAAAGCATAATTTGTAGATAAAGAGTTAGGGTAGTGCCTTTAGTATTACCCATAATGAAGTAGAGCGGGGATGTATCTAAAAAGATAGTCCCCGCTCCGTTTTTTATATAGAGTTTTTGTGTTTCTGTTTTTACTTAATATACACTTGCCGATTGAATAACTATCTTTTCTAACAGCTCCTGCATTTTCCCTATAACCGGTTTTTTATCAAGACCGTATTCTGCACCCATCACTCTCATTTGCGGGAAAGTAGCCCATACACTACCGTTCTTGTCTTCCCAGACAGATATCTTCAGTGGTAATTCAATGGAGATGCTGGGATTTTCCTGCATTAATAGGGTTCCTACCTTGGGTGAACCGAAAACGATAACCTGGTTCGGACGAAGTTCAAGACCTACCTCTTCAGCATTTTTGCCATGGTCGAATTTGGCGAATACAGGTATCCCCATAGCCTTCAGAGTCTGTTCGATGCGGGCCATTGTTTCTGCTACGCTGAACTGGCTTTCGTAGGTATAGAGCAGGTTATCATTGGCACCTGTTCCCATCTTGTTGCTATCGAAGGCAGCAGCAATTTTGCGTCCCAGGTTTGTCAGGTCAACTCCTTCTTTGTTGGCAAGCAGAGTTACGCATACCAACTCTGATGCATCCGTAAAGCGGCTCAGGAAAGCTGAATGTCCCGATACGCTTCCTTTTATATCCATCAGACCTTTGTGGTTGTAAAACTGCCAGCCGGCTATTGCAGGAACCATCTTCCCATTTGCCAGTTTTGTAGGCTTATAAATCATGTCCCGGTTTCTCGGTTTAGCTATCAGTACACCTCCGGCAAGGCCGATGTCCCAATGGCTGATATTTTCGGCCGATGCCCATATATCAGAAAAACCTTTCATTGAGGAGGAGCTGATAGCAGGGGCGACAACTAATTTACCATCCTTTTCTATATATCCTGTAACCGTCTCTGACGGGTTGATGTAGTCTTTATCTTTCTTGAAAATCTGGTGTACATTGGCAGTCGTTGTAACATCTTCTTGTTTCACTCTGGCTAAATCTTCTCCGAAATAGGTCTGTTGCAGACCGAGGTAATCTATCTGATACTTCTTCACGAAGTTGTGATACGACATCTTGCTTACTTTCTCAATAATAGAAGTCAGCAACAGAAAGTTTGTAGCACTCTGCTTTACATCTGTACCCGGTTCAAAAGCCAGTGGAATAGCTTCTATCGTTTTTATCAGTTGTTCGGGTTGGTAATCGGCGGATACGCTAAAACCCTTTTGCGAACGGTAGTCGGCAATGCCCGAACTATGTTGCATCAGCTGGAGGATACTGATCTTTTTCCAGTTCTCCGGAATATCCTTGAGGTACTTTCCAATAGCATCGTTCAGGTCCAGTTTGTCTTTCTCATATAGCTGCATGATGGCTACTGCCGTGAAGCCTTGCGAAATAGGACCGATGGGCCAGAGTGTTTTTGCTGCTGCTAGATTTCCTTTTTCGAAATCTGTTACTCCATAGCCCACTACACGCGGGATGTAAGGTGCCTGTACAATGGCGAGGGTCATACCCGGTATGCCCTGTTCTTCCATAAACTCGTAAATCATTTGATCGATAGCTTTTCCCTGATAGGCTACATGCACATTGCCTCTGCCTTCCTGCGGCAGTTGATTTTCATACTTCTTCATAATTGTTCCTCCGTCTTGTGCTAAAATCGTTCCCGAAATCAGCAGACCAGCTAATGTTATTAATTTCTGTTTCATATTATTTTCCGTTAGAGTTTTATTCTTGTTTTCTGATGTTGCAAAGGTAGGCGGTTCCGTTGGGGTGGGGGATAACGATATCACACGTATAGTTTGCAATTATTCCCGATTTCAGTGAATCGCTGCTTTTTCATGAAAGAATAGTGGTTCGGGTAAAACAATATCCCTAAAAGGGTTTGCTTTTCCAGTTGATTTTAATAGATTTGTTGTTTATTCAATAAATTGATTATAAAACAGGGCTTTATGACATCAAATCTTCTGCCTTGATACGGAAGAGGTTGAATAAATACACAAAACAATTACTGAACCATAAAGAATACACCATGTCCGAAATTGCGAACTATTTCCTTTATAGAAATGCCGAAGGCGAAACCGGATTATCCGCTAACAGCATTGACGACCTGAATCTGGATGACCTGTTTGCCGAAATAGATTATTGTCATTCCAGCATAGGCAGACAGTACTTGTATTATCTTCTGCTATCGGATAAAACCTCCGGTATGGAAAAGCAGGAAGCACTTCTGTCTTCATTGGCAACTCATGCGGAATTGCGTACTCTTTTAAGCAATGCACTGAAGGAACTGGATAAACCGGATGCTTATTCCATCGTATCCATTCTGGAAAATGATAATACAGGGATTGGTGCCAAGGAGATGGTTCTTATTAATATCTGCCGGTTTCTGCCTTTGCTGTTTCTGGCTCTGATGCTGCTCACTCATTCGGGAGTGTTTCTTACTTTATTTGTTTTTTCATTTGTGGCGAATGCAGTGTTGCACTATCGTAATAAGGCGAAAATCCAGAGATACTTTTTCTCCATACCTCAACTTCTGAAGATGATAAGACAGGCGGGAAAGCTGGCGCAGAACAAGGAGTTTGTCTCTGTAGATCCTTCTATCACGAATGACCTGAAGGCTGTAGAGGGGCTGAAGAAGTATATCTCTTATTTCCGTTTCAACCTCAGTCTGGATAACGACATGGCTATTATGTTTTATATGGTAGCGGAATTAATCCGGGTATTCTTTCTCCACGAAGCGTATGCGGTAGGCAGAACTTTTCATCTGTTGAAGGAGAAGGCGACGGTTATCCACAATGTTTACCGCTTCATAGGCTTTCTGGATTCCATTTTGTCTGTTGCCATCTTGAGGGAGGAGCTACCTTATTATTGTCTGCCGGGAGATAACAGGGCAGGGGAGCGATTGCGTACACAGGCTGTGTATCATCCTCTGATAGAAAACTGTATTCCGAACGATATGGTACTACATGAGAAATCGGCATTGATAACCGGTTCGAATATGGCAGGTAAGACCTGTTTCATGCGTACGATAGGAGTGAATTTGTTGGCAGCGAAAACACTTCATACTTGTTTTGCAGAAGTCTTTGAGATAAATACCAGAATTTCTCTTCTATCTTCCATCCACCAGGGAGATAACTTGATGGAGAATAAGAGTTACTTTATGCAGGAAGTGACGACTATCAAGGATTTCGTAGATGAAAGCGGTTATGGGAATTATCTCTTCTTGCTCGATGAATTGTTCAGAGGGACCAATACCAAGGAGCGGATAGCGATTTCGAAAGCTGTGCTTTCCTGGCTGGTGAAAAGTGACAATCTGGTATTTGTATCTACGCACGATCTGGAACTGGCCGATATGCTGGAAGATGAATACGAATTATACTATTTCAGCGAGTCGGTGAAAGATGGTATCCTGTCTTTCGATTACAAGTTGAAACGCGGAGTTGCGACCGAGCATAATGCAATTAAGATATTGGAGATCTGCGATTATCCGGCCTCGTTGGTGAGTGAGGCCCATTCAATCACAAGTATATAATGAAAAACAGAGAGAGTGTAGGTATGATACCCCTCCTCCCTCTGTTTTTGCGATAATGAACAGATTGATTACTTCTTAGCTTCATCAGCCATAGAGTGAACTTTGCCTTTGATATCATTGGCCTTTTCAGCAATAACAGATGTTTCATTGGCTACTCTGTCAGCGACTTTTTCTCCGGCATACAATGCCTTTTCTTTAGCAGATTCAATCAGGCATTCGGTATGTCCTTCAATTCTGTGCAGGGCGTCGAATACTTCTGCTTTCATTTTTTTTGCTCTTGCACTGCGGGCAAAGCCATAAGCCAGTGCTCCAAAGATTGAACCTATTCCAAGGCCAATCAAAAAGTGAGAATCTTTACATGTCATAATTAAACAGGTTTAATGGTTAAAAACTAAATTAATGTTCTATTTTGGTCAGAGAACAGAGTGCACAAGGCATTAGTTCAACGGGTAGGGAAAGAATTACTACTATTTCACAATTTATGAGAATCAGGAGTTGAATTAACTCTTTCTGATGGGTTATGAATCAGTTACAAGCTACAGGCTACAAGCTACAAGTAGCTGCGCTATGTTCCGAAAGGCACTTGTAGCTTGTAGCCTGTAGCTCGTAACTTCATTCCTTGCTTTTTCGATGCAAAATGTGCTTAATTGTGTATAATTAGCTAGTATACAGCACAATTATAGTCGTTAATTTTTGTTTGAGTAACAACGCAATAACAAAATAGGAGAAAAAAGATGTTTTTTACACATAGCCTTATCTTCTTAACCAATCTTTTAAAGGTTCAATTGTATGTCCCTCATCCATTGGAGTTCTAACATAAAAACCTTTTGGTATTATCTCTTTTGTATTGTTGTATCTTGTTGTTCCATCAAAATACTCTATTGAGGAATAGATTCTTAAATATTCATTTCCCTTATAATCTTTCCCATAATCTTTCATGGGTAAAATAGCTATGTGATTTTTATACTTATGGACATCGCCTATACCAACTTCCCAATTACACCAATATGATTCAATGGCATTATTGGTTGCTAAAAGAATGAATTTATCGCAAAACTCTATCACATCTTTTATACGCTTTGCCGTCTCAGCACATGTATGGTCTGGCATTTTGCTGTCCATACTATCAATATATGGGATTACACCATATTCTTTTAACATTCCGATAACGCCATCCAACTCTCCCAAATCTAAATCATCATGTTTGTGTGAGATAAAAACGGTTATTCCTGAATAAGGTCGAGTTGCACTAAAATATCGAGTTCTGTGAATAGATTCATTTAAGGTTGCTTTACTCTGACTGTCTTTGAAGTTATTAAAATCTCCTCTATAAAAAAACATAAGCCAGTAATTTTAACAAAGCCAAAGGGCTGTTATAAATGCGATGATTAGTCCATAAAAAGGGAATATAGATAAAGATTTTACACTTTCTGTAATTTTGCAGAATTGTTGTTTTTTTGTCGGCATATTCCCAACGCTGAAAATTTCAGAGTAATAATCTTCATCACTATTAACTTTTGAAAGAAAAGAATCTTGTTTGTCTCGGAAAATCTTTTCTAATGCTAAATAATAACTATCTAAAAACAGAAATAGAATCACAGGGACATAACAAATCCACATACTGCTACTCCCAATTTTATCATCCGCTATTAAAACCAACATAGCAGCAATAATAGTAATAGCCCATGTTTTACAACTTGCACTATTATTGGCCATTCTACCAATAATTCCCTGATACATCTGTATTTGCGCTTGAACAGATGATTTGTCTTTTGCTTGTAAATCTGGTGTACACATATTTAATCTTAAACTTGTTTAGAGGTTATTGCATATAAAATATCTAAAGCATGTACATAATTACTATCGTATGGAGTATCATATGGCCAAAATTTTCCCCATTTGATTAACGCACCTCTGGGTATTTTAGTCAAATGCTCTATGTCTAAAGTATAGTCAATGGGAATAGTTCTTTCTGCTTTTTCTAATAGGATACTGCCTCCATCAGAAAATAATTCTATTCCTCCATGTACTCTGTAATCACTACGTTCTTTCTTTTGAATATATTTGGTTGCAGCAATCTCATAATATATCCAGGGGGAATATGTTTTTGAAATAGAATCACTTGGCAGTATTGAATTTGGAGTATTTAGGAAGAATAAGCATTCAACCTTATCAATCATCATAGACAATGCCGTTGATAGCATCATGTGTACATGAGACGTTGAATAATTGCGATTTTCGTAACTATATGAGTTTGGTTTATTGTTTTTATCCGGTCTGCAATATTCATTATCTATTTCCTTTAATAAATCATTGGCATATCCCCAAATGCATGAATCGACAAATGTTTCTAAACCAAATCTTTCATAAAGCCATTGAGATAAACAAATAGCGACATTCTCATCAGCATGAGAATGGGAGATAAAAATATCCGCAGAAACTTGAGGGAACCAATCTTCTTGCATTTTGGAACCATCTAAATTACCATTCTTAGATGTGAAAGATTTTATTTTTGTTTCAACAACTGTTTTTTTTGCTTCATATCTTTTCTTTCCATTAGCAAGAAGTTTATCGAAATAATCTTCTGTCCAAAAATTGTCTTGTATGGATAATTCAAAACCTTTATACATAACTCTTTGCTTTTTTGCAAAGATAGTTATTCTTAATATAATCCTAAAATTAACGAACAATTTATTCGTTGAATATTTGAGCATCAATCATCACTGAGCATTGATTTTACAGATAGGTAATTCCGCTCGCTATATTCTTTCATCCGGTTATATACCTTAATTCTCCAATTTATTGTTTGTGCCGTTTTTACATCTGGCTCCTCATCGGTTGTTATTATGCCAAAACTTTTACTGCCATGTGAGCGATGCTCAAAATTATTCATCTTTATTGAGAGTTGGTTATTGCCAATATCCGTTATGGTCAGAGAATAATATATTAAGCCGTCAACGGTTTTGTTGGCTCCCCATGAAAACGGAATATCAAAGTCAAAGGCTGCTTTAAGCACAATCAAGCCGTTCTCTTTGTCTTTGTACTGAATAACCTTACTGGCATCATTGTAGTTTTGTGCTATCTTTATCATAGCACTTTGATAGGTTCCCGGAATAGTATCCTGATAGGATAACTGTTGCGAAAATAAGTTTGCGCTAACAAGCAATAGGGCAAACATGAAGATAACTTTTTTCATATTCAATTTGATTATTTATTTAACCTCGATAATAACTAAGTGATTAGATATCTGTCCGTTTAAAACGTATTCCTCCATTTTTCCAATAACAATTTCCCATATTTTTTTTAGTTGGGGTTTTGTTATCGCCTCAAATCCTGCATATTGAAAATATAATATCTGCAATAAGATAATATTTATGCTCTTTATTTTTTGTGTCCTTATTAAGTGTTTCTAAACTTTTGATTAGGTCTTTTGATGGAGTGATTGTGCTAAAATCACTATCATAATCATAAAGAGTAAAATTTAATCGGCTGCAAATAGAACTATACCAATTTCCGTCATGCCCTCCATCTGCGGAAATATATCCACAGCCGCCCTCATAGTAGAAAGTTTGAGTATAACTCTGATTTGTTTTATACTCTATGAGATGAGTTCCGTTAAATTGGTCTGATTCGTCTTTACTACATCCAAAAAATATGGATAGGACTAAAAGTAAGAATAAAATCTTTTTCATTACTGGTCTGTTATGGGTAAAACGATGATTCAGTATGATAAACATTCTGTAAATCGGTGGTAAATATTTACAAAGTAAGACGTTTTTGAGATCAGTCGTATACATAGGGTATCTCAGTATGATACTTAGGGTACCTCAATATGATACTTAGGGTATCTCAGTCATATACTAAGATACCATCATTATAATATGTCTGATAATAAGCTGTTTACAAAATGTTTCTTTAGCGTTGATAAATTGTGACAAATGTCCTGTTTAAAATGATGAACTATTTCCTTTTATATCGTTATAAATCAAATTTAATACCAGATTCGTATAATTTATAAATATTCTCTTGTCGGATTCCTTTAGCTTTATCTTTGGCGCTCATAAACATTACTACTGCACGTACGTTCTGTGGTACAAGCAGTTTTTTGAATCATGTAATTAAAATCAATGCTTTATGAATGTAGAAAGAAAAAATGCGAAAGATGACTTACGGCTCTACATGCCGGAAGTTATCGGGATGCTGAAGCGGGAAGGAAAGTTCCCGGCAATGCATGTTTATGCTTGTACGCTGCGTTCCTATGAGAAGTTTTGTGCAGAGGAAAGGTATCCGAAAAACACCACTGCTTCCCTGTCCATGCAGGAGATTTTCACCCCTGAGAGGCTGAAAGAGTATGAGGACTGGCTGGCTGGACAACAGTCCAGTCCGAACACGATCTCCACTTACATGCGTACGTTGCAGGCGGTGTACAATCGCTGGATGTCACCGGGTATAGAGGGGTACAATCCGGTGCTGTTCAAGGATGTTTATACGAAAGTGGAGTCGCGTACAAAGCGGGCGCTGACGGCAGAGCAGATGGAGCAACTCAGGAATACGGACTTTAGTGTGCTGACACTGCGTCAACAGCAAGTGCTCACCTACTTCCTGCTGATGTTCATGTTGCGCGGTATGCCGTTCATTGACCTGGCACACTTACGGAAGTCGGATTTGAGAAATAGGCGCATCACTTACCGTCGGCACAAGACGGGGAAACTGATGGTGGTGGATGTGCCGCCCGATGCGATGAGGCTGTTGCAGAAATACAGGGACAAGACGGATTCGGAGTATCTGTTCCCGTTGCTACATGGAGGCCTGTTCATGGAGGAACATCACCACCGTTATCAAGAAACATTACGGCATTTCAACCGGGAGTTGGCGCGCTTGATGAAGCAGTTATTGCCCGGTGTTTCCGTAAGTTCGTACACCGCACGCCATACATGGGCTACACTTGCTTATCATAGTGGTGTACCTGTGGGACTGATAAGCCAGTCGTTGGGGCACTCGTCCATTCGGGTGACGATGACTTATCTGAAACCGTTTGATGCGGAGGTGATAGACAGAATAAACAGGCAAGTGATTTCCTTGGTGAAGAAAAGTAAAAAGAAGAAAGATGGCAGATTTAATATGCTGTATGGCACTTCGTTGAGGTGAAATTACTTGCATAGTAACGGCAAATAGCAGCTACAAAGTTGCGTCTTTTTTGACAGAAAAGCAAACAAACCCTAACAAAATATGAATAAATCTTATATCGGACAGCAAAAACAATATTAAAATTAGTCCCTGATACATACAGCTTTCGATTTTTTACCCCAGCAGGCAAAAGGAATCGTGTTTCCGCTTTATCCTTTGAAAGTGGAATGCTTCTTTACGTACCTTATTATCAGGAAAACTTCTTTTTACCATAAAATGATGCCGTCTGAAAACGCCTTTCCGGTCTGCATCAAATGGTAGCTTGCCGTTACTATGCAAGTAATTCCAACAAACGCATTAATTATACTGTTTATGAAGAATATAGAACTTCCCATCAAAAGAGGAGACCGTGTGTGGGTGAAGGTTTATAATGAACGAGATGGCTCATTCACTTCGCGTATGGCGGAGGTTATATCTATATTGCAAATGTATGTTTCCGGGGCAGACGTACCGTATGTAGCATTGCGTTATCTGGACGACCGCAGCTATGGATGTATTCCTTATGAACAAGTCACCGAAGTATGCGACGAGTCTTTTTCTGAATAATGACACTGTAGTTTTGTTGATACTAATAGCCCTGCTTTCTTCATCCGCCAGTATCGTCTGACAAAGAAGAAAAGCAGGGCTTTCTTTTATAGCCAACCCGAAAACTTTCTGATATACCAGTTCTTTACCAATTGAGTCAGCACGCAATAGGAGAGCAGAATACCCACCAGCCACGGAAAGTAACTCAATGGAAGCGTTTGTGAACCTTAGGGCAAGTGTGTCTTTCAGGATTTCCCGTTTGGCATATCCATAACCGTCATAAGCAGCAGCGGTAACCCGGAGTTTCTCTTTTCTTACTCTTTTAATAAAGGCAACTGGTTCAGCATATTCCTGATTTTAATAGCGATACGTGGCATTGGTTCGGCTATGGTCAACCCTACCAAGTCATATTCGGAAGCAATGTCGTTAATCACGCGGACTACTTCCTCGGTCTTCATACCGTCCGGTTCTACGCCGACGCCTGCTATCATGTCGGCAGGATCTATCACGTCCAGGTCAAAGTGGATGACAACCTTGGAAGCTCCGGTACTTTTCAGCCATTCCATAATGGCGGAACTGTTGTCCGCTGTTTCTTTCGGTGCCAGACCTTTTATGCCCAGCTCCTTTTGTCGTTCCTGCATGCCTTTGTCCCATGAACGCAGTCCTACGATTAATGCTTTGGAAGCGTCAAACTTACCGGGCAGTAAGTTCATAATCTCTTCGTCACCCATTCCCAAGCAAGCGGTGAGAGCCATGGCATGATACCCTTTGTAATCATCATAAGGCAGGTTGATGTCCGGATGCGCATCTATCCAGACTATGGCTACATCGTTCGGGTATCGGGCAGCCAGATAAGTAAACGGAACAACACTGACCGAACATTCTCCGCCCAGGGTGATGATCCGGTCCGGTTTGCTTTCGTTAAGTATATCGAGCGCAGCCTTGCTTTGTTTGACAATCACGTTACGGGAGCTGATACCTTTTTCCGTTGCTCTGTCGTTTATATCGAGAGATACCGGAACTTCCACGGTTTTCTGATTGCTGTCCGGAGCCAGCAGGTTCAGTAACTGGGCACCTAAATAATAACCTCTGGAAGAGTCTTCTGCCGGAATATCCGGCATCCAGTGATCTACAATTCCGCCTTGCCATTGCGGATAAATCAGGCGGAGAGGAGTGGTTTCTTTCTTCATATCTTTACTTTTTACGGGTTGTCGTTTTAGTCGAATGGCACCTTCCAGTTTTCATCCTGATAGGCGGCGAAACACATGGCTATCTGTTCTTTATTGTTCTTTTCTTCGGCCAATGCAGGTATTTCGTCCAAAGAGAAATACCTGCTTTCGGTAGTCTCTATATTACTCTGAAAACTTCCGCCTGTTACTTCGCAAAGAACAAAGGCTTTGCAGACATTGTATGCATAAGGAGGCACGTTGTGCAGGTTTCTATCCTGCAAAGCAATCAGGCGTACGGCCTTTACATCCAGTCCGGCTTCTTCTTTAACTTCTTTCTCCGTATTGGTTTTGATGCTTTGGTTGACGTCTACCCAGCCACCGGGCATAGACCATACACCGGCTTTTTCCTTTACCAGGAGTATTTTCTCGTCTTTAAAGATGGCGGCACGGGTATCCAGTTTAGGTGTTTGGAAACCGGTTTCATTGCAGAATAATTCTTTTACTTTCTCTATCGGCAGATCGCTTTGATGGCTCATGATCTCTGCCGATATTTCCCGGATACGTTCAAAACGCTCGATGTCGAAGGGATCGCGGGAGTAAGTCAGTCCTGCCTGAGCTATGAATTGTAATTCCTTGGCCCATTCGAGCCAGCGGGGATCAGTGTTTTTGTTCATTGGATATCTGAGTTTAAAGTATCATATACAATTTTGGATATACTGGCGATGATAGCTGCATTATCTGCATCGGTTTCCTGCGACTCCATGACGAAGACAGCTATATAATATTTCTGTCCGTTGGGCAGGATAACAAAGCCTGCATCATTATCAGCAATCTTTATCCCTTCCGGAGTCCGGTCGGAAGAGCCTGTCTTATGGCCTACGATTACGTCGGCAGGTAACTGGCCTTTCAGCTTATCTTTGCCGGTAGAAGTTTCCTGCATGATTGCTTGAAGGAAGTCTTTGTATTGAGTTCCAAATAGGGGTTGCTTGTCGGCTATATTCAATAATCTGACTACTTCTTCCGGAGTACTCCAGTTCAGATAGGCATCTCCGGAGGTATGCATGAGGGTTTCTGTTGCCGCAAGATTACAATCCTTTATTCCTAACGATTTCACATACTCATTTACTTGATCTATACCGCCGACATATTCTATAAGGATATCACATGTATTGTTATCGCTTTTCGAAATGGTGTATTTTAGCAACTCTCCGAGAGAGATTGTAATATCCTGGTCGGGAAATTTATCTCTTAACGGACTGTATGTGTTGGGCGTCAGTTGAGAAGACTTCACTTCAATAAGACTATCTAAAGCAATATGTCCTTTATCCATCTTATCCAGAACAGCCAGTCCCACATGAAACTTGAAGACGCTTAACAGGGGGAAATGGATTTGATTATTATAAACGGCTACAGTCTCATCATTGGCAAGTACGGCAACGCCTACCGTAGCTTTCTTATCTTTCAGAAGGGAATCTATTTGTTGTTCTATCTTCTGCTTCGGGGTGCGGTTGGTGGTATTGCATGCACTGAATAAGATTGCCAATACCATACAGTTTAAAAAGAATTTTGCTTTCATAAATGTACTTTAGTGGGTTAATAATAATTCCGGTTTTACTTCTTTTATGATAACAGGTGCAATTCTTTAGCAATCCGGCAAGCTTCAATAGAATTGTTTACCTGGAGTTTCTCCAGGATATTTTGCCGGTGCCGGTTTACGGTGTTTATACTAATGGATAATGTCTGGGCAATGTCCTTACTCATTTTTCCCTTATTTATCAATTGCAGGATTTCTTTTTCCCGGTCTGACAATAGGTCGTTGCAATTCTGCTTTTCCAGTTCGAGGGTTTGCCCGTCTGCCGAGTTAAGAATGGTGCAACTTAACGATGTATCCATTGAAAAGTTGTAAAGGCATAAGGATAACCATACACTTCCGTTTGAGTGGCTCGCTATATAAAACATCCTGTGTAAGATGTGTACATACTTGCCCGAATGATCGCGCATGCGCATATTGTGTATAAGGTAGCAGTCCGGGCGTTTCTTTTCCGGGATACTTTTCAGGAAGTGGAAGAAGCGGAGTTCCTGCAAATGCTTTTCCTGTAAGTCGTCCGGATGGATGTGACTGAATATTTCTTCTTCCCATATCGACTGAATGGTCTTGGCGGTATTTCGTTCTGCCAATCCCAGTTTCTCGGCTACTCCGCCGTAATAAATATAACTAATATTGGCTTTCATATCGCTCAATACAGCTATGGCATTTTCAGTCTGTGCATATATGGCAGCTATATGTTTGCACTCATTCAGGCGTTCCGTCTGTTTCTGTTCCTCAGTGAACGCTTGTTTCAGTAGCTCTTTCTTCAGTTTATTTACGATGTCCATACGGTGTGGAGATGGAAAAAATGGTTATTAATCAGTATTGCCGACTTATCTGTAAGCCTTTACCTTTGCAAAGGTAATGAAAACTAATGGTTATTTATTTAAGTGCAATAAATTATGGAGAGTGAAAAAGCAAAAGCGAAAGCAGGAAAATTGTACGATGCCAATAATGATATAGAGCTTGTGTCGGAGAGGGAAGCTTGCAAAGAAGTATGTTATGAACTGAATAGCTTGCGTCCTTCACAAAAGAAGGAACGGGAGAACATTATCCGCCGATTGTTCGGTAAGACCGGAAAATCTTTCCTGATAGAACAACCGTTTTATTGTGATTACGGATATAATATCGAAATAGGGGAGAACTTCTATTCGAATGTGAATTGCGTCATTCTGGATGGAGCGAAAGTTACATTTGGCAATAATGTTTTTGTGGCTCCGAATTGTGGTTTCTATACTGCCGGACATGCTTTGGATGCGGAACAGAGAATCCAGGGGCTTGAATATGCCTATCCTATCACTATCGGAAATAATGTGTGGATTGGCGCCCAGGTCTGTGTGTTGCCGGGAGTGACGATTGGTGATAATACGATTATTGGTGCCGGGAGTGTGGTTACAAAAAGTATTCCTGCCAATGTGCTGGCTGTCGGTAATCCTTGCCGGGTGCTACGTACGATTACCGAAGCGGACAGGGCCAAATATATGTCAGAATAATAAATCATTAAAATAACACGAGAAATGAAAAAGTTACTTTTTAGTCTGTTAATGATGATTGGGGTACAAGCCTCCTTTGCACAGACGTTGGAAAAAATGCAGTGGTTCAACGAACCTGAACAGTGGGAAATAAAGGATAAAAGCCTTTCGATGTTTGTCACTCCGCAGAGTGATTACTGGCGTATTTCTCATTATGGTTTTACTGTGGATGATGCCCCCTTCTATTATGCAACGTATGGTGGTGAATTTGAAGCTAAAGTGAAAGTGACGGGCGATTATAAGGCGCGCTTTGACCAGGCGGGACTGATGTTGCGCATCGATCATGAGAACTACATCAAAGCAGGTATTGAGTTTGTAGACGGAAAATTTAATTTGAGTACAGTGGTGACTCACAAGACCAGTGATTGGAGCGTAATCACTTTGGATAAGCCTGTACCTTATATTTGGATTAAAGCTGTCCGCAGGCTGGATGCTGTTGAAATCTTCTATTCGTTTGATGACAAGACTTATACGATGATGCGGAATGCATGGTTGCAGGATAATATTCCTGTGAAGGTTGGATTCATGGCTGCCTGTCCTGACGGAGGTGGGTTTAATGTTAAGTTTGAGAACTTCAAAGTGAAACACTTGCCTGATATGCGCAGGTTGGAATGGCTGAAAAAGAATGCAGAATAAATAGGGTTAGTTCAATTAAGTTTGGTAAAAAGACAAATGCCGGCAAAAAGAAGAGTGATTCTTTATTTGCCGGCATTTATTCTGTTTTGAAATTTAAAGAAATTCTTTTCTGAAATAGCTTTGTTTAGTATCCTATCGTAAACCGTTCCTTGTGGTGCTTCTCCTGTTCCAGCTCGTCCACCATCGCTACGGCAAAGTCTTCGACAGATATGTTGCTGTCTCCGTTGGCATCCACCACCAGGTCGTCTTTTCCGATGCGGAACTTTGCGGTGCGCTGGCCGGGCGTCATGTTGGCGGCGGGGGAGAGGAATATCCAGTCGATGTCTTTTTCCTTGCGGAGCGTGTTCAGGTAGAATTCGCCTAAGGACTTAATGCCGGGCAGAAGCTGTGCGGGCACATCATCGGCATCCATCACCATCTTGCCGGGGGCATAGAACAGGGTTCCGGCACCTCCTACAATGAGCAGACGCTTCACGCCGGCTTGTTTCGCGCTTTCCACTATCAGGGGATAGTTCTTCAGGGTGTCTTCGTATATATGGGGATTCTTCCAGCCGGGGTTGTAGGCGCTGATTACGGCGTCTTTTCCTTTGCCGGCCTCTTTCAGGGCATCCGTGTCGGTGACGTCGGCTTCGACGATTGTCAGGTTCGGGCTGCTGACGGTCATTTTCTTGGCATCGCGCACGATGGCGGTTACTTTATGGCCTCTGTTCAGCAATTCGTTCAGGATGGCGGTTCCTACGAAACCACTTGCTCCTATCAATACTACATTCTTCATGTTGTTCGTTTTTTTAGGGTTTATATGATAACAACCGTCTTTCCGTGAAAGAAGTTTTACGAACGACATTCTTTTAGGGAATGTTTAATCTTCTAAGTACTGATACTTGTCGAAAAAGGAAAAATAGGAGTGTGGAAGTGATTTTCGCATATTTCGGGTCGGTTATCAGCCGTAAAGTCCGTATGTTTGCATGCTGAACAAGAATAAATCGAAAAACGTGTATGACGGTGATGGACAGGATTCTGATACAACATTATCAATCTCCATGTGGAGAGTTGATACTTGGCTCTTTCGGAGATAAGCTCTGTATGTGCGACTGGGTGGACGAGAAGCGCAGAGGCATCATTGACAAGCGGATGCAGGATGGACTGCATGCCGGTTATGAAACAGGTAGTTCGGAAGTGACGGCGCAAGCCGTTACCCAACTGGATGAATACTTTGCGGGTAAACGGACTACGTTCAGTGTGCCGCTACTCTTTGTAGGGACGGAGTTTCAGAAGTCTGTGTGGCATGAGCTGTTGAATATTCCCTATGGGACGACGGTATCGTATGGAGAACTGTCCCGGAAACTGGGTAATCCCAAGGCTGTCCGTGCCGTGGCGGCATCGAATGGGGCGAATCCTATTTCCATATTTGTGCCTTGCCACCGTGTCATCGGCAGTAATCGGAAGCTGACGGGATATGGCGGGGGGCTTCCTGCCAAACAGTTCTTGCTGGAACTGGAGATATCGGCGGTGTCTTTGCTGTGATTCTTTTATTAATAAGGCTTTGCCATAATCCCTTTTGCTAAATGAAACAACAACAGGAATTGAATTACGAACGCATTGCTGCTGCCATTCGCTTTATCAAAGAGAACAGGCAGGAACAGCCCCGGCTGGAGACGATAGCCGGGCATGTGAATATGAGCCCGGCTCATTTCCAACGGATGTTTCAGGAGTGGGCGGGGATAAGTCCGAAGAGTTTCCTGCAATATCTGAATGTGGAATATGCCAAGCGCATTCTGAAACAGACGCATGCTTCACTTTTCGATACTGCCTGTGAGGTTGGTTTGTCGGGGACGGGACGTCTGCATGATTTGTTTGTCAACATCGAGGGGATGACACCGGGGGAATATAAAAACGGTGGTCAGGCGCTTCGTATCAATTATTCTTTTGCCGAAACTCCGTTCGGCCAGGTGATGGTTGCTTCTACTGATAAGGGAATCTGCCATCTCGCTTTTGTGGATGAAGGGGAGGAGGAGGCGCTCGGTTCTTTGAAACAGCTTTTTCCAAATGCTGCCTATACGCAGTGCCCCGACCGGAAACAGGAGGATGCTCTCTCTGTCTTTAATCGGGACTGGAGTAAACCGGAGGAAATAAAACTGCACTTAAAAGGCACTTCCTTCCAGTTGAAAGTATGGGAGACGTTATTGAAAATTCCGGCGGGTGGTTTGACTACTTATGCCGACTTGGCAATGAAATCGGGACACGAAGGAGCTTGCAGAGCCGTAGGGACGGCTATCGGGAGGAATCCGGTTGCATTTCTGATTCCTTGTCATCGGGTGATAAAAGCTACAGGGGACATCGGAAATTACCATTGGGGGGAGGTGCGGAAGGAGGCGATTATCGGTTGGGAGGCGGCGAAAGATAAATAAGGCCAATTTATTAAGTATCGTATCACAATTGAATGATAATTCAGCGCGTAGCGCAAATTATCATTTATAAAAACTTATCACCCGCGCCTGGGTGAAGAAACAGGATTTAAAGTAGTTTTCTCTTTTGCCGATGTGTTCCACATGGTTTCTTTTCGTACCTTTGAAGGCGTAAAGTCAAATTGTAAAAATGGAACAGATACAATCTATTAATGGTCAAAACAACGAGTTTATTATCATTCTTCCGCAGGGAAGAATTGATTGTCTCGCTTCAGGAAACGGAAAACTCAGTGAGATTGTCAGCCGGGCAAATATCTCTATCATTGGAAATAACAACCGTGTCATTATGTACTTCGAATCTGAAGAAAGCGCAGAGGAGATACTGCTTGGCGGAGGATTTCTCCTTGTTGTGAAGGGAGATAACAATGTTGTAACTATTGGAAATCTCATTCTCAGATACTCCTCTGTTTTAGGTATGACGGGATTGAAACTCGTTGTCGGACAACTGCCGGGACTGGGAGCCGGAGTGTCGAGGACAGCGAACAATTGTCGGGTGAACATTGGCAATAGGGTTGTTATCAACGGTGTGTTGCTCTATCTGCAAGAGGATAATTCGTCCATCAGCATAGGCGATGATAGTCAGCTAAGTTGGGGTGTCGACGTGTGGTGTACCGATGCGCATACGATAACAGATTTGGAGGGGAATCCGATGAACTTTGCTCAAAGCATAGAAATAGGCAAACATGTATGGATTGGAAAAGATGTAAAAATAGGCAAGAACGTGAAGATAGCGGACAATAGCATTGTAGGTTGGGGAAGTATCGTTACCCGGAAATTCGACGAGCCCAATGTCATTATTGCAGGTACCCCCGCCAAGATTGTAAGGCGAGGCATAAACTGGGACCGTAAATGCATTAATAAATATATGAACGGGCAAAGATAGTATTTGATTGATTTCATCTATACCCGGATGAAGAAACACGGCCTATGAATTCCTGTATCACCTTTGCAACCCGGTTGCACCCTCCATCCCTTACCTTTGCACCGGACAAAATAATAAGATTAAGATTATGGAAACAAAATGTCAGTGTGGTTGTGCACATACACATACTTCTCCGCAGAGCAAAGAGAAAGAGCAATCTATGATTCGTAAGATAGGAGCTCCGGTGCTATCAGGTATATTCCTTATCACGGGTATCATCTTCCAGCATCAGCAATGGGTAGGATTCAGCCATCCGGTGGTTGAATTCTGCTGGTTCCTGCTGGGCTTCCTGCCCGTGGGACTTCCTGTGATGCGCGAAGCATGGGAGGGCATCTTGCGGAAAGACTGGTTCAATGAATTCTCCCTGATGGCCTTAGCTTCCCTCGGAGCATTCTATATCGGAGAATATCCGGAAGCGCTTGCCGTGATGCTACTCTATACCCTGGGAGAGATGTTGCAGGATAAAGCCGTGAACCAGGCTACCCGCAATATCCGCGGCCTGCTCGATGTGCGCCCCGAACGGGTGGATGTATATCGTGAAAACACGCTCCGCACAGTCTCTCCCCGCGACGTCAATGTGGGAGAAACCATTGAAGTAAAACCCGGAGAACGTGTCCCTCTGGACGGAACTCTGCAGAACCCGCAGGCCGTTTTCGATACTTCGGCGCTGACCGGGGAGAGCATGCCCCGCAATGTATCCGCAGGCGGTGATGTCCTTGCCGGTATGATTGTCAGCGGACAGGCAGTGCGCATACTGGTGACGAAACCTTACGACCACAGCACACTGGCACGCATCCTCAACCTTGTGCAGGACGCAGCAGAGCGCAAAGCGCCTGCCGAACGGTTTATCCGGCGGTTTGCCCGCATCTATACACCGATAGTCGTGCTTCTGGCTGTCCTGATAGTAGCCCTTCCCGCACTTGTTGCGGCGGTGCACCCGGGCTTCGACTATGTGTTCAACGATTGGCTCTATCGTGGGCTGGTGTTCCTCGTAATATCCTGCCCGTGCGCACTGATTATCAGCATCCCGTTGGGCTATTTCGGAGGAATAGGGGCGGCTTCCCGTATGGGTATCCTGTTTAAGGGCAGCAATTATCTGGATGCCATCACCCGCGTGAATGCCATCGTCTTCGACAAAACAGGTACGCTGACCACTGGTAGTTTCCGCGTGGCGTCCATACAGGCGGCCGGTCTGCCGGAAGATGAATTGCTACGACTGGTGCTGTCCGTAGAAAAGAAGAGCACCCATCCTGTGGCACAAGCCGTTGCCCGCTTCGCAGCCGAACGGGGTGTGGAACCTCTGGAAGTAACTACATTGAATGAACTGGCAGGTTATGGTCTGGAGGCCGAAGTAGGGAGCCGCAAAGTCCTTGTCGGCAACATCCGCCTGTTGAAGGACCGCAAGATATCCGTACCCGGAGAACTGACGGACTGTGTAGCCACTGTCGTAGTCTGTGCCGTCGATGGGCGGTATGCCGGTTGCCTGCTGCTTTCGGACACTCTGAAGGAGGATGCCACGGATGCTATAAAAAAATTAAAGGCTTTAAAAATAGATAATATTCAAATGTTATCTGGTGATAAACAGGAGATTGTTGATATCTTTGCCGCAGAATTGGGCATTGACAAGGCTTACGGTGACCTGCTTCCCGAAGATAAAGCCGTCCATATGGAACAGCTCAATTCTGCCCCGGACGTGTCCGTAGCCTTTGTGGGCGATGGTATGAATGACGCTCCCGTACTGGCTCTCAGTGATGTGGGGATTGCGATGGGAGGGCTGGGTTCGGATGCCGCCATCGAAAGTGCGGATGTAGTTATCCAGACCGACCAACCGTCGCGGGTGGCGACAGCCATTTCCATCGGACGGGCCACAAGACGGATTGTGATGCAAAATATTGTCGGTGCCATCACCGTGAAAATATTGGTTCTGATTGCGGGCGCCTTTGGCTTTGCCACGCTATGGGCGGCGGTGTTTGCCGATGTCGGAGTGGCTTTGCTGGTTGTTCTCAATTCGGTCCGCATATTAGGTAAGAAGTTCTGAGTAGTATGAAAGACGTATATCTACATAAATTGTCCCTTCGGGATATCAAACCTACAGCGATGAGGCTGTTGATTCTCCGCACCATGATGGAGATGAGGCGGGCTGTGTCTATGGCAGATTTGGAAGAGAAACTCGATACGGTTGATAAATCCACTATTTTCCGGACACTGACCCTGTTCCTTTCCCACCACCTGATACATGGTGTGGACGATGGAAGCGGTTCATTGAAGTATGCCGTTTGCGAAGACTGCTGCATGTGTACGGTAGAAGACCAGCACATGCACTTCTATTGCGAACATTGCCACAAGACCTATTGCATCCGGAGTGTGCACGCCCCGTCAGTCACGCTTCCGGAGGGATTCATGCAGACGGGAATTAATTATGTAATCAAAGGGATTTGCGCCGACTGCGCAGTCCATAAGAGAATAGACACAGACGATTGAGCGTATGAGACATTTCTATATATGTCTCCTCTTGTTAGGCTTTCTGCCGGTATCTGCCTTGGCAAGCGGAGATAAAGGAACAAAGGATATATATACGGAACAGTATATCACGGACATCTATATGGATGAGCCGAAACGCGCGTTGCAACTGCTGGACGAAGCTGAAACAAAGCAAGCGTTGCCCATATACAAGGTTGATGATTTGCGTAGCATGGTCTACTCATACCTGTATCAGGACAAATCGGCATTCTACTATGCCCGCCGGGCCTATGTACATGATTCTATCTCCGGGAACCACCCTGACCACTTGTTGAAGATGACCATAACCCTGGCCGACATCTCCCACATCCTGAGCGAATATAAAGAAAGCAACCGTTACGCGGTTGAAGGTCTGGAATTGGCACGCAGGCTCGACGACCGGCAGTCGGAATGTAAGTTACTCTTCTGTATGGGCGAGAACAAATGGATGCTGTCATTGAAAGAGGAAGGGTATGAGCTTTTCGATAAGGCAATCGCCCTGCTGGATGGCAGGAAAGATAAACTGAGTAAGTCGATGCTTTCCTATTTCTATGGGGTGAAGATGGGATACCTGATTAACGACAACCGGCTGGAAGACGCCTTGCAGGTAGGTTTGCAGCGTGAGAAGCTGTTGGATGGAATGAAAGGCAATCCGGAAGTGCGTGAGGCTTTCCTCGACCAGCAATACGGATATGTCTATTCCAAATTGTCCCGCATCTGCCATTTGCTGGGAGATGTGGAGCGTGGGAAGGAGTATCATAAAAAATACCAGTCCACCCATGCCTATAACACTCCTGCCGGCAAGCGCGATGCCACCCCGTACCTGCTCGTAACCAAGCAGTACCAGGCCGTACTCGACCATTGCCGCGACTTCAAGGAGCTGATGCGCCGGCAAGATACCTTGAATATCCAGTACGTCGGCGTTCTGCAACGGGAGATAGACGCCTATCTTGCCCTGAAAGACTATGAGAAAGTCGCCGCGCTGCGTGCTTCCATCCTGTCCATAACGGACAGCATCTACCGGCGTGATAAAACCAATGTCGCGCTGGAACTGGACAACCTTTACGAAGTGAACGAGAAGGAAGCCCGCATTGCGGAACAGGCTTTCCAGCTTACCATACGTACCATTACGTTAGTCTTCATCCTCTGTATTTCGTTGTTATCACTGTTCTTCCTGTGGCGTATGTGGGTGCAGAACCGCAAAATCAAGCGTAAGAACCAGGTGCTGGTGGAGCGCATCAACGAGCAGATGTCCATGCAGACGGAGATGAACCGCTTGCAGGCTGATGCCGAGAGAGTGTCGGAAGACCAGCCTTTTCCGGAGACCGGGCAGACAGAACCGGAAGCATCCGACGGCAACGAAGAGGAAGCCCAGATGAACAAGATGATTTTCGGCAAGCTGGATTATATTATCAAACGGGACGAACTGTATCTGTCCGCCGACATATCGAGAGAAGAACTTGCCCGGATGGTCAAGATGAACAATACCCGTTTTGCCCGGATGATAAAAGAGAATACGGACACCAATCTGAACGGGTATCTCAATAATCTCCGCTTGAATTATGCCATGCATTTATTGAAGGAACATCCTGAATATACATTGCGTGCCATTGCCGAAGCGTCAGGCATCAACAGTATGCCTACTTTCCACCAATTGTTCAAGGCAAGGACGGGAATGACTCCTTCCGAGTTTAAGAATGCAGAGAAAGAATTGAGAAAGTAATATCTTGTATATCAGTGTGGTATTACTTTTTTTAATACATTTGGGGACAATTCTTTATATGTATGACAAACTGTATATCGGTTGTTTTTGCGATATTTTATTCCTTTGTAAAATAATAACGGCAAAAATCTGTATATACAATGTTTATATTGTGTCTAACCATTCAAATTGCTTTTGTTGTTTCAATTGTAGCGGCAGTCTATTATTTCCGATTGTATAAACTTCATGGCATATCAGTAAAAGAGTGGGAAGAAATGAAGGAAGACAATTTCCTGATGCGGGAGTTGCTGAATAATCTTCCTATTCCGACTACGGTGAAGGACATTAAGGATAACTGTAACTATCTCTTTTGGAACAAGAAATCTGAAGATTTATATAGTGTCTCTCAGGACGACCTGATCGGGAAGAACGCAAGTGTTCTGCCTCCCGAAATTTGTTCTGCCTTTCAACAGACAGACCGGGAAACGATACGTTCCGGCCAATCGAACACCTTTCAGCATCTGATATTGGCTGATGGGTGCGAGCATGTATTGAATATGTATAAGCAGTTGTTGTACTACAAGGGCGAGCCCCGCTGGCTGATTAGTGCGGCGGTGGACGTCACGGAAGCGGCAGAGAAGCGGTGTCAGTTGGAACAACTGGATCTTCAGCATCGCTTGCTGTTGAAAGCTACCGGTATGAAGCTGTGGACATGGGATTTGCGGCGTAAAGAGATTACCTGGAAAAGAGGCGGTGAAGGTGGAACGGACAGAATAGTAGATGCCGACGAGCATCTGCAGTTTATCCTGCCGGAATACAGGGAGAACATCCACCGGGCATTGGACAGACTGAAACGAAAGGAAACGGACTTCTTTGACGAGGAATTCCTGTTTCGGGATGAAGACGGCACTCTTTCGTGGAGGGAAATCTACGGAGCCATATATCAGTATGATGAAGATGGCGAACCGGTTGTCCTGGTGGGGGGAACTCTGATGATTGACAAGAGAAAAACACTGGAGCAGGACTTGCGGGAAGCAAAAGAGAAAGCGGAAGAAGCCAACAGGCTGAAGTCTGCCTTTATTGCCAATATGAGCCACGAGATACGTACTCCGTTGAATTCTATCGTCGGTTTCTCAAGCGTACTGACTATGACGGACGACATGGAAGAGAAAAAGGAATATAACCGGTTAATACAGCATAACAACGCACTCTTATTGAAGGTGGTGGATGATGTTCTGGAACTTTCGAAGTTGGAGGCGGGTGACTTTGAACTGTATCCTGCATGGTTCTGTCTGTCGGACCTCATTGTGGAAAGTGCCGCCGAGTGCAGGATGAAGGCTGGCGGAAAGCTGGATGTCCGGGTGGATAAACCGGAACAGGATTATATGGTGGAACTTGACGTGCAGTATGTCAAACGGATATTGAGCAACTTCCTGTCGAACGCTCTGAAAAACACCCAAAGCGGCCATATTGATATAGCGTACAGCATGGCAGACGGGGGTGTCAAGATTAGTGTGAAAGATACAGGCTGCGGTATTCCGCAGGATAAACTTCCGGTGGTTTTCGACCGTTTCGAGAAAGTGGACTCTTTTGTGCAAGGGGTCGGGTTAGGGTTGCCCATTTGCAAGTCTATAGCAGAGAGTATGGGCGGAACCATTGGGGTGGCTTCGGAAGTGGGTGTCGGTACTACGTTTTGGGTTACATTGCCTTGTGCTACGGCACCCACTCCTCAATTACACAATGAAATGTTAATCAACAACCTCTATTCCTAATCCCGTCAGCAGTCCTTCCAGTCCGTAGCGGGAGAACCGGGCTTTCTTCAGGCGGTTGGCGGCAGGGTTCAGGGCGTAGTTGCGGGCGGTGCTGAAATCGGCTTTTTCCAGGTTGGTGTGGTGGAAGGAGGCGTAGCAGAGGTCGCACTCGGTGAACTTGGCTTCGGGGAGTTGCGTCTCCATGAAGTCGGCATTTTGCAGGTCGCAGCGGGTGAAGCGGGTGCCTTTCAGCTTCATTTCGGTGAAAAGGGCATAGGAGAGGAGGCAGTTGCGGAACTCCACGGACAGGCCGAAGCGATTGCTGAGGGTGAAGTTGATACCTGTCATCTTACAGTCGGTGAAGAGGACATCCAGCCAGGAGGTGTTACTGGCTTTCACCAGTGACAGGTTGCATTCTTTGAAGGTGCATCTCTCAAAGATAACTCTGCCGATGCTCTGGCCGGAGAAGTTGCATTTGTCGAAGGTACATTCGTAGTAGTTGGGTTCCAGTTCGTCGATGGTGAAATCGACTTTTTCGATGATTTCGTTTTCCATATGGTGGGGTTGGGGGATTGTCTTGTTTGATTTCTGTAAAGGGATTATTTCTTGCCATTGCCCGCTATTTCATCTAAGTCTATCCATTCCAGATGTGGGTCGATGAGGGTTCGTTGGATTACCTGGCCATTTTGCTGACGGCTATATTCGGGGATAAAGCATACCTTTACATCAGTGATTTGCTGCGAACTTACTTCTTCGGGCGTGTCTACGCCCTGGCTCGATGACTGACAGGAGAGGTAGAATGTTCCTACGCCTTTCAGCCGTACCGACCGGCCTGCACTCATCAGGTTTGCCAAAACTTCACCCAGATTCACGAGCACCGCATACGTGTCTCCCGGACTTACCGTTGACATAAGCGACAGTCGTTTTGCCACATCATCCGTTGTAGCAGGATGACCTTTGGTCACTGCTCTCGGATACCATTTTCCATTCAATTTTTGTTTCTTGTAAAAAGGCATATTAAGTTCTCCTTCCTTTATGATTCAACTAGCCTGAGGCCCTGACTAAACAGGGCATATCTATATCTTTGGCATACAATCATTGCCAATGATTCCTATAATCATTGCCAATGATTCCTATAATCAATGCCAATGATTGCCACAATCAATGCCAATGATTCCTACAATCATTGCCAATGATTGTATGCCGAGTCGCAAAGATAGCATAACTAATCCGTAACCTGTGCATGGCAAAGGCATAATCTCAAATGAACATGAAAAAAATATCATATTCGTCCTTCTCCTGTTTTTTTGATGGTTTATTGTATAAATCTATCTCTTATTCAAGCTATTTGTTTATCTTTGCAGGGGTAGATTAAGAAACAGAAAACAACGACATGGGAAGATTTATCAATCCGTTTACCGATTACGGCTTTAAGAAAATATTCGGTCAGGAGATATCAAAGGACTTACTGATAGATTTCTTAAATGACTTATTGAAGGGCGAGCGGGTGATTACTGACCTGACCTTTCTGAACAACGAACAACTGCCGGAGTGGGAGGATGCCCGTGCGCTGATTTATGATATTCATTGCACCACAGACACGGGAGAGAAGATCATTGTTGAGATGCAGAATAAGTCTCAGGCCTATTTCAGGGAACGCGCCTTGTTTTACCTGTCGCATGCTGTTACCCGTCAGGGGCAGAGAGGTGACTGGATGTTCGACATCAAGGCTGTATATGGTGTGTTCTTCATGAACTTTTTGCTCAAGGATAATGTTAAGTTACGCACCGACATCATTCTTGCCGACCGTGAAACAGGCCAGTTATTCAGCGACAAGATGCGCCCCATTTTTATCGCTCTGCCGGTGTTTGATAAAGAAGAAGAGAAATGTGAAAATGATTTTGAACGTTGGATTTATGTGCTGAAGAATATGGAGACACTAAAACGAATGCCTTTTAAGGCCCGCAAGGCAGTCTTCGAGAAGCTTGAAGAAATTGCCGATGTATCTTCTCTAAACGAAGAGGAGAATGAACTTTATTGGCGAAGCGTAAACGCGTATCGCACGCATTTGTCAGTATTGGAAGCGTCAAGACTGGAAGGACGTGAAGAAGGACGAGAAGAGGGACGTGAAGAAGGACGAGAAGAAGGACGTGAAGAGGGACGTGCTGAAGGGCGTGAGGAAGGGCGTGCAGAGGGACGTGAGGAAGGTAGTATCGAAAAATGTTTTTCTATAGCTCGTAATTTAAAGCAACTTGGCACTTCTGTCGATTTAATATCAAAGGCTACCGGTTTGACTCCCGAAGAGATTGCGGGCTTATGATCTTTGTGAAACCGATAGCAGTAGTCTTGTATATTTAATTTCTTGCCTTGAACACCGGCTCTATTTTCTGTATCTCTGACTCAAAGCCGAACCAATATCCCCGGTTTTCTTCCTCACCGACCGGCAGGAAACAAAGCCGGAGGTTCTCCCTGTATTCTCCATACAGCACTTCCCAATGTCCGGGAGGAACTTGCCGCTTGGTCTTTACCCGTTCTGCCGGGAGCTTCTTCAGCGACATGCCCGCTTCTATCCAGGCGATGCTTGCTTCCGACTGATATTCAGGATAATGCCGCTTGCAGAACTCATACAGGATGAGGCCCCGTTTTTCCAGACTCATCGGCTGGTCTATCAATCCTATCCGTATCAGATGTTCCAGAAAATCGTGCAGGAACGTTTCGTTATCCAAAATCAGTCTTCGGGTTATACCTTGCCAGGCAGGAGCATTATAAAATCCATCCAGCAGGCGCGAAAGTTGTCGCGCGGTTTGCAGTTCGTCCACATTGATTTCGCGGGTTTGCAGCACCTCGTAGGGTGGGAACGGGGAATATTGTATGCCCAGTTCTTCCGCCCTGCGGCGCATTTCCGTGCCGGGAAGCAGTTTCAGGGACTCCAGTTGTATTTCTCCGGCGCCATATTCCGCCAATACGCGGATGTCCTCGAATATCTCCGAAAGGTGATAGAGCGGGAGTCCGGCAATCAGGTCGGCATGCGTTTCCATGTTGGGGAGGGTACACAGGAATTTCAGTCCTTCCAGCGCATCCGACAGTCGGCCCATCCGTCGGCTTTGCACAAGCACCGGCTCGCGCAGGCTTTGTATGCCGGCTTCCAGATGCAGCAACCCTTCGGGCAGACGCTTTAACTCCTCTTTCAGCTCTTCGGAAAGTAGGGCAGGGTGCATTTCCAGGTGGAAACGTATATCGGGGGCGAATTCAAGGAACAGTTCCAACAGCTCCTTTGCCCGGCGGGTATTATAATTGAAAGTACGGTCGAGCACACGCACGTTCTTTATTCCGTGTCGGTGGATGATTTGCAGCCGTTCGCGGATTGCCTCGATGGACAGGGTGCGCACGGGCTTTTCTCCACCACTGACGCAGAAGGCGCAGGTGTTGAAGCAACCCCGTGTGGTTTCCAGTTGAACGAAAGGTTTGCTCCAGTTGAAGAAACGGCTTTTCTCGGGTGGAACGAGGTGATGGAAGTCCAGCACGCGGGCGATGCCGTTGTTGATGTAATTTCCGTGGGAGTCGAGGTAGCAGAGTCCAGGGATATTCTTCCATTCCGCCGGATTGTTGCGGTGGGTTATCCATTGCGGAAATACCTCTTCGCCTTCTCCCCTGAACACGCAACTGACAAACGGGTTGCTGCGCAGGAAGAATTCGTTGTCTCCCAGGAATTCCGGTCCGCCCAATACGATGCAGCATTGGGGCAGCAGGGCTTTTACTCTTGAAATGATGTGCAACAGTTGCTCGTGGTTGAACAACCAGACGGTGGCGGCAAGCAGGTCGGGACGGCGGCGGTAGACTTCGCCCGCTACCATGCCCACATTCTCGTTGATGGTGGCGGATACGATGTCCCATTCGATGGCGTCGTCGTCGGCTATCTGTGCATGCAGTGCGGGGAGTGCCAGTGAGGAGTGGGCGTATGAACTGTTCAGGTCGAGCCAGAGGATTTTCATGCTGGTTTGTTTAATTTCGTGCAAAATTACGCAAAATCCGAGGATTTATATGTAAGTTTGCATAGAGTTTTAGTAATATCAAGAAAGTATGGAAGAAGAAAAAAAGCAACCGGAAGAAAAGGCCAAAGCTAAAGTGCAGAAGCTGAAGAAGAAAAAGGTGAGCAAAACTTGGGAAGCCGCACAAAGGCTCAAAGGAAGCCTTATTGTAAACGACCCTAAATTTTTGCTGTAATAATGAGGTATCTTATTGATACAAATATCTTTGTGTATTTAGCTACCGATACGGATTATTTAAGTGAAGATGTGGCGTCCATCATACAAGATTTAGATACTGTATTATATATTAGTGCAGAATCTGTTCGTGAACTTATAGTGGCTTATCGTAATAAGGGCTTATGCTCTAAACGTTGGAAGTCAATAGAAGCAATGGTTGTTGCCATAGAAGCGGAATATTATGTTAAGATATTGCCTTTGAAGAAAGAACATATGCTGACTTATGCGCGACTGGAGATCAATGAAATGCAAGGACACAAAGATCCTTCCGACCATGTCATTATTGCTCATGCCATAACCGAGCATCTGCCACTCATATCGAGTGATACTCGCTTTGATTTTTATCGTAAACAAGGGCTTGACCTGATATTCAATAAAAAGTAGAGATATCTTTTATATCTAAGCACACCCCGTTACATGATGTAAGAATGTAGCGGGGTGTGTTGTTATAGAGATTATTTGCTCATGCTTATAGTTCTGTAGAGTTGTCAATCACTTTTATCCTGACACATTCGCTGGGAACCAGTGTCAGCAATTTATCCAGGAACTCACGGCTGCATTCCAGCAAAGTCTCCTGCGTCATTTCTTCTTTTGAAGCGGCAAAGAAGCGGAACAGATTATCAGAGTCGGGAAGTTTCACCACTGTATAAACTATATCCGTTGACTTTTCATTGTATTGCTGTGCCAGGTCGTCGGCTCTTGCCCAGAATTGAACTGCTTTGTCACCACCAATTTCTACGACTGCGATTAGTTTTTTGTTTGTTTCCATAATCATTTATTTTAGTTATACATGCTGTCATGCTATCCTTAGGAATATATTGATTTATACTCTGTATTAATATCCGTATATCAAGTGCCAGCAAACAGAAAATGAACGTAGGATTATCTACTTTCAACTTTTTTAAACTAAGAGACAGTTTGTTGTACATCTGATAACTCCGAATATTTAAATAACAATTGAGTATTTTTGATAGTTTCGGGTATTTACTTTTTTTACAGAAACATGGGTATGCAAGTGCCTGAATTTATACTAACTTTGCAGTGCTTTTAACGAGTTAATAATAAAATCACTTTTTAAGATGAGAACACTTCAAGAAGAATTAAAGTGTATGCGCGAAGGACTTCATTACGATGCTCATACTCCTGAAATGTATGCTTATCGGGCCGAAGTAAAAAAGAAACTGCATCAGTTGAATGTGACTGAATATCATACCTCTAAAATGCTGGAGGTTACCCGTTCACTTTTCCCGAATTCCGGGGTTATCGTTTAAAATACTTGAAAAGCAAATCCGTCAGTTCTCGCTTTTTGACGGGTTTGGTCATGAAATGATTGCATCCTGCGGCTAATGCATTCTCTCTGTCGGAGTCGAAAGCATTGGCGGTAAGGGCGATAATAGGTGTAGTCTGGTTGAATTCCCGGATGAGGGAAGTTGCTTCCAGTCCATTCATTACTGGCATTCTCATATCCATAAAGACTATGTCAAAGGTCTGGGCTTTGATTTTCTCGATGGCTTCTACTCCGGTAATGGCACGGGTTAGTTGATTGTCTTTAAGAAGTTTTTTGATTAGCAGGTAATTGCTGTCATTATCTTCCGCTATCAGAATATTCAGATCTTTAATCTTTACTGAAGAATCTGCGGAAGAGCGTTCTGTATTGTTGTTGTATAGATCTTCGTCTGCGATCTCTGAACTTTCGATATATTCGACATCGGTATATCCGGTATACCAGAATTCAGAACCTACGTTGGCTTTGGACTTAAAGCCCACTTCTCCGCCTGTAGCATCTGCAATGGCTTTGCAGATAGAAAGTCCTAAGCCGGTTCCCTGGGCGAAAGTATCTAATTTCTCGAAGCGGCTGAAGATTCGGTGCTTTTTCTCTTCCGGTATTCCGATGCCGCTGTCCTTTACATAGATTCTTACCTGTCCGGGCATACATTCGTATCCCATCACAATTTCACCTTGTGGTGTATACTTAATGGCATTCGTTGCAAAATTTGTGAATATCTGCATAAAGCGATATTTGTCGAAATTTGCTATACATTTGGTATATGGATTGATGAGTTTGAGGGTAACTTTGGGATTTTTAATCCGTTGCTGGAAGGACCGGTACAATTCATCGCAAAGCTGGCACAAATTCAGTTTCTGACGATTGATATCAATGGAGCCAACTTCAATTTTTGATAGATCGAGAATGTCTCCGATTAATTTCAGGAGTATCTCACTGTTGGTTTCAATCAGTTGTTTATATTCAAATTTTTCTTCCGTATCATCCGTTTCGGTCAGTAGTTCGGAAAATCCGACGATTGCATTGAGTGGAGTACGGATTTCGTGACTCATGTTAGCGAGGAATGTGGACTTCAACTTGTCCGCTTCTTCTGCTTTATTTTTGGCTGTAATCAGATTTTGCTGGTATATAATGTCTTCGGTAATATCCCGTTGAATAAATGTGATGACTACTATATTGCCTGCTTCGTCTTCTACTGCACTGTAGGTAAAGCTGGAGTAACTATAATCTGTTGCATTGTTTTCCAGAACTCTTAATATAATCCTGTTTTCCGGGAGTTTCTGTTTATGAGCAACAGCTTCCAGTAATGCCATGAATTTATTTCTGTCATCGGGATGGATGCTCTCATATATGGATTTCAATGATCTTTTCTCAATATTCTCGATATGAACATCGAATTTGTAAAACAGACCTTCTTTTATATTGTAGTTCCATGAGGATAGCTTCCCGGCATTCAAGGCTAGTGATAATTCCTTTTGTGTTGCTTTTATCTTCTTGTAACTTTCAATGATTTCCCGCTCTTGTGCTTTCTTTACGGTGATATCTTCGCAGGCTAATAAGTAGCCTTGACGATTTCCTTCGGGATCGCGCATGATCGTTACTTTGGTAACAAAGTATTTTCTGATTCCTTTGATGGGTGTTTCGTAGAAGTTTTCACAAAGATCGAAATCATAATCAGTTTCAAACGAGACATTCAGCCCCTGTTTAAGGAGAACTTTATCTTCTGCTGTGATGTTAGGGTCATCGAAGATATTAATATTATAAATATCCTTCATGGTTACACCGAACATTTTTAGTGTAGTACCGTTGGCGTATTTCAGATATCCATCTTTGTCATATACGCCGAGCCCTAAAGGTATGTATTCAGGAATGAGCGACAGAAGTTCATTTTCCATGTTTATTATTGCATCTCTGATGTTTTTGCAAATGTGGTGCAAATGTATGCAAATTCCCGGAACTTTATGATTATAGTGGTTAATATTTGTTGGGGACTGGTCGGAATAGTAAACTTTAACATAGAGGATAGGAAAGTGTTATAAACAAAAAATCCTGTAAGTCATAAACTTACAGGATTTCTTTGGGTGACTGATGGGACTCGAACCCACGACATTCAGAACCACAATCTGACGCTCTAACCAACTGAACTACAGTCACCATGTTTGCGTCATTTCTCAAACGCGGTGCAAAGATAGGTATTATCTTTGATACTGCAAATATTTGGCGAAATATTTTATTGAAATATGCATTATTTTTTATTCTCCTTAATTCCTACATTGTGCTGTTGGAGGAGCTTTCGGGAGTTTTTGACGAAGATATTCAGATGGTTACGTGCAGCTTCCGGGAGCTTTGAAATAGATGCGGAATCTGTAGGATAAAGCACATAATTTTTTTCTTTGGTGAGATTGGGACGTGCTGTCCATACCGAATTATATTCGCAACGTTGTACTCGGATTTGTGGGGAGGTAGATATTGTGGTGTCCTTTTCTAATTCTAATGTGAAAATAAGTCCTCCGTCAGTATTTACTTTACTCATGTTGGAGATGAAATTCCCTAAAGAATATACTACAGCGTGTTGTGCTCCGGTAATGCTATCGGTGCGTAGTTCCATAGGTTGTATAACATGAGGATGGCTACCGATGATATGGGTAACGCCCTGTTTCAATAGCCAATCAGCCAACTGTTGTTGTTCGCGACTGGGTAGCGATTGGTATTCGTTTCCCCAATGCATACAGGCAATGATAACATCAGGTTGCCATGTTTGTGCCGTATCGATATCCTGTAACATGATTTTCTTATCAATATAGTTCACTATGTTGGGAGAGGATGGCTTAACTCCATTGGTACCATAGGTATAGTTAAGAAGGGCAATTCGAAAACCGTTTTTGTGAATGAGTAATGGGTATCGTTGACGGCGCTCTTCTTCATTTCTATAAGTTCCGGTGTAGGGGATACGTAAGGAATCTAACATTAGGATTGTACGTTCCAAACCTTTTTTACCGCGGTCAAGACAATGATTGTTAGCAGTTAACAGAACGTTGAAACCGGTCTCTTTAATGGCATATAAATATTCATCAGGTGCGCAGAAAGCCGGATAACCACTATAAGGTTTTCCACCGATAGGTACTTCTAAATTGCCGATAGCGATATCCGCCCCACTGATTTGCTCTTTTACGAGAGAGAAGCAGGGAGAGTAGTCATAAGTCCCTTTATCTGTACGTGCAGCGTCAAGCTGGGCTTTGTGTTGCATCAGGTCGCCTACAAATAATAGAGTGATTTTTGCAGGGGGGATTGTATCAGTGGATTCCGGTACTACTTGTTCCTGTGCTGTGCTACAACACGATATAAAGAAGAAAAGTAATGCAAGGGGGAGTGTCTGTCTCATGACTTTGAGTGGATTAGGGTTCCACTGGATAAAATAAATACCGAAAGGAGTCGAGCTGTTCCAAGAGTCTCCTTCCGGTATTCGGTATTTTTATTATTGATATATTGCTTTCTTACCGGCCAGCAATGTATTCTTCATCAAAGAAACGATAGTCATCGGTCCTACACCACCCGGTACAGGAGTGATAAATGAGCATTTCGGAGCAACCTCGTCAAACTTAACATCTCCAGTCAGTTTGAAGCCTGATTTTTTTGTAGCATCCGGTACACGTGTAGTACCTACATCAATAACCACGGCACCTTCTTTTACCATTTCAGCTTTTACAAAGTTGGGTTGTCCCAATGCAGCGATGATGATATCGGCTTCCTGGCACTCTTTTACAAGATCTTTACTGCGGCTATGGCATACGGTTACAGTGGCATCTCCCGGATAGGCTTTCTGCATCATCAGTGCAGCCATGGGTTTACCGACGATATTACTACGTCCCAATACTACGCATTTCTTACCCGAAGTTTCTATTTGATAGCGTTTCAGTAGTTCAAGAATACCGTTAGGAGTTGCCGATACATAACAAGGCAATCCTATGGACATGCGACCTACATTGATGGGATGAAACCCGTCTACATCTTTACGATAATCGATAGTTTCAATCACTTTTTGCTCAGAGATATGCTTGGGTAATGGGAGCTGTACGATGAATCCGTCAACATCTGCATCTTCATTTAATTCACGTACTTTAGCAAGGAGCTCTTCTTCCGTAACGTCCGCTTCATAACGGATGAGGCTGGATTTGAATCCACAAACTTCGCATGCTTTCACTTTGGCAGCAACATACGTTTCGCTGCCACCATCGTGGCCTACAAGAATTGCAGCAAGGTGAGGGCATTTTCCACCTTTTGCTACAATTTCTGCTACTTCTGCAGCAATCTCCTGTTTTACTTGTTCAGAGATTGCTTTTCCATCAATTAATGTCATATAAATATTTTTGTTTTGATTATAATTTATCTTGCATTAGGGGTCTAAAAGAGTATCGCAAATATAGAGCAAATAACCGAATATAACAACAATCCCGCTGACTTCATTTAAAATATGAAATTAGCGGGATTGGTATGCTTGCAGTTTATCTTTATTATTTCATCTTCGGCATCATTTTGCCCATCTTACTACCCGTTACCATCTTCATCATCTTGCGGGTTTGATCAAATTGTTTCAACAGGCGGTTTACTTCTTGAATATTCGTACCACTACCTTTGGCGATACGTTGACGACGCGAACCGTTCAGAAGAGCCGGATTACTGCGTTCTGCCGGAGTCATCGAATAGATGATAGCCTCAATACTTTTAAATGCATTATCATCAATATCAATGTCCTTAATAGCTTTACCTACACCCGGTATCATAGAAGCCAGGTCTTTCAGGTTGCCCATCTTTTTGATCTGTGCAATCTGACTCAAGAAATCGTTGAAATCGAATTGATTCTTGGCAATCTTCTTTTGCAGGCGTTTTGCTTCTTCTTCATCATATTGTTCCTGAGCACGTTCTACCAATGAAACGATGTCACCCATACCAAGGATACGGTCTGACATACGTGAGGGATGGAACTGATCAATAGCATCCAGTTTTTCACCTGTACCCACAAACTTGATCGGCTTGTTCACTACCGAACGAATGGAAAGAGCGGCACCGCCGCGGGTGTCACCATCTAATTTAGTTAGTACAACACCGTTGAAGTCAAGTCGTTCGTTAAACTCTTTTGCTGTGTTTACAGCGTCCTGACCGGTCATGGAGTCTACTACGAACAGGATTTCGTTTGGATTGATTGCTTTTTTAATAGCGGCAATCTCGTTCATCATTTCTTCGTCTACTGCCAGACGTCCGGCTGTATCGACAATGACTACATCGTATCCTTTGGCTTTAGCCTCTTGAATGGCGTTTTCGGCAATTTTCACCGGATTCTTGCTGTCAAGTTCAGAGTATATTGGAACTCCAATTTGTTCAGCTAATACGCGCAACTGTTCAATAGCGGCAGGGCGGTATACGTCACAAGCCACCAATAATGGCTTCTTGTTCTTTTTCGTTTTCAGCATTCGTGCCAACTTACCTGAGAAAGTTGTCTTACCGGAACCTTGCAGACCGGACATCAAAATAACTGCCGGCTTTCCTTCCAAATCAATCTCTGCTGTTTCGCCACCCATCAATTGAGTCAGTTCATCGTGCACGATTTTTACCATCAACTGACTGGGCTTTACAGCTGTCAGCACGTTTTGTCCTAATGCTTTTTCCTTAACGGTATCAGTGAAAGTTTTGGCTACTTTGTAGTTTACGTCAGCGTCCAACAGTGCTTTGCGCACATCTTTCAGGGTTTCCGCAACATTGATTTCGGTGATCTTTCCTTCACCTTTCAGAATTTTAAACGACCTTTCCAGTCTTTCGCTTAAATTATCGAACATGATGATATAATTCTATTTATAAATTACAAATTACTCTTATTGAGGCGCAAAAGTACAAAAAATCCACGTATCTACCTTCATTTAAGGCAATAATATTATTCAACCGAGGTAGCGGGATAAGTGAAAAGAATAGTTGGACCTTCTTTGCTATCGGGGATTACCTGATATGTACCGCCAAAGTGTTTTATAAACAGACGGTTGACATCATTACGCAAAGCTGAGTCCTGATTGGCATATTTGAGGTCTGCGAGGGGGCAGTTGGTGATTTTAAAACGTAATATTTCTCCGTTCTTGTTCAGAGTGAAGTTGAGATCGCGTTCTTCTTTGAAAGAAGCGAATGGACAAGTCAGAATACTGACAATGAATTGCATGAACCGGTTTGTGTCTGTATGAATGATATATTCGTCAATGTTACTGATGAAATGAGTGTGCAAGGTCGGATTCTGCATATGTGCCATTCCTACAGCATCGTTGCAGAGCTGTACGATGTCATAATTACTCATTTGGAATTTCATCATACCGGCTTCCAGGCGCGACAAATCAAGGACATTGTTGACTAAACGCATTAGCTGATCCGTGTTTTGCTGAATAATTTCCGCATATTCTTTGCGGGTTTGATCGTCTATTTCCGTTTCGTTTGCTATGATTTGTGAGAACCCCAATACCCCGTTTAGGGGAACACGGATGGCGTGACTCATATTAGAGAGGAAACGATTCTTCATTTCATTGGCTTCTTCTGTCTGTCGTGTGGCTTTATGAGTTTCTTTTTCTGATATCTTTAGTGCTTTTCGTATCAGATTGATGCGGAACATATAGCCGATACATAAGATCAAGATGATTCCGAGACTCAAAAGAATACTGGTTTGTACACGATTTCTTAGTTTTCCACGCTCCCATACCAATTGGTTCAGATGATGTATTTCTTTGATTTCCTCCAGTTGTTTAGCTGATATGGCAGCAGTCAGTGAATCCTGAATATGATTGGAACTTTCGTACAGTGGCAGGGCTTCTGCATATTTACCCATTTCTTGCAGAATGTCAGCTTTCCGCGATAATTGTTTGGCATACTCCATTTGGGCAGATTCAAATTGTTTCATCTTTATCAGAGCAGAATCTATATAGAGAAGTGCAGCCTGATAATCTTTTGTATGCCGGTAATACTCCGCACTTGCATCATAATACAGGGCCATATAGGGAATATAACTCTGTGGAGTTATGAAGTCTTGAGCTTCTTCTATATGATATTTAGCCGAGTCTATCTTTCCTATCCCTGTATAATAGTAAGTTTGAAATATTTCTGAGAATAGATAAAGATTGAAATATGATTCATACATATCCGGATCTAAACTAAGCATTTCTTGCAATAGCTGTTTGTTTTCTTTCAGATACGTCTTCAGGCTTGAATAGTCTTTCTGGTCTTTACTGAATACAATTAGTTGATTCAGAACATTAAACTGTGTACTGCTGGTTGTTTGTTCCGAAACATATTTGTGAGCTTTTCGAAGCGCTTCTCCTTCTTCTTTTGTACGGTTGGTTTCATGGTATGCACTTGCCAGACATGAATAAGCAGCTATACGGCCGTCTGTGTTATTCAGTTCTTCTGCTTTCTCAAGCATTTTTAATGATTCATTGATGGCATATTCATATTTCTCCTTATATGTATAAGTATAAATAAGTAATTTTTGTGCATTGAAGTACAACCTGAAAAACTCCATGCGTTCAGCAATGGGTTTCACGTAGTTCACCAGTTTACTGACACTATCGACTTCATTCTTGTTATAGTAGTACAGTATTTTGAAATATGTACTGCTACATATATATTTAGGATTCTTTTGGCGCTGTGCTTCGTTGAACATTTCTTCAGCATATTCTATATAATGCGGAGAGTTTTGTTCGGTAAGCACGAGTTTCTCAAGTAATTTTAATCTTGTGGTGTCATGCGGAAGTGCACGCAGTTCGATTAACAGACTGTCTGCCACAGATGATTTTTCTGTTATATTTTCTGCAAATGCGAGGAAACTTTGCAGGAAAAGAGCGAGTATTAACAAGGTTTGTTTCATTGCGCTGCCTCCTTTCTGTTGGTAGAGTGAATCGGGTGAGTAAATAAGAAGCGGGAACCATCCTTATATTCAGGATCTATCCATATTCTTCCGCCGAAACGTTCTACAATCAATTGACAGATAGAGAGTCCCAATCCGCTGCCTTGGGCATTTTCATTCAGCTTTTCAAAACGGTTAAATATCTGTCCCTGTTTTTCCGGGGCGATCCCACAACCGGTATCTGTAACCGAAAACACAGTCATTTCTTCTGATTCTTTCTCCAATAATAAGGTTATGCTACCTTCTGTGGTAAATTTGGTTGCATTAATCAACAGATTGATAAGTAACTGCTGGAGGCGTGCTTCATCCGTATAGATTTCCATTTTTTCATGAGACGTTTGGAATAGGACTGCGGCGGATGTTTGCTTTATCTTCTCTACCGTATCCACTACATTGCGACAAATAGCTACTGCATCGCTGTTTCCAAACTGGAATTGCATTTTCCCGATTTCCAAACTGGAAAGGTCAACAACATCGTCTATCAGCTTCAAAAGTAAGTCTGAATTTTGCTGAATGATTTCATTGCATTGTTGTCGGGTTCCGATGTCAATATTAGCATCGGTCAGAATAGATGAGAAACCGGACAAGGCATTTAGTGGAGTACGTATTTCATGACTCATATTCGACAGAAAAAGACTTTTGGTACGAATGGAGTTCTCAGCACTTTGCCGGGCTTTTTCCAATTTATGTTGAGATGCAATCAAGCGTGCATTGATTTTACGAATATAAAGTACGGATACAATAGATATGCCTAGAATGAGGATACAACCTATAATTGAATAAAAAAGCAGGCGGCTTCGCTCACTTTGATTATCCATCTCAAGACGGTCCACCTGATATATGGTTCGCAACAGGTTTATCTGGGTGGAATAATTACGGGCATTGATAGAATCTCGTGCAATATTGATGTCTTGAAAAATGGCACATGCCTCTCTAGGCCTGCTTTGTTTGGTATACAGGTGTGCCAGTGAATTCTTCATTTTCAGATATCTGTTATAGACATTGGCACTGCTGGTATTGATGGTCAGCTCATTATATAATTTGATAGCTAGTTCGTCATCTCCAATTCTTTTGGCATATTCAGCTTGTATATATTTCAAGATAGAACTATGAAAATAAAACGGATAGTATTCATACCATTCTTCTGCTTCCTGAATATATTTCCGGACTTTATCCATATCATTATTATAGAGGTAATAATATGCTTGGAAGATATTTTCTATGAAACGGCTGTGCTGGTAATCATTCATTTGTTTCATCTGATCCAAATGGGCTTTAGCTTCATCCATCCTCCCCATTCTGATGAGGGTTGGAATTAGTTGAATCAAGACTTTTTCCTGTAATTTTTCGGAGTCGGATACTTTATGCAATTTCTGCATGGCTATTTCGTATTCTTCGATAGCCTCATTATTCATGTTGGCATTAAGATAAGTATCTCCTATTGCATAATGGGCTATGGCTATGCCGATATCGTATTTCATTTGAGTGGCCTGTTTCAGCATAACATTCGCTTTTTCCAACGCTTCGTTGATGTGACCGTCTGAAACGAGGGCATATACAGCCATCTGCTGCATAAGGAACATGTATTTATAGTCCTTTCTGCTACGGAATACTTCTACAAGCTCATTTTCCCATTGGGCGATATCGCTTAATCTGACTTCCTGAGAATAACCTAAGTTGTTATCCATCAGGTATTCCATAAGATGTATACGCTCATCTTCCAAATCCTTGCTTGCAGACAGGATATAGGAAGTACCGTAAAATAACATCAACAATAATAGTATGATCGTTTTACTGAGCTTCACCTTATTAACTAATACGTTTACAATGATATGTGATTAATTGCGACAAAAATAACTAAAAAGGACGAGATATCCGAAAATGTCTCGTCCTTTTTGTATATTTAATCCTATTTCTTGTTGATTGTATCCTTTGACTTCAGTTTTAGCTGTTCATACTCATTAGGAATTCGTCGTTGTCTTTGGTTTTTTCCATACGATCTTTTACGAAATCCATAGCTTCTATCGGGTTCATATCAGCCAGATATTTGCGGAGTATCCACATGCGATCCAATGTTTGCTTATCCTGCAACAGATCATCGCGACGAGTGCTGGAAGCAACAATGTTGACTGCAGGGAAAATACGTTTGTTGGACAGGTTGCGGTCAAGTTGCAACTCCATGTTACCTGTACCTTTGAATTCTTCGAAGATAACTTCGTCCATTTTAGAACCGGTATCAATCAATGCAGTAGCCAGGATAGTGAGTGAGCCACCATTTTCAATATTACGGGCGGCACCGAAGAAACGTTTGGGCTTGTGTAGCGCATTGGCGTCCACACCACCTGAAAGAACTTTGCCGGAAGCCGGGGATACCGTGTTGTAAGCACGTGCCAGACGGGTGATAGAATCCAGGAAGATAACGACATCATGGCCACATTCTACAAGTCTCTTTGCTTTCTCCAGTACGATACCTGCAATCTTTACGTGACGTTCGGCCGGTTCATCAAAAGTTGAGGCAATCACTTCGGCATTTACGGTACGAGCCATGTCAGTTACTTCTTCGGGGCGTTCGTCGATAAGCAACATGATCATGTAAACTTCCGGATGATTTGCTGCAATTGCATTGGCTATATCTTTCATCAGGATGGTCTTACCGGTTTTAGGCTGTGCCACGATCAATGCACGCTGACCTTTACCGATAGGAGCAAAGAGATCTACTACACGGGCAGACATGGAGTCGGAGTAGCCACCTTTGCATAATCTGAATTTTTCATCGGGGAATAACGGAGTAAGATGCTCAAATGGTACACGATCACGTACGAAAGCCGGATCACGTCCATTGATTTTTCCTACTTTTACCAATGGGAAATATTTTTCTCCTTCTTTCGGCGGACGAATTACACCTTCCACAACGTCACCTGTTTTCAGTCCGAACAATTTAATTTGGGATTGTGATACGTAAATATCATCCGGTGAAGAAAGATAATTGTAATCGGAAGAACGAAGGAATCCGTAACCATCCTGCATAATTTCCAGTACACCGGTACCGGTCAGGATATCATCGAATTCGTATGCTTTTTCGCGCTCAATTACCGGTCTGCGTTCTTGCACAGGAGCATAGTTATCACCAGCATTTTGTTGTGCGGGACGTTGCTGCTGAACAGGACGCGGGTTGTTGTTACGATTATTATTGTTGTTGTTATTATAAGGAGTATTATTATTGTCGCGAGGACGAAGGCGTGGGCGTTGTGCGGTTGCAGGCGTGGGTTCTGCTACGGGTGCTACAGGAGTCTCGGCTTTGGTAGCTTCGAATTTGCCCAGCAGTTCTGAAGGGAGTTCTATTTTCTCAGTCGGGAGATCTTCGATGGGAATGAAGTCATCTTCGGGTTCTGATAAGATAGGGCTGTCCTCTATTACGACTTTCTTAACTACTTTAGGTACTTCGGTTTCAAAATTCAATTCAGGTTCAGCTTTTTTAGGCTCTTCCTTCTTTGCAACAGGCATAGGTGCGGGTATGGGAGCTTTTTCTTCCGTCTTGGTTTTGCGCGGACGCCCCGGTTTACGTTTCGGAGTAGCGTCTTCGGCTTTTTCGGGAGCGGATGCAGTGGTTGCAACTGCTTCAGGAGCTTTCTCTGCTACCGGTGCTTTTGTTGCCTCTGCTACTGGTTGTACCTTGGCAGCTGCAACTGTGGCTTCAGCTTTTGCCTTAGTGAGGTCGCCATTTTTGTTGGCGGTGAAGACTTTGTCAGTACTCTCTTTTTTTACGGTTACGCGGGTGCGTTTTTGTTGTCTGTCCACTTTACGCTCTTCTTTCAGCTTTTCAGCAGCAACCTTTTTGGTAGCACCTGCGATGGCTTGTTCATCAAGTATCTTGTAAACAAGTTCTTCTTTTTTTAGTGAGTCTGTCTTTTTAATACCCAGTTCTTGGGCAATAGATTGAAGTTCCGACAAATTTTTGTCGTTCAATTGAATGATATTATACATACAGTATATATGTGAATGGTTTAAAATTTCTTTTGTTATTGGACAGATATGTTCACACTGCTGCGGTTGTCGTTACAAGCAACGTGGCAAATATACCTTTTATTAATATAATGATTATGGGATATTTATTATTGAACCGGAAAACTGTTAGCTACCCGCACTTAGGAGTTTACAGAATGTTTCAACGGTGCAAAGGTAATAAATATTTTTGGTTTCATAAACAATTCGTCTTTTTTTTAATTTTAAAACTTTATCTTTGCTTGATAAACCAAGAAAAAGCGCATTTATTTATGGATATAAACGAAGTTCATTTCATCTATTTTTCGCCTACTCGTACTTCTAAACAAGTTGGCGAGGCAATTGTTCGCGGAACGGGACTAACAAATGTTGTTATTACGAATTTAACACTGCATGCTGCTGAGGTAGATATTCCGGAGAATACACTGACTGTTATTGCTGTGCCGGTGTATGGCGGCAAGGTGGCTCCTTTGGCTATGGAGCGTTTGCAGGGTATTCGTGCATCGGGATCTCCGGTTGTGCTGGTAGTAGTTTATGGTAATCGTGCGTATGAAAAGGCTTTGATAGAGTTGGATGCATTTGCTTCTTCCCAAGGTTTCAAGGTTATTTCCGGGGCTACTTTTGTGGGAGAACATTCGTATAGTACGGAACAAAATCCAATAGCCCCAGGGCGTCCGGATGCAGATGATTTGCAATATGCGGAGGAATTTGGTGCGAAGATACGGACGAAAATAAATGCTGCCGCTGATATGGAGCACTTGTATCCGGTGGATGTGAATCGTATTCAGTGCCCGCGCCAGCCTTTTCTACCTTTGTTCAAGTTTCTGCGCCGGGTGATAAAGTTGCGTAAAAGTGGTGTTCCTTTGCCGCGTGTACCGGAAGTGAATGCGGAACTTTGCACGCATTGTGGTGTTTGCGCTGTACATTGTCCTTCGGGAGCTATTCTGAAAGGTGACGAATGTAATACGATTGCCGAAAAGTGCATAAAGTGTTGCGCATGCGTCAAAGGATGTTCGTTCAAGGCGCGGACGTATGATACTCCGTTTGCTTCATTGCTTTCAGACTGCTTTGTGCGGCAGAAAGAGGACCGGATTATTTTATAGTTTTAATTCTACATGCAATAAACTCCTTTCATTCAGAATTTCTACAGAATTCTCCGATACATTTGTGTCTGTATTTAAAATTAGGAACTATGAAATTATTGATAGTAGAGGATGAACGTGAATTGTCCGATAGCATTGTGAGCTTTCTGTGTCGGGAAGATTATCTGTGCGAACAAGCCTTTTCCTTTGCTGAGGCTACCATGAAGGTGGAACTCTACGAATATGATTGTATCTTGCTGGATTTAATGCTTCCCGGAGGAAATTGATTGGATGTGCTGCGAAAAATAAAAAGTACATCGCCTCAGACGGGAGTCATCATCGTGTCGGCAAAGGATTCTTTAGACGATAAAGTGGCGGGACTGAAGATCGGTGCGGACGATTATTTAGCCAAGCCTTTTGCTTTGCGACAACTATTTTACAGTCAGTAATCCGGCGGATGGAGTATCTCTTAATGCCCGTACACTTTTTCATCGTTTCAGTTCTGATGATACAAAGATGTCCGGGAATGGACTTGGACTTTCTATTGTAAAAGCCATTTGCGACTACCATGATTGGAGAGTAGAATACGCTTTCAAAGAGAATCGCCATGTGTTTACAGTGCATTTTAGGTAATTTGTTGGCGAAATTATTTCAAAGCCCTACAGTTATGAAGGCGATGACATTTTAATTATTTGTCAGAATTTATCAATAGTAATATGTCTTTCGTAACTTTTTGATTATAAATGTATTAAACCGTGTCCTATTCAGTATACGACTGAACCCTATTAAGTATACGACTGAATGGCATTCACTATACGACTGAATCAGGTTCAGTATACGACTATTTTAGGAGCATGTATCATTTGTAAACAATATACACCGTTACTCTGTTTTTTTAGTTCATAACCTTTCCTAAATGAATAAATTCCGTCAACGTCTTTTTAATAATCAGTTGACGTATCCTAAGAATTTTTCTCAAAAAGATTGTCTCCCCTTGGTAAAATTCAAAATGTCTTCTAATTTGCCTTTTACTTTTGCCTCAGAATTTTGAGATAAAGGAAAGAAAAGGTATGAAAAGATTTGTTTTAGGCATCGTGGTCATTTGTTGGACTACGATTGTATTCGCTGCAGGAGATGGCAGTAAAGTGACAGGAATATTAAGCGGTAAAACGAATAAAGCACTGGTGGAGTTTGCCACGATAGCTTTGTAATTGGTTTCTCCATGGATAGGCGTTGCCGGGTATGCAGTAGCTGCCGGTACAGGCTTCTTTCGTATGTATAACAATCGTCATTGGCTGACAGATGTGCTTACCGGAGCCGGAATCGGAATATTAAGCACCCAGGCGGCTTATTGGCTTTATCCAACTATTACAAAGACTTTCTTCCGTAAGCGGTATAAGAATATATTTGTTTCTCCTTATTTCTTAAAAGAAGAAAAAGGAGTAAGTTGTCATATCACTTTCTAAAGGATGCTCGTTACAATCAATAAAGAATAAACTTCAGAATAATAACTTTCCGTGTTTGGGCGTCTATTCTGAAACGATTATCAGTACGTTCACCTATCAACCAAATGATATGGGAGCCACTGCAAAGCACCCATTGTTGTTCTTTGCGGGAAAGGGAGAATTTCCGATCAGTAAGGTAATCGCTAATCTTTTTTCGCCCGGTCATACCAAAGGGAACGAATGTGTCGCCTTGTCGGCAGTGTCTGACTGTGAGAGGTTGTTTTAGTTTGTCTGCATCGAAGCAAGCAGTGTTTCGGTCACGGGGAATGATGAAATCATCTGTGACTTCTAATTCTTCCATTGTCAAACGGAAGGGTAGGGCAGGATCATCTGGAGAAAAGACTGTTGAAACATCTTCTGAACAGACCGGTTCTATCAGTAGAAGCTCCCGATCTTTAATCACGCGCCATTCTCCGCTAAGGAATATCTTTCCCGGTTGCCCATTTAGGGAGGTGAAAATATCTTTGATCTGTGCACCGTTAAATCCTAATGGAGATAAGATCTCAAATAATAAAGTTTCCGGTGCAGGTTCTTGGAACAAAGCACTGATTAGGATACCTTGTTCGGTTTGCACTTTCTGCTTACCTTCTTCTATACCTTTCTTATATAAGAGAGCTGCATCATTCAGATGTTCTGCGGTGCGGAGAAGGCTTTCTTTTACAGAAGGATTGATTTCCTGCATAAGGGGCAAGAGGTTGAGGCGTATCTTGTTGCGTGTATATTCGTCTTGCAGGTTGGTGCTGTCCGTTACGTAAGATTGTCCGATTTCTTGTAGGTATTCGGTTATTTCTTTCCGGTCGAGGCATAACAAGGGGCGGACAATGTTTCCGTTTTTGGGACGGATACCCAATAGTCCGTTGATGCCTGTTCCACGAATAAGGTTGAGCAGGAGAGTTTCTACACTATCATCTTTATGATGGGCCACGGCGATAACGTTGGCTCCTTGTTGTAGACGGAGCTGCTCAAACCAGGCATAACGTAATTCCCGTGCTGCCATTTCAATGGATATGTGGCGCTTTTCCGCTTCTTCCGTGGTTTGGAAATGTTGAATGTGTAATGGAACTTTCAATTGTAAGCATAGTTCGCGGACAAACATTTCATCTCGAACCGACTCATCGCCCCGCAGATGGAAATTGCAATGTGCCGCCTCACAGGTGTATCCCATATCAAGAAGTAGACGCAACAAAGCTACTGAGTCCGCTCCGCCGCTCAATGTTATCAGTATTTTGTCTTCTCGTGTGAAAAGCTTCTCCTGATCAATGTATTGCGCTATTTTCTTTATATTCATAATGGTGCAAAGATAATATTAACGAATTGAATTCTTTCTAATTCTTTGGAACAAAGTGGAGAATGGAGAATATTTCTCCTTATTTAAAAACAATCTAAATAATTTGTAGGCTAAATACAAATCATTTATCTTTGCATCCAAATTAAAGAAAGAGAGAAGACTATGCGTTTATCCGAATTAAAAACTGGAGAAAAAGGTGTAATCGTTAAAGTACTGGGGCATGGCGGTTTCCGCAAACGAATTGTAGAAATGGGCTTTATTAAAGGCAAGACTGTAGAGGTTTTGCTGAATGCCCCGCTGAAAGATCCAATAAAATACAAAGTAATGGGGTATGAAATCTCTTTGCGCCGACAGGAGGCAGGGATGATTGAAATACTCAGCGAACATGAGGCGAAAGAGCAAGTGACAAAACCGAATTATCATCCGGGAATGAGTGAAGATATTTATCCGGGGGAAGAAGAACTGAAACGTATCGCTCTCGGTAAACGTCGTACCATTAATGTTGCATTAGTGGGTAATCCAAACTGTGGGAAAACTTCTCTGTTTAATATTGCTTCCGGTTCACACGAACACGTTGGTAACTACAGCGGGGTTACAGTGGATGCCAAGGAAGGCTACTTTAATTTTCAAGGTTATCATTTCCGCATAGTCGATTTGCCCGGTACATATTCGCTATCAGCATATAGTCCTGAAGAAATGTATGTCCGTCATCATATTATTGATGAAACACCGGACATTGTTATCAATGTGGTAGATTCGTCCAATCTGGAGCGTAATCTGTACCTCACTACCCAGTTGATTGACATGAACGTGCGTATGGTGATGGCTCTCAATATGTACGATGAACTGGAAGCCAGCGGCAACACGCTGGATTACATGAAACTGAGTGAACTCTTTGGTGTTCCTATGGTTCCTACCGTTTCGCGTACGGGCAAAGGCATCGAAGATCTTTTTCACGTTGTTATCAGTATTTACGAAGGTGCCGACTTCCTCGATCAGAAAGGCAAGGTACGTGCAGAAGTGTTGAATGACCTGCGTGAATGGCATCGGGAGTATGTGCCCGGCTATACCGGTGGGGCTCATAAAGAAGAAGAAGTACGTCATCATGGATTCTATCGTCATATTCACATAAACCACGGTCCTGAACTGGAACGCAGCATTGAAGAGGTGAAGCGGGTGATTAGTGAGAATGAGGGTATCCGTCATAAGTATTCTACCCGCTTTCTTGCCATCAAGCTTCTGGAGAATGATACGGATTTGGAAACGCTGATTAAAACTTTACCCAACGGCAAAGAAATCATAGATGTCCGTGATCAGGAAAGCCGCCGTATCCGAGACGTGCTGAATGAGGATTGCGATCAGGCTATCACCGATGCAAAATATGGTTTTATATCCGGTGCACTGAAAGAAACCTTTGTGGATAATCATTTAGATAAAGAACATACTACACGCGTGATAGATTCCATTGTAACACATCGTGTGTGGGGATTCCCCATTTTCTTCCTGTTCATGTATCTCATGTTCGAAGGGACGTTCGTGCTCGGCGAATACCCGATGATGGGTATCGAATGGCTGGTAGAAACCCTCGGCAACTTTATACATGCCAATATGGCGGACGGACCGTTGAAAGATCTATTGGTAGATGGTATTGTAGGTGGTGTTGGTGGTGTGATTGTCTTCCTGCCGAACATTCTTATTCTTTATTTTTGTATATCGTTGATGGAAGACTCCGGTTATATGGCGCGTGCTGCATTTATCATGGACAAGATTATGCATAAGATGGGGTTGCATGGTAAATCCTTCATTCCTCTGATTATGGGTTTCGGATGTAATGTACCTGCTATTATGGCTTCGCGCACTATTGAGAACCGTAAAAGCCGACTTATTACCATGCTCGTCAATCCGTTGATGTCATGTAGTGCCCGCCTGCCTATTTATTTGTTGCTGGTAGGTGCATTTTTCCCGAACAATGGTAGTTTGATACTGTTATTAATATATTCAATAGGTATCCTGTTGGCGGTATTGCTGGCGCGTTTATTCAGCCGTTTCCTGGTGAAGGGGGATGATACTCCGTTCGTAATGGAGCTTCCGCCTTACCGTTTACCGACAGCAAAAGCCATTTTCCGTCACACGTGGGAGAAGGGTGCACAATACCTTCGTAAAATGGGAGGTATTATCATGATAGCTTCCATCGTAATATGGGCATTGGGATATTATCCTGACCATGATGCGTATGAAACGGTTGCCGAACAGCAGGAGAATTCCTACATCGGACAGATAGGAAAGGCTATGGAGCCGGTGATTGAACCTTTGGGTTTTGACTGGAAACTTGGTATCGGTATACTTTCAGGTGTGGGCGCTAAGGAATTAGTGGTAAGTACACTAGGCGTGCTTTATACGAATGATGCTGAAGCAGATGCCGTAAGTCTTGCCGAACGTATTCCGATTACGCCATTGGTAGCTTTCTGCTATATGGTGTTTGTATTGATCTATTTCCCATGTATAGCTACGATTGTAGCAATCAAGCAAGAATCCGGTAGCTGGAAATGGGCATTATTTACGGCAGTGTATACCACGTTGCTTGCGTGGGTAATGGCATTTGCCATTTATAGAATAGGAGGATTATTTGTATGATGAATTGGCAACAATGGGTAGTTGCAATCCTGTTACTGTTGTGTATTGTTCGGATCGGATGGGGAATTTATGCATTTTTTCGCCGGACAAAAGAAAATGGTAATCCATGTGCAAATTGCGTAACCGGTTGTGACTTAAAGCGATTGATGGATGAGAAGCGTGCAGAGTGTAGTGTGACAAAAAAAGAAAAGAAGAAAAATTGCTGCGGATAGTTGGAGTTTTCAAAAAATGTACTACCTTTGCAACCGCAAATGAGAAAAGATTGGTTCCTTGGATGAGTGGCTTAGTCAGCGGTCTGCAAAACCGTGTACGGCGGTTCGAATCCGCCAGGAACCTCAAGCAAAGCTCCGAAGCTACTGATAATAAAGGGCTTCGGAGTTTTGCTTTTATGGAGGTACGCAAATAGGGGCGCAGGTTCTGGTAAAATGTACCTTTAGACAAATTAGAAAACTCTAAAGCCATGAAACCAATATTCAACGATGAACAACAGAAAAGGGCTTCTTTTATTTTAGAAAGTCCTTTGGCTAAGTTATCAGAACTTTACTCTAATGAGATAAAGGACTTGGCGGTGGTTTGGTGTTACTATTCCGGAAAAATAGAAGGCAATACTTATACTTACGTTGAAACGGAAGCACTATTAAAAGATGGCATAACTTCCGAAAAGAAGTATGAAGATGCCAAGATGCTTAAAAATCTCTACAATACTTTCATTTCTGAACTGGAATATATCAATAAAGGAAGGAATCAAGAAGTCATAGACGAGCGTACTCTTTTCAGAATACATCAATCTATTGCGACGGGATTGGTATCTAATGAAGAAGCAGGTTCGTTAAGAACACGTGCCGTTCGTATCAGCGGAACGGAGTATATTCCACCTAAGAATCAGCAAGAAATAAAAGGTAAACTTAACGAGATTCTTTTTCAGCAAGAAAAGTATACTAATCCGTTAGAAAAAGCCGTCTATTTACATTGTAATATTGCTCGTCTGCAACCTTTCATTGACGGAAATAAACGAACTGCAAGAATGATAGAAAGCATTGCATTAATGAACGCTGACATTATTCCAGTATATTCTGCGAAAGACTCAGATATTCTGAACTACAGGAAAGGATTGATAGCGTTTTATGAAACGGAGGATTATGGTAGATATACTGACTATTTTCTGAATAGGCAGATAGAGAGGATTAAAGAAATAGGATAATGCACCAACCGTTTCATGTTTCTGGAAGTAATCTATTCTGTGTATAGTATTATATGCTGAATTCTATCATTTACCTTTGATTAGCAAGCTTTTTACGGTCAAAACTATAAAGTGTCCGTTCAGAAAGGAGAAGATTCGTAAAAGGCATGAAAATCGTGCGAGTGTAGACCGCATGTAGTCCGAGCCTCCTAAAACGATACGATTGTAGCACATGAAAAGTATTAATTTTAGGTTTTTCCCTATCAATAATTATAGAATTCACCAGTTAGTTATCATTTTCCCATATTACTTTTGTTACAAACCAAAAGAAATACGCCATGAAAAAGATTCTATTTATCCTATTTACAGTTCAGTTTGTTTTAGCTCCCCATATAATGAAGAGCTATAGTGTTAATTCTATCGAGGATAGTTACGAATATTCGATAGTCAATCAGGGAAAGAAAACAGTCAAAAAAGACATTTGGGATAATACGATTATTGAAGATGATAATGGTAATAAGATTACGATTAAAAAAGATATTTTGGGAAATACTATTATTGAAGATGATAATGGTAATAAGATTACGATTAAAAAAGATATTTTGGGAAATACTATTATCGAAGACAATAACGGCCACAAGAAAACGATTAAAAAAGATATCTTTGGCAATACTATTATCGAGGATAATAATGGTTATAGAAAAACGATCAAAGAAGATATTTTGGGCAATACTATTATTGAGGATAATAATGGCAATAAGAAAACAATCAAAAAAGATATCTTCGGCAATACCATTATTGAAGACAGTAAAGGGCACAGGCAGATTATCAAAAAGGATATATTCGGAAATTCCACTATCGAAGACTATTAGGTAGACATTCTTTTTCATCCTGTTTTCCCTTTCGGAAAAAAGTATCCATGAACCCTAATTGTTCATGGATACCATTCCGTTCGCGTGGCTGAATATTCCTTTATCAATCAGCAATTGTATAGTATGTTCCGTTACCATATCTAAATTGTTTCCTTTCCTACTGAAACCAAGAAGTTGGGAAGTCAGCCGTTTCAGATCTTCTGTCGGCATGGATATCTGTTGTTCTATGGCATAGCGGGCGGCACTCATTACTTCCAGGATCGGAATATCTAGAATGTCGCGTTTGGAGTTGATGCGGTAAAAGTCGCAGTCTTTAGCTTTCTCTTTATCCTCCCAGTAAATTATAGTATCTCCTGATAAGGGGTCTTTATATGCATCTTCAAGAAGACTGTCGATAAATACCTGTAGACGGGTGGTAACTCTTGTTAGATTCCAAATTCGTAATATCCTTTTATATAGCAGAGTATTTGTAATAGGTTGTTCAATCTTGACTATTTGTTGAAGTTGTTTTTTAACCTGATAGGAGGAAGCCATTACGGTATCGATATCTGTACTGTAGCCTATATTGGGCAAGTCAGCGAATGTATACTCTCTTTCTCGATTGTTCACTAACTCTACAACAGGTTCATTCTCTATACTGAATGTTTTCAGAACATTATTCTCTGTCGGAAGAGGAGGTTGTTTTTCTACTTTTGTGTTTTTTAAATCTTCCAGCTTTTTAATAATGCGCTCCACGACGTTCTCCTTATGTTCAAACCAGTCGACGGACCATACACGCATTACATTCCAGTGGAGCATCTGCAAAACATTCGGTTGTACTATTTCACGGTCCCTTGTAGTCTTGGTTTCATAATAGTTTCTGCCGTCACACAATATTCCCAGAATATATGTATCCGGTTGCAACGGATTGACAATCGCTAAATCCACCTTAAAGTTTGACCGCCCTACCAGAGTGTCCACTTTATAACCACGCTGAGTGAGTTCCTGTGCAATTAAAGTAATAAGATTACTTTGTTGCAGGTTCTGTAGTTGGATGGCCGGAATAGGTGAGGTACCGCGTTCTGCAAATTCAAGGAACCTCTTTAGGCCTTCCACACCTTTGGACTTTGTACGTTTCAAATCTATTTGTTCGGAGCGTAAGGTTGAGAAGATAATCATCTCATAACGTGCACGCGATACGGCTACATTCAGACGACGCTCGCCACCTTGATTATTCAATGGTCCGAAATTCATAGATACATTGCCATTCCTGTCCGGACCGTATCCTATAGAGAAAAGAATAATATCCCGTTCATCACCTTGTACATTCTCCAGATTCTTGATGAAAATAGGTTCATTACTTTGGAAAGCTTTTTCTTCCAATTCAGGATATTTGTTCAGCTCCTCAATGAGCATATCTTCTATCAGATTTTGCTGTACCTGGCTGAAAGATACGACACCTATACTTTTTTTGGGAACTTCAGATGTACGTAGCCGGTTCAGTATTTCTTTCACAATGGCTTCCGCTTCGGCATGATTGCTGCGTGTACGTCCTTTATCATACGTACCATCTACTTGAACTAAACGTACTTTTGAAATCCTGTCATCCACAGAAGGAAAAGTATATAGCTTTCCATTGTAATACTGAGAATTACTGAAAGCAATCAGACTTTCGTGTTTGCTCCGATAGTGCCAAGTCAGATAACGGAATGGAATGGATAACGAGATGCAATCATCCAGAATGCTCTCCATATCGTCAAATTCAGCTTCTTCCTCGTCTACTTGTGAAGAGGAGAAGAAACTTGTCGGAGGCATTTGCTTGGGATCACCTACTACGACTAATGCGTTGCCGCGGGCTATTGCACCGACTGCCTCGCTGGTAGGCATCTGTGATGCTTCGTCGAAAATAACAAGATCGAACTTCTCTGCATCCAGATCGATATACTGAGCCACTGATATCGGACTCATCAACATGCATGGACATAGCTTGGGCAACAGAGTTGGTATCTGGTCTATAATTCTCCGGATAGATGTGCCGCGTCCTCCATTTGAAATGTTCCTTTTTAGAATTCCTATTTCGGAACTGGAGGCGGCTTCCATTGTCAGTGATGGTATTTTGGCTGCTAATCTACAGTATAGTTCTTTTTTACTCAACTCCTGAAAATCTATAGTCAACTGTTTGTATTTACTGATCATTTCCTCAAATAGCAACCCGTTGAAAAGACGTAAAGTTTCGTCTGCATCAACGGTTTTTAGAGCTAATTGGTGATAAACGCCCTTCATATACGCATCAGAAGCTTCCGATCCGCTTTTATGCTTATCTGTTATATAGTTGATAACTACGGTTAAATGCAGAGATTCCAATTCTCTCTTACGGATGCACCATTGTCCCCAATCTTTAATCTTATTGAAGTGAGTTAACCAGGTATTCAGTAGAACCGGTAGTTTCATTTCAAGATTATTATCCGGCAGTTGTATGTAGCATGAACCTTTTATTTCATTGAGAACCGTATTCAACTCGTTGGATGTATCGATTAATTGCCTGAATATATTTTCATTAGACTGCTGGAATGCGTTCCAGTCAATACTGATTTTATTTGCAAATTGATTCAGAACTTCCGCAAATGGCTGTTGAACGATTGCTGCGTATTCCGATAAAGTGTTGTAAATTATCGGAAGATTCTTAAGTATAGAATCAATATCATCCCATTTCTCTTTGCTCTTTCTTCCTAAGAAGCCGAAAGAAGATGATAATTCGGAAGATTGTTCCTGAATGATTTTATTATTCTTTTGATAAGCATTTAGCTTTTCTAACAGGCTTGGTATTTGTACCGCTTGCAAACTCGTATTGTAAAGTTTGAGTTTTTTCAAATAAGAACGTTTGGCAAAGAATTTGGGTAAGAACCATTTCAATTCGATAGCTTTCCACTCTTGCTGAAGGGCAAATGCATTTTCTTCTAGAATTTGGGGTGCGTAGTCTTTGCCTAGTTCGGTTTGTAACTGATCTCGTTTACGACCGGACAGGACAACGTTTTTCCATTCTTCTATCAAGTCGGTATTACCACCCATTTCCAATAACGTTTTATTCAGATATGGGATGGATAGAAGCTGGGTACACATCTTGCCCATCCAATTGATCACATCCCAATTATCAGGTATCGAGATTCCCAGACTATTTGAAAGCAACTTTCTGTTAGCGGTAATCGAAGTGAATAAATTTATAAAGCGCCTGATTCCGGCCTGTAGTTTCTGAGAGCTTTCTATGGAAGTATCGTATGGTTCCAGTCCCTTTAACGGGTGGTCTTGCGGATGCCCTGTTATCTGAAAAACTGTATCCAGTTCTTGGATCTTTTCGTAAAAGTCTGTCAGTTGATTCTTGGTGATGGAGGGCAACAGAGAAAAGTCGATAGACAATTCATCTCCCTGTATTGATAAATAGTTTGTAATGCAATCGTAGAGAGAGAAACCGGAAACATGGGGGTGATGCAATGCTTCCATATAATCGATTAATTTCTTTCTACGCTCAAATAATTGCATTGAAGTGCTTTCAAACTCGACTGGAGACTGAATGTGAATGACTTCTATAGCTTTCTGAAGCTGAGCTAGAAAATGGGATTTAGTGACTTTATTGGAATGTAGTTCCAGACAGAACGGATCTAATCCTATCTTGGTCAGACGGTTTTGTACAACAGAAAGTGCCGCCATTTTTTCTGCTACAAACAGCACACGCTTTCCTTTGTACAGGGCATTGGCTATCATATTAGTAATGGTCTGCGATTTGCCGGTTCCCGGAGGGCCATGCAATATGAAGCTCTTTCCTTCTCCTGATTCAATGACGGCTTCCAGCTGCGAAGAATCAACATCAACAGGAATGGCAAAATGGATAGGTTCAAGATTTCTATCTATTTCTCTGGCGTCAATCTCCGGAGTCGTATCCTGCCATTGAATACGATTTTCCATCAGACTGGCTATAATGGCATTTTCTTTCAATTTGTCTGCATTGGTATGAATATCGTTCCACATGACAAACTTGTTGAATGAGAATAGCCCCAACATGGATTCTTCCACTACATCCCAACCTTTCATATTGCGGATGCAGGTGCGAATTGTAGCGAATATCTTTTTCACGTCTACGCCGCTGTCGTCTTTCGGCAACGGATTCAGCCCAGAAAGATTAACGCTAAACTGTTGTTTCAATAGTTCGACGAGCGTTATATTCAATATAATTTCTTCATCTCTGGTGCGAATGATATATCCACTTGAGCCTCCACGACGCACAATATCTACCGGTAATAGCAAGATAGGAGCAAAGCGTGGTTTTACACTCTTAGGAGACTCGTACCACTTCAAGATTCCTAAAACGAGGAATAGTGAATTGGCACCATTTTCTTCAATGGCGGTTCGCGATGTACGGTATACAAATTTGAGTGAATTCTGTAGTTCGCTTTCTGTCAGATAAGAACGGAGTTTTTTGTTTCTCAGCTCGCTGATTACTAATTCTTCCAAATTCTCTTTCCATAAAGAAGAATCATAGAGCCCTGTCTCACCCGGTTCTATTTTACTTTTAGCAGGACTGGATAATATCTGGTAGTTTTCTCCGGCTTGCAGATGATCTTCCAGATGATCAATTTCGAAAGATATGAATGGTATAACTCTTCTGCCAAGCCGGATGTTGATCAGATTATTGCGTAAAGAAAAGTCCAGTAGTTTTCTTTCCCAAATAATCTGCTTGGTTATTTCATCCTTGCTGTCCTCCAGCTTTATTTCATACCGGTCCAGTTGGTGTATTCTTTGGGTTACATTCTCATGTTCTATTCCACTGTTTTCTATTTGCCATTCACCGTTATGGTTTATGCGTTGTGGCAATGGACGGATTTTATCCAGTCTGCACCTATATACATCAATAAACAGCTCGAATCTGTTTTCTTCTTTGAGTTCTCTCTGAGCCATTGCAGCAGCTTCTTCAAATGAAATATTTTGAGAAGATGCCAGTGCGGTTGTCTCTACTAATACAATGTCGCTGATACCATTTGCACTCCCTTTGAGTAGAAAGGAAGCATCATCGCCTACGGTTTGATGATAAATATCTTCTGTAAGCCATGCACCTACCAATATATGTCCTTTCAACAAGACTAAAAGAGGATGAATGCCATTGGCTTCCAGACAGGAAGCATAGAGTAAAGTCAGGTCTATACATGTACCTAGTTTGCTGGTGAGTACATTATCTACCAAGCGGATACGCTGCCCCGAAGTTTCAAAGCTAGCTGGAACCGTAGAATATATTAAAGACTCAGACCGGAGAGCTTCATAAATAGCAGCTACCTGTGCACGTACTCGGTTGGGGTCCTGTGTCTGATACTCGTCTAAGGCAGAGTTTCCGGTCCACTTTTCGAGGAATTGTGAGGCTTTTACGCTTATTCTTGAAAGTATGGGATGATTGGGAGTAACAAATGTAGCTAAGAGTTCGGGCATAATCCTGGAACCAGTCCACTGATCGTATGCCATCAGTTTGATGGGAAATGTTTGCTGATGGGCTATCTCACCGGAAATCATAATAACCAGATGAAAGATAGTATCGATGCCTTCTGTCAATTCGATTAATTTTTCACTTTCAGGTGATATTTCCAGGTTGTTGATTTGAATGTTCTGTCCGTGCGGAATAACTTCGAGAATACTCTCTGAGTGCTTAATAAGTTCTCCATCTATCGAAACTTTGATATTGTTCCAATCGACTTCATCACTGTTCATTAGTTCGCAGAAATTGCATGAAGGCACATGGTTGTGTATCATTGCATAATTGATGCATGGCAGGTATTCCAGGTGGATTGTTCCATTGAAGGTGCCTGTAATTGTGTTGTCGTTTCCCATTGTTGTTATAGAATTTAACTGATAAAAGAGGTGATCCCATAATATCATTCCCGGATTCAAAGTTATAAATATTATGCTAATAATCTATACTTTATTTATAATTTAGTGAGATATTTGTCGCCTATTTAGTTCAAAAAGGATTCACCCTATTGTTCATTGTGCTGATTTTTGTGATATTTGCAACGCTTTAGAACAAAAATCACTGTTGAATTGTTTAATAACTGACAAATTTTATATCTATATGTATATTACTCTCATTGTTTTATTCCTTTCTGCGATATTCTTTATGAGTGGCAAAGTGCGTTCGGATTTGGTGGCGCTTTGTGCTTTGGTGTTACTAATTATATTCGGTATTCTAACTCCGGAGGAAGCATTGACCGGTTTCTCCAATTCCGTCGTGATCATGATGATAGGATTGTTCGTTGTGGGCGGTGCCATTTTTCAGACGGGTTTGGCGAAAATGATCAGTAGTCGTATCCTAAAATTAGCCGGTGATAGCGAATTAAAGCTTTTTATTCTTATTGTACTGGTGACTGCCTTCATCGGCGCTTTTGTCAGCAATACCGGAACGGTAGCTTTGATGCTTCCTATTGTTGTCAGTATGGCTATGGGAACACAGATTAATGTCAGTCGTCTGCTGATGCCGCTTGCATTTGCCAGTAGTATGGGAGGTATGATGACACTTATCGGTACACCACCGAACCTTGTAATTCAGGAAGCACTGACTTCTGCTGGATATGCGCCCCTTACTTTTTTCTCATTTACTCCTGTCGGACTGGTTTGTGTAGCTGTCGGATTGGTGATACTGATTCCATTGAGCAAAATTTTCCTGACTAAGAAAGGCGATAAGGATCGTAAGGGCAAAAAGAATAAATCACTGAAAGAGCTGGCAGGAGAGTACCAACTGTTCCAAAACTTGTGTCGGGTACGAGTGGAGAGTAGATCCCCTTTAACTGGAAAGACCATACAGGAACTGGGTATTCCACAACGTTATAATGTGGGTATAATGGAGGTTCGCCGTCAGTCATCTTCTTCGCGCCGTCATTTCTTTAAGACGATGAGTCAGGAAATGGCCGCTGCTGATACCATTATTCAGGAGAATGATATTCTGTATGTACTGGGCGATTTTACGAATGTGGAGCGCTTTGCAGAAGAAAATACATTGAAGTTACTGGATACGCATGATGCAGAAGGCACCGTAGAATCAAAGAGTGATGAACTTGAATTCACAGAAATCGGTATTGCTGAAATTGTATTGATGCCTGCTTCTAACCTGGTCAATAAGCCGGTAAAGGATTCTGGTTTCAGAGAGAAATATGGGGTGAATATTCTGGGTATCCAACGCAAACGTCAGTATATCCTAAAGAATCTGAAGGATGAAAAGATGCATTCGGGAGATGTGCTGTTGGTGCAAGGAACATGGGAGAATATAGCGCGTTTGAGTGAAGATCCCTCTGATTGGGTAGTACTCGGACAACCGCTTGCTGAGGCTGCCAAAGTAACCCTGAATCATAAAGCACCTGTTGCTGCCATTATCATGTTGGGAATGGTGGTAATGATGATGTTCGATTTCATCCCTGTCGCTCCGGTAACGGCAGTAATGATTGCAGGTTTGCTGATGGTGCTTACCGGCTGTTTCCGAAATGTGGAAGCGGCATATAAAACTATTAACTGGGAAAGTATTGTTCTGATTGCCGCTATGTTGCCTATGTCGTTGGCGCTGGAAAAGACCGGAGCTTCCGAATTGGTGTCCCAATCGCTGGTAAACGGGCTAGGTAGTTACGGACCTTATGTGTTATTAGCTGGTATTTATTTCACCACTTCGCTGATGACTATGTTTATTAGTAATACGGCTACGGCAGTACTTCTTGCACCGATTGCGCTTCAGTCTGCCATACAGTTGGATTTGAGTCCGTATCCATTCCTATTTGCCGTAACCGTGGCAGCCAGTATGTGTTTTGCTTCTCCGTTCTCAACTCCGCCCAATGCATTGGTGATGCCTGCAGGACGTTATACATTCATGGATTATGTTAAAGTAGGTTTGCCTTTACAGATAATTATGGGAATTGTGATGATCTTTGTGCTCCCGTTATTGTTCCCGTTTTAAAATAACTAAAGTATAAGATCGATGAAAGTAGTAAAGAGTTTGATTTTTATCCTGTTTGCCCTTTGCAGTTTATCGGGCAAAGCACAGGAAGTAGCTGCCGATAGCACCGGCTACATTGTAAGAGTAGGGGAGATGGCTCCCAACTTTACCATTACCCTGACAGACGGTAAGAAAGTTACCCTTTCCGAACTTCGTGGAAAGGCAGTGATGTTACAGTTCACTGCCAGTTGGTGTGGGGTATGCCGCAAAGAGATGCCTTTCATAGAAAAAGATATCTGGCTGAAACACAAAGATAATTCAGCATTTGCTCTTATTGGTATAGACCGTGATGAGCCGTTGGACAAAGTGATTGCATTCGGCAAATCAACCGGTGTTACTTATCCTTTGGGATTAGATCCCGGTGCAGATATCTTTGCCAAATATGCGCTTCGTAATGCCGGCATTACCCGCAATGTACTGATTGATAAAGACGGGCGCATTGTGATGCTGACCCGCTTGTACAATGAGGAGGAATTTGCCGCATTAACGAAGAAGATAGATGAAATGCTGGCAAAGAAATAATAAACAGAAAGTCCGGGTTGACCTTATTTCAAGGTCAACTTGGCTAAATAATCGTAATGCTTTCCCTCTTTTACCAACTCCGCTTGGAAACCATTTTCGGCTGCATAAAGACTGAGTGTCTGGAAATCAATGTAAAGCCAGTCGAATGACTCTCCCAGAATATCCTTATATTGCATCTGGAAGTCTATTTCTCCATAATAGTCACCTGCCAGATCGATCACAAAACTTCCGTCTTCTTCCTCAAACAGATAGCGCAGATCACTGGAGTCCATAAAGATGCAGCCGCTGGGTTGTAGCAGTTGCTTCATTCTTTTGAAGAAGGCAGGCAGGTTCTCCAACTGACCGATGATTCCAGAACCGTTCATCAACATTAATATAGTGTCGTATGTCTCTTGGAAATGTTCATCGAACAGATTGAGTAATGTGGCATGCCGTACACCGCGTTGTTGCATCACTTCTACTGAAAGTGGTGAAATATCAATGGCATGTACATCCTTGCCTGCTTCCTGCAAGGCAAGACTATGACAACCGCTTCCGGCTCCCACATCCAGAATCTTTCCCGTAGCCAGTTGCAGGGCGGTACGTTCCAGAAGAGGCATCTGCTTTTCCGTACGAAAAAGTTCCTTTACCGGAATTTCATCCTCATCGAACTGTGAGGAGAAAACCCGTAGCCGTTCGGCCTTGTGTCGTTTATAATAATCGGCAATAGCAGCACCCATCGGGTCCTTATCAGCAGAAAGCAGCGTAGTGTTCATTCTATTCAATCTTTAAAAGTTGTCCGCAAAGATACGAAAAATGCAGTCTATTAGTAGAAAAAAGCTATCTTTGTAGCGTAGGTGTAGCGAAGGCTGTATACTTACTTCTTATGGAAACCATGTAATTTCAGGCAAATGAAAAAAAAACTTTTGGGTTTGATGCTGCTATCAGGACTATTCGCTTTCAGCGTTGCGGCTTCTGATGGCGTCTCACTAAGACAAAAGGCGCAGCAGGCAGTAGAGGCGGGAAACTATGAAGAAGCTTATCAGACTTATCAAGAGTTGAGCAGCCAGTGTGATTCTATCTATCAGCAGATTTACGGTGAAGAAATAGAAGACTTGCGTGCCACTTACCGGATAGACGAGCTTGAATTACAGAATAAAGAATATGCTAACCGTCTGCTTTCTTACTTCATCGGAATCGTCCTGTTTTTAAGTGCTGCTTTTTTAGTCTGTTTCTTCTTTTTCAGGCGACAGAATAAACTGCTTACCATTTCCCGGAAGAAGTTGGAAGAAGCTAAGATTCTGGCAGAAGAGTCGGTGAAGAATAAAAGCCTTTTCCTTTCCAATATGAGTCATGAAGTCAGAACTCCGCTGAATGCACTTGCCGGCTTTTCAAGCATTCTGAGCATGGATGGCATTGATGATGACACCATACGGGAGTGTGATGACATTATACGGCTGAACTCTGATTTACTGCTGAAACTGATTAATGATGTGGTGGATATTTCTTGTATAGACCTTGAGCACATGCAGTTTCATCTTGCTTCCTGCGATGCCGTAGCCTTATGTAAATATGTAGTGCAGACGATGGAAAAGATAAAGCATACACAAGCGGATATCCTGTTCCGTTCAGATTTGGATTCTCTTATGATAGATACTGATTCCTCCCGTTTACAACAAGTTCTGATCAACCTGATTGTCAATGCTTCTAAGTTTACGAAGCAGGGACAAATCACCTTGAGCCTGGAACAGAAGGGAGATGAGGCCCATTTTGCAGTAACTGATACCGGTTGCGGCATTGCTCCCGAACTCCATTCCCGCTTATTTGGAAGATTTGAGAAGCTGGATGAAAAAGCGCAGGGAACCGGATTAGGACTATCTATCTGCCGACTTATCATCAAGCGTCTGGGAGGTGATATTTGTATAGACCCTTCGTATGCAGACGGGGCACGGTTTGTTTTTACCCATCCGTTGGGAGAAAGGAGTGAGGCATGAAACGACTTTATATCTTATTGATATTGTTAGGCTCAGTGCTGCACGTTTCTGCCGGATTGACTCCTCAGGAACAAATCTTGCGTGATAGTATTTTCAAAGTATATCATAGCATGCCGGTGGATACGGTACGTGTGGAATATCTGAAAGATATGTATCAGCAAAATATCAGGGCGGACTGGTCTATCGAGCTCGCTGACTCTGCTCTACAAGCAGCAAAAGCTCTTCGTAACGGACGGCTTGAGTTGATTCTTTGCCATGAAATGTTCCGATATTCGCAATATCGAGGAGACTTGCCGGAAATGGAACGACAATTGGCGCTTATGAAAGAGTGCAGTCATCGTTTGAAATCCTACGAATATTATTTTTCTTCCTGGGAAGCAGTGCTTGATATTCAATGTTCCAGAGGAAATATTGAATATGCTGTTTTGCAAGCTAAGCAGATGAAGGCGGATGCTGAAAAGTTGGGATATGAAAAAGGAATATACACTTCTTATATTGCTTTAGGCTCCGCTTATGGATACTCAGAACAGTATGCAGAAGGTGCAGAGGCTTATAAGGAAGCATTGAAGTGCCCGATGATAAGTACACGTGAGAAATTAGATACTTATTGGGGATTGAGCGGTTGTTATATTGGCCTGATAGATGTAGAGAATGCGGTGAATATTTTGAATCAGGAGAAAGAAATACTGGAACAATTAGCAGGAGCAAAGCCAGCTAATTATCCTTTATATCGGGACCGGTTGTTGGATAATGAACTGCGTTTCTGCCAGATCTATGCGAAAGTGAGAGAAATCCCTAAGCTAAAGTCCCATCTTTTGATGGCGAAGAAGCACTATACTGAAGACGTATTCCTGCCTTATTATTTTCAGTACCATCTCTCTTGGGCCGATTATTATCATCTGGTTCAAGACTGGGATGCTTGTTTTACAGAACTGGACTTGGTATTGGAACGTAGTAAAGGTCTGCAACCCTGGTATGAACGGAATGTCCGGAAGACAAAAGCACAATACCTGTGGGATGCCGGAAGGAAAGAAGCGGCTTTGGATACCTATGAAGAGATTGTTCAGATAGGTGACTCCCTTATACACTATTTCCGGGCACAACAGGAAGAGACTGTTCAGAGTAACTACCGGATAAAAAAGGAGTTACTGAAACAGGCGGAGACTCAGAATAAGGTAAGATGGTTGACTTTTGCTTCGGTTACGATACTCCTTATTATAATACTGACGTTTACCATCCGTACCTTGTATATTCGCTCTCTTCTGAAGAAAGCCGAAGCTGAGACACGTGCGGCAAGTGAACTGGCCCGGAAGGCTAACCACATGAAGGACGTCTTTTTAAAGAATATAGTCAATGATATAAAGGTGCCTCTGGACAGTGTTGTCCGGCTCTCTAAGCTATTGTCGGTTGAAAGAAGTACGCTTACGCCCGAACAAAGGACTGAGTATTCATCCAGCATTACGGTGAATGCGGAAAAGTTGATAACGTTGGTAAATAATGTGCTTGACCTGTCTCGCCTGGAGTCAGGAATGATGCGTTTCGATATACAATCGTATGATGTGGTCCAACTTTGTCGTGACGCGATTTATATGGCAGGCATGCAGGAGGGAAATCTTGCTAACGTTATTTTTGAGCACGATGTGGAGTCGTTGATGTTCCGCATTGATAGCAGCAGATTCCACAAATTAATGACTTCCCTCTTTACCGCGAAAGATACCGTTACAATTCATTGTAAACTTACCGGAACGAATCACGAGCGGGAGATTGAACTGGCAGTCACCGGAAGTCCTTTGTCTATATCTTCCTCCGACAGATTGCAGCAGATACAGCATGATATCAATCGTTTGTTTGTAGGAATCTCTCATGGTAGTTATACGGTTGAAAGTGAAGAAGCCCGTATCACCGTTTGCTTCCCGTTAGCATAGAAAATTCTGATTGTAATATTCCGAATGTCAGGAAAGTGGTAGAAAATGGTTATCTTTGCATCGGCTTATAAATGTAATAGTAATAGAAACCGAATATGAGTATAGAAGATGCAATAATGGGCGGTATCGTCTTTAAAGGAAAGAAAGACAAACCCAAGGAAGATGGAAAGGTGAAAACTAAAGCCAAGAAGAAATCGTATATTACCGGGAAACATGGTTCCGGTGCTGCCAAGATGAAGGCGGATATACGGAAGAAAAGGGCAGGTCGTCATAAATAGAAAGTTATAGGGTAATAAGGTGATAGGGGAATGTACGCTCATCGCTTTATCACCCTATCACTTTATCACCCTATCGCCCTATCATTTTTACTCTATTTTGCCGGAAGCACCTCTATCCAGTAATCATCCGGATCATGGATGAAGTACAATCCCATAGCTGTATTTTCAAAGCATACCCAACCCATTTCTTTATGGTATTGGTGAATAGCTTCATAATCACCGGCAACACGGAAGCATAAATGGCTTTCGTTCTCTCCAAGTTCATAAGCTTGCGGATGATCTTTCAGATAAGTCAGTTCCAAGAGGAAACCTGTGCTGTTATCTGTCAGGTAAACCAATGTGAAGGAGCCGTTTGAGGCTTCTTTACGATGATGTTCTTTCAATCCCAATGCTTTGTCATAGAAAGCAATACTACGTTCCAAGTTGGTAACGTTGATATTAAAATGATCGAATTTAGCTTTTATTTCCACGTAATTAGTGATTAGTTGTTAGTGATTATTTTACGAATGCCTTCAGGATTTCACCCACATACATGCGTGGTTGACCTTCCATCGGAGCTTGTGAAGGCATCTTCTTACATTCCAAAACAACTGACGGTTCGTTTTGGTTTGCCGGATAGAAACGAACAGTGTAAGTTTCTGCCGTCTCCATCTGTTCGTAAGGCTGGTCGGGAGAAAGGAAGCTGAAAATAACAGGCTTGCCTGATGATTTGCCCAATGAACCACCTGCGTTTGCTGTCATCATGGTCATGTTGAAAGCATCCGAGCCGATTACAAGCACTAACTTGCCCGCACCCATTTGGATGGCATTTGCCGGCAATTGATCCGGAGCTACTTCTTTGTAGCCGGGCACTGTACCTGACGTTGCAGGAGTAGCCGGGGTGAGCGGAGTGGCAGGGATTACTGTGACTTTGCTGGTTTCAGCCGGAGTCTTCACTTCAACTTCTGCTTTTGGGGCAATTACTATCGGACCAGAGTTTACAACACTCTTTTCCTCTTTCTTTGCTTCCTTCTGCTCAGCTGCTTCGGCTGCTTTCTTAACAGTGCTTGCACTGAGGGCTTCGGCTGCTCCAAGGGCCAGGTCGTCTACAAAGTCTACTGTTTTTCTACGCCATTTGGCAAGTCCGCGCACCAATTTGGTTTTGGCTTTATTCAGTGCGTACTTGTCCACAATCCATTCTTCTGCCGTATATTTCTCTTTGCCTTCGCGATAGTTGAAACGGATTTTCTCTACTTCCATCGTACACTTCTCAGGTGCGCAGACCACTGAAATCTGATAGAGTATCTTTGTGCGGTCCAGAGAAAGCGCACTCGAACTGAACACGATCCATTCGTCTCCCGTACCTACGATTTGTCCTTCTTCCGGATTGGTGTAGACTACGCGACTGGTGTTTTCATTCTTTTTCAGCCGTGCTTCCATCCAATTCTGCATGCGTTTGAAGATTTCTTCCTGCGACATGCCGGGAATGCTGAATTCTTTGGTGAATACCACTTTTCCATCTACTTCGGGTACTGCACCTGCCAGATACTTGCTGTCGTCATCTTTATCTTTATTGGCGTCTGCAAACGCTGTGGCCGGCAGACAGATGCATAACAGCATAAAAAGAAACTGTGTCAAATTTTTCATAATGCGTATGTTTTATTGAGTAATATCGAAACTTTCGCCCCTGCGGGTGATGGAAAGGAAACGGCAACCTTTGCTTTCGGCAAACTCCCGGAAAGCATTTCCGCCCTTGTATTCCTCGCTGAAGTGCATAGGTACAAAGATAGCGGTTTTTATCCGTTCCACGAATTGTTCCGCACCTCTCATATAATCTTTTCCGATGCGGTTGTCCACTGGAAACATGGCTACGTCTACCGAAGGGGCGGTCTGCTGGAGGCACTTCACCTCGGCAAGGAAGTCACCTTCCGCTTTCCGGATTTCCTGTGGGGTGGACTCTTCACTCCAATGCCAGTTATTCAAGTCTCCAGCATGGAACAGCCGGATGCCTTGCAGGTCGATCAGAAAAGAGATGCCCACGTCCGTGGAACCGAATGCTTCGATACGGATATTCGGGTCTTCGTACACATCACCTTTATTTATATAGGTGGCATCCTCACGTGTGGCGCGACGATGTTTCAGGATGTCCTTGGAGAAGATGTAGTGAATATCCGGGCGTCCGGCTTTCCATAAAAGAACTTCGCGATTAAAGTGGTCGGGGTGAAAATGGGAAGAGAGCACATATAGTTCTCCGGGTCTTCCCAACAGATAGTCATGAACGATACCTTTATTATATTCCGTTTCAGAGGAATCTTTGTAGTAATCGATAATGACTGTCACTCCGTCCGCTTCAATCGCGAAGCCGCTATGGTAAATGTAATCAAGTTTCATGCAAGGGTCAATTTATAGCGCAATATTACGAAAAACGCTACATAAACCTTGGCTTTTAGCTGTTATTTTTATCTAAAAGACTTACATGGGCACTTCCATCAGCAGGATATGCGAGTCTTTCAGTGTTTCCAGCTCAAAGCTGTGAGTGTCATATACACCCATGCCGTCACGGCGTGAGAGTACAGTGTCGTCCACCTTCACTTCACCTTCGATCACGAAGATGTACACCCCTGCATGCGACTGGTGCATGTGGTAGCCGATCTTTTTGCCTGCTTCTATCTCTCCGATGGAGAACCATGCCTGTTGCAGCATCTTGGCAGGAGCGTCACCGTCCGGTGAAACAATCAACGTCAGTTCGTTCTTGCGCAGCAACGGGCGGATGTCATAATCCTGATAGGCAGGTGGTGTATTCAGCTTCTCCGGCATTACCCAGATTTGCAGGAACTCTACCGGTTCGGTGTCACTGCCGTTCATTTCACTGTGATAAATACCGGTACCGGCACTCATGGTCTGTATGTCACCCGGAGTGATGGAGCGGCTGTTCTTCTGACTGTCGCCATGTTTCAGCTTTCCTTTCAGAGGGATGGAGATAATTTCCATGTTTTTATGCGGGTGGGTGCCGAAGCCTTTACCTGGTTCTACACGGTCGTCGTTCAGTACACGCAGGGCGCCGAAGTTCATACGACGCGGGTTATAATAGGTGTCGAAGCTGAATGTATGGTGACTGTCGAGCCAATCATATAGAGCACGTCCACGGCTTTCCGCTTTGTCTATTACTTTTTTCATAATTAATTCCTTTCTTTTAAATGGTTGATATGTTTAGATAACAAACTGGTTTTGAAAAAGTTTAGTAGAAAAGCTACAAGCTACACAGCTACAAGCTACAAGTAGCTGCGCTATGAGGCTATCATACCGCAAGGCACTTGTAGCTTGTAGCTGTGTAGCTTGTAGCTGTGTAGCTCGTAGCTCCCTTATATTACTTTATTTTCCAGGGCTTTCCCACTTGTAAACTCTCTGATATTCTGCAATGTAGTCGAAGCAATGTTTTCTAATGCTTCCCGGGTGAAAAACGCCTGGTGTGAGGTTACAATGACATTATTGAACGAAAGCAGGCGTGCCAGTACGTCGTCATCAATGATGTGGTCCGATTGGTCTTCGTAGAAGTATTCGCTTTCTTCTTCATACACATCCAGTCCGGCGGAACCGATTTTCTTATTTTTCAAGCCTTCTATCAGGGCATTGGTGTGTATCAGTTGTCCGCGCCCTGTATTTATAATCATTACGCCGTCCTTCATTTTGCTGATGGAGTAGTCGTTGATGAGATATTTGGTCTGTTCGGTGAGGGGGCAGTGTAGGGAAATGATGTCCGAACTGTGATAAAGTTCGTCCAGCGTGGTATATACTACCTGATGTTCGCGGGCAAAGTTATAGTCGGGATATAAGTCATAAGCCAGAATGTTCATTCCGAAGCCGCGCAGAATCATGATGAGCTTCTTTGCAATCTTTCCGGTGCCGATGATGCCGACTGTTTTTCCGTACATGTCGAAGCCGAGCAATCCATGCAGGGAGAAGTTACCGTCACGGGTGCGCCAAGTGGCACGGGGAATTTTGCGGTTCAGCGAAAGCATGAGGGCAACGGTATATTCAGCTACGGCGTAAGGCGAATAGGCGGGGACACGTACCACCGTGATGCCACATTCGGCTGCTGCTTTTAGGTCTACATTGTTGTACCCGGCACAACGCAATGCCAGCAATTTTACGCCATTATCGGCCATCATACGCAGCACGTCCGCGTCTGCAGTGTCATTTACGAATATGCAGACGGCATCCACACCCTGTGTCAGTATCACGTTGTGTTTGTTCAGGTGCCCTTTATAATAGCGGAGTTCAAAATCGTACTCTTTATTTTTCTCATTGAACGAAGCCTCGTCATAGGGCTTGGTGCCGAAAAAAGCAATTGTATATGCCATGATTTCTGAAGTTTTTAGAATTTAGTATATATAGTATAAATAACACGTGTGTGAATGATAAGGTTCAGAAGTTGCATGGGTTTACGGGTAGCCTTCTCTGTCAATTGCACACTTGCGGCAGACTAATTCTGCTCTTGCAAGAAACTAATTTCCGCGCCGCAAGAAACTAATATTTTCCTTGCATCTAATTATTCATACATCAATTATATTTGTTTCTTACAATAATTATATTAATTTCTTACAACAGATATTGTAAGAAACTTAAATAGTTATAGTATGAATAATTAGATGCAAGGAAAATATTAGTTTCTTGCGGTGCAGAGATTAGTTTCTTGCATGTTTAAGATTAGTTGGTTGTGAGATTATGGTTCGTTGTTCATGATTACGAGATTCTCTCCTTACGGTTCTGTTATACATCCTCCATGATCTTTTCTTTATCCGTTTCATTAGAAACAGTTTCTTTTTTCAATTAATTTTTGTCTGCAATGCATCTTTCTGCACAAAATGCTTTCTGATGTGCAATATTATTGTACCTTTGCGCCCGCTAACAATTAAAAAATATTTAGATGAGAAAAATTAGCTTGATTAGCTTTATGATGCTAATCGTTTCAACTTCAACTTTTGCAGGAGGACTGCTGACGAATACAAATCAGCATGCTGCTTTTCTTCGTATGCTATCCCGTGGTGCTACAACTGAAATAGATGGTGCTTTGTCCAATCCGGCAGGTCTGGCATTTTTGCCGAATGACGGTTTTCATATGTCTTTGAGTATTCAGAGTGCTTTCCAAACAAGAAATATCGATGCTTCGTGCGAAGGTTTGGGGCTGAATAAGTATTATGAGGGTAAGGCATCTGCTCCTGTCATTCCCAGTTTGTTTGCCGCTTATAAGATGGGTGACTGGACACTTTCCGGCTTTTTCGGCATTACTGGCGGCGGTGGAAAAGCCTCGTTTGATGATGGCCTTCCCATGTTCGATGCTATGGTGATAGGTGGATTGGGAGCCCAAAACATTCCGAGCAATGTCTATTCGCTGAAAAGCTACATGGATGGCAAGCAGTATATCTACTCTGTACAGTTGGGCTTGACTTATAAGGCAACGGACTGGCTTTCTGTCTTTGCGGGTGGTCGTATGAACTACTTTACTGGTGGTTATCAGGGTGCATTAAATGCCAGTGCCGCCACTAATTTGCCTTTGCCTACCGGAGGAACGATACCTACCGGCACGGAACTTATCGGCATCGACTTGGATTGCAGTCAGACCGGATGGGGATTTACTCCGGTTATCGGCTTGGATGCCAAGTTGGGCAAGCTGAACATTGGCGCAAAGTATGAGTTCATGACTAACCTGAACATTGAGAATTCCACTAAAGAGAACTCGCTTCGTATGATTGGTGCCGCTGAAAGTGAATTGGCGGATTACAAGCATGGTGTGAATACTCCGAATGATATCCCTTCCATGCTTTCTATAGCTGCCGCTTATGAGTTCCTTCCGGTATTGCGCGCATCTGTGGAATACCACTTCTTTGATGACAAGAGTGCAGGAATGGCCAATGGTAAACAGAAGTTTCTGACAAAGGGAACAAACGAGTATCTGGCAGGTATTGAGTGGGATGTAACCAAGCATTTGACTTTGAGTTGTGGAGGTCAGATTACAGACTATGGATTGTCTGACGACTATCAGACTGATACCAGTTTCTCATGTGATTCTTATACTCTGGGTTTTGGTGCCAAGCTGAATTTAACAGCAAGAGCCGCCCTGAACGTTGGCTACATGTGGACTACCTACGATGATTATACTAAAAAATCTCAGAACTATAATAATACCGGATTGAGCGGTACAAATGTCTATAGCCGTACAAATAAGGTGTTTGGCGCTAGCATTAACTACAGATTCTGATTTCATAATTACTTATTATATAGCAGAAGCCGTCTTGGGTATATTATACTTGAGGCGGCTTTGTCGTATTTCTCGGATATTCCTTTTCAAGAAAACTTTTAAGAGAAACGGGGAGCTTTTACGGATAATATTATGTACTTTTGTTGATGCAATATCAAAGAAAGGAGTGATTATGAAGAAATATTCTGATTCCGAAGAACAAAAGCAAACGGTGAATGAGCCTGCTGCGGCTTACGGGCTCGACTTAAACAGCCTAAAAGTGGAAACTGTGCAGTCTGTAATGCAGATTGAAAACCCGAGAATCGTACAGGAAATACGGGATTATGCCTTGCGTCTGATGCAGGAAGAGGAAGAATATGATTACCGGAACGCCCCTTGCCAGTTTACGGTGGAGGAGTTGAAGGAAGAGTTGAGGAAGTCACGGGAAGAATCTCGTTTAGGACTGGGCATAAGTAATGAGGAAATGATGCGACGTAAATTTCTGCATTAATGAAGTTGAAATGGTTACCTATAGCAACCGGCCATGCTGATAATTGCTATGAATTTCTGGCACAAAAAGATAAAAAAGCTGCTCTTGGTATTTATAGGAAAATGACTGAGGGGGCAGCTTTTTTAGCTAAGAACCCTTACGCTGGTCCTTTAGAATCATCTTTAGAAGACCAAGTAGAGGTTTATCGTTCACTCGTAGTTCACAAGTATTATAAGCTAATCTATAGGGTGCTCGAAGAGACTCAAACAGTGGAAATTGCCGCAGTATGGGATGTTCGTCGCAATCCCAAAACGCTGAGTGTCTAAAGAGAAAAGAAAGACAAAAGATATGGTGCAAATCTCTTAGTTACATACTATCAGATGATTTGCACCATTTTTTATTTCCTATGCTATTTTTAATCTATACGTTATTTTTAGAAAGAATATTGTACCAACAAATTCATTCGGTTGGCATGGTGTGTTGAATTGCTGAAATCTGTACGCCAGCCACGGAGGTATTCGGCTCCTACCTGCATGTTTGGAGTGACATTCCAGAATACATTGGCTACGAGATACTGTCCGTAGCGATAACTGCTTGGTTGATCGTTGGGATAACCATTCTCAGAGTATAATCTGGACATACTGTATGTGCCGGATACGAATATTTTCGGACAGATATTATACTGTGCCCCGGCAAACCAGCCCAGCATAGGCAATGCCTGCATCTTGCCTTCTTTTTCTGGATTGGGAACGATGTCCACATTCAGATTGCTTATATCATTCAAATATTGTCCGATACCTTTTCCGTAAGTAGCTTGCCCGAAGATTTCCCATTTCTTACTGAGATTGAACGAAGTAGATGCCTGTACACCCCATCCGGTAACATCGGATGCATGATTGCTGAGCGTGCTGGTATACGTCATGCTGCGCACGATACCACCCACACGAAGATGGCTGTTAGCTCCCCAGCCGTATTGGGCGTAAGCGGTGAAGTCCGGCATACGTTGTTGGGCTACGCTGAGTTCGTCATTCGTGGCGCCATCTACGCTTGGCACTTCGATAGATGCATGGAAACGCAAGTTTTTCAAGCCTTTGTAAGTGTAGGCAAGTTGAGTGGCACGGTAAAAAGTTGCACCATTGGGGCCTTGGAAGTCGATAGTGGACGGCAATGCAGCCAAATCCATGAACCCACCATAAGTATAACCCACCGTTACATTACGGAACGACATATAAGCATTTCGCAACTGGAATACCTTATCGCCGCCACGGAAGTTACCGGCAGTATATACAACGAAATCGCCCAGCAATTTAGTATGCCCTACCAGTTTCAGGAAGATGGTGGAAGTACTTGCATCCATTTGGAACTGGTTCTTTACTTTGCTGGCATTCGGAATGTAGGCAGGGATGAAGTCCATGTTGTCCACGATGCCGCCAAAGTCATATTCGGCAGTGGCACGCACATATCCGCCGATACCAAGGGCGAATTTCCCTTTTTTATCCATCAACAGGAAGCGGGGGGCTTTAGGATCGTGGATGTACCTGAATTGCGATTCGTTCATGATACGGACGATCTCGTCGCCTGCCTTGTCGATGGTAACCATGACGATGCCGTTAGATGCCTCGTCGTCAATAATCACTTTTTCTTGTGCTTTAGCCACGGACGGAATAAGACCGATGCCGCACAACAGAAACATTACTTTTAAGATTGTCTTCATTATTAAGTTAGGTTTTGGTGAATGCCCTTTGAACAACTTAAATTAGAAATGGTTTTGCGGTCAATGGAAGAAAACGTATCTTTGCAGCCGATTTAACGATCTTATGATGCCGTGAATAGCGGTCGTGTATTCTAGAACACCACGTAAAAAACAGGATTTATGAAGCAAAAAGTATCTGTACCCTTTATGCTGCTGGGTATTCTATTTAATGTTTGTCTGATTGCAGCTAATCTTCTTGAAACTAAAGTTATCCAGGTTTTCGGTATTACCGTTACCGCAGGGTTACTGGTTTTCCCTATTTCTTATATTATCAATGATTGCATTGCTGAAGTGTGGGGCTTTCGTAAAGCACGTCTCATTATCTGGAGTGGTTTTGCTATGAATTTCTTTGTGGTGATGCTTGGATTGATAGCCGTAGCATTACCGGCTGCGCCATTTTGGGAGGGGGAGGCTCACTTCAACTTTGTTTTCGGAATGGCGCCTCGTATTGTGGTGGCGAGTCTGACAGCTTTTCTGGTTGGTTCGTTCCTCAACGCTTATGTCATGAGTCGTATGAAAGTGGCAAGTGGCGGACGGCATTTCTCGGCTCGTGCCATCTGGTCGACTGTAGTGGGGGAGACGGCAGACTCTCTGATATTCTTTCCTGTTGCTTTCGGAGGAATTATTGCCTGGCCTGAATTACTGGTGATGATGTGTATTCAGATTGTATTGAAATCCCTGTATGAAGTGCTGATTCTTCCGGTCACTATCCGTGTTGTGGCGGCTATTAAACGTATTGACGGTAGTGATGTGTACGATCAGGATATTTCTTATAATATATTGAAAATCAAAGATATTTGAAGTAATGATAAATACTGCATGATGAATGTTTGTGCAGCATGAATTGTGCTGTTGCATTCATCATTTGCAATTAATAATGAATGGTTGTGAATAAAGAAGTTGCATTAGTAGTGTTCAGTGGTGGACAAGATTCTACCACTTGCCTGTTTTGGGCAAAGCGTGAATTTAAGAGAGTGGTCGCTTTGAGTTTCCTGTACGGACAGAAGCATGAGAAAGAGGTGGAACTGGCACGGGAAATAGCCGGTAAAGCTGGTGTGGAGTTTGAAGCAATGGATGTATCTTTTATCGGTAAGTTGGGGCACAACTCACTGACGGATACAACGATGGTTATGGATCAGGAAAAGCCAGCCGGTAGTTATCCCAATACATTTGTGCCGGGACGTAATCTCTTCTTTCTAAGCATTGCTGCTGTATATGCCCGTGAACACGGTATCAATCATATCGTGACAGGAGTGTCGCAGACTGATTTCAGCGGATACCCTGATTGTCGGGACACCTTTATCAAGTCGCTTAATGTTACATTGAATCTGGCTATGGACGAGCAATTCGTAATTCATACTCCATTGATGTGGATCGATAAAGCGGAAACCTGGGGATTAGCGGATGAATTGGGAGTGCTCGATCTGATACGGAACGAAACGTTGACTTGTTATAACGGGATTCAGGGTGATGGCTGCGGGCATTGTCCGGCATGTAAGTTACGTCGTGAGGGATTAGAGAAATATTTAATTAGTAAAGGGTAATATAATTATGACCGAATTAAAAGATCAATTGTCCCTTTTGGGGAGAAAAACAGAATATAAGCAGGATTATGCTCCTGAAGTGTTGGAAGCTTTTGATAATAAGCATCCCGAGAATGATTATTGGGTACGTTTTAATTGTCCGGAATTTACCAGCCTATGTCCTATAACCGGGCAGCCGGACTTTGCGGAAATCCGTATTAGTTATATTCCTGATATAAAGATGGTGGAAAGTAAAAGCTTGAAACTTTATCTGTTTAGTTTCCGTAATCATGGCGCTTTTCATGAAGACTGTGTGAACATTATAATGAAGGATCTTATTCACCTGATGAATCCTAAATATATTGAGGTAACAGGACTTTTTACTCCGCGTGGTGGCATATCCATTTATCCTTATGCTAACTATGGACGCCCGGGTACGAAGTATGAGGGCATAGCTGAACAACGATTAATGAATAGAGAATAAAAAGAGATAGGGGTGATTTTCGGAACACCCCTTATTTATATAAATATCACTTCTTGATTATTACCAGTTCGGTAGCTTTCAGGATTTCCCCGCCTTCAATCTTTTCTTTGATACATGTTACTTCTACACTGTCCTCCAGTAATACTCCGGGAACTTTATCCGGATTGGCATCCATAGTGCTGATGTTTATTGTATCACCTTTTCCCGTAATCAAGGTGATATTATTCATTGTAGCATCATAAACTATTCCATTGAGTAGTTGAGGACGATTCTCTTGTTTACAAGAACTGATACTTCCCGCAAAGAAAGCAAGAACGGAGAGATAAATTAACTTTTTCATATATAATAGCTTTTCGTGATAATTATTGAATGCAAATATAAAACTATTTCTAAGAAAATATTGATAATCACAAGGAAAGTCTTTCTTTTCATGAACTAAATGCTGCTTTTCTGTGTTTTAATACGATCAAGTTATGCAATCATGAGAATACTACATATTAGATATCTTTTACTTATTTTCCTTTTATCTTGCTCTGCTCTGGCGTCTGCCGATGATAAGAAAGAGAATTCTGGTACCGATTTGCTGATTATCAGTAGTTATGTATCGGGTGCTCCATGGAGTCAGACTATCATTTCACACATCATGCAGAAAGAATATGACCGGAAGGATGTGAGTATGAATGTGGAGTACATGAATATCCTGACGATAGAAACTCCTGAGATACTGAACCAATATAAAGAAAATCTTTTTTCAACTTATGGTAACAATCCGCCTAAAGCAGTGTTGATGTTGGGAAATGCTCCTTTGATATTACGTGATGATATGCGTAGACACTGGGGAGATATACCTTTGATAGTATGTGCTGAAAGTAGATATATAGGGCCGGATTCTACCTATATGTACAATCAGATTATTCCATATAAAGATCGTATCTACTTGAAAGATCTGCGTAATGAGTATAATATGACTTTTCTTGCTGCACGTGCTTTTATACCGGAAAGTGTCCAGTTGCTGCGTCGTATGATTCCGAATCTGAAGAGTTTACTGTTAATAGGTGATCAGACTGACCGTGACATTGATTATGACCAGCAACTCTCAGAGTTGATTAACACTGAATATACAGATATTAATTATAAGTTTTTATCGGCAGGTGCTTGGAGTCCGGACCAGTTGTTGGATACATTGCGACAAGTGGTTCCGGAGGAAACAGGTATTCTATTTGCTTCATGGTTCCACAAACGAATGTTTGCGGGTAATATGCTTATGATGGCAAACTCTTATAAGGTGATTGCCAATTCTACATTGCCTTGTCCGTTTTTTGCATTATCTTCTTCTATTTCAAGTATTGAAGAAGATGGGACTATAATAGGAGGGTGTGTATATGATATGAACCTGTACTGTGAGGAAATTGTGAAGATGATTAATGCTGTAGCTGATGGCAAGCAAGCGCGGGATATTCCATATTATAATCCGAAGCCCATGGTTCTTTTTAACTATCCTTACATGGTGGATTTTGGCTTGTCTCCTAAAAACTGTCCTCCGGGAACGGTTTATTTGAATGCTCCTCCTACCTTCCTCGAAAAGTACCAGTCTGCCTTGGTAGTAGGCAGTATTGTTTTATTGTTAGTTGTTCTCTTTTTCCAACTTCGGCGAAATAAGATTCTGGAGCGACTTCAGTTGGTTGAACAGAATCAGCGCTTCACTCACTCTAAAATGGCTATGGCATTGGAGGTTGTTGATTTACTACCCTGGCAATGGGATTTACGGACGGATGAAATCACATATAGTTCTTACAAACCGATAGAACAGGGTAAAAAAGAAGTTTCGGAAATGACCTATACGACCGATATTAGCGACTATCTAACTTTTGTTTGTGAAGAAGACAGAGAACGTATCCGACAAATATTTAAAGATGTACGCGCTAATAAAGTTGCTAGAATTAAAGAAGAATATCGTGTCCATCGTCCGGGTAAAACGTACGATTCGGAAGACTGGATGGAAGCACGTGCTTTTGTTGAACAATATGATGAAAAGGGGAACCCTTTGATCGTGGTGGGGTCATCATTGTTTATTACGGAGCGTAAGGCGGCAGAGCGTGAGCTGATTGCTGCCAAAGAGCGTGCGGAGGAGTCCAACCGCCTGAAATCTGCCTTTCTTGCTAACATCAGTCATGAAATCCGCACTCCGTTGAATGCAATTATTGGCTTCTCCAGTATATTGGCTATGACTGAAGATGAAGAAGAGAAAAAGGAGTATGTCAGCATCATAGAGAAGAATAATGGAATCTTGCTGCAACTTATCAATGATGTTCTGGACTTATCCAAGATTGAGGCCGGAGTTCTTGATTTGTATTATTCGGAATTTGGATTAAATGGAGTGCTAGCAACCTTGAAGGGAGTTGTTGAGTCTCGTTTGCAGGATGGGGTTGATCTGATTTTTGAGCCGGGGATGCCGGATGATTATGTTGTTTATTCAGAGAAAAACAGACTTCAACAATTGGTTTTGAACTTCCTGACTAATGCCTGTAAATTTACATCGACCGGCAGCATCCGCTATGGCTATGAAGTGCGTGAAAAAGACATCTATTATTATGTAACTGATACGGGAACTGGTATTCCGGAAGATAAACTCCATCTTATATTCGAACGTTTCATCAAGTTGGATAGCTTTAAGCAGGGCACCGGTTTAGGTTTGCCTATTTGCCAGCTCATTATTCAGAATATGGGAGGCGAAATCGGAGTGAATTCTAAATTGGGAGAAGGTTCTACATTTTGGTTTACGCTTCCCCTCAAACCAAAACAGTAAGAGGGGATAGCGTTGCTTCTATATGACAGCTTTATTTTCAATTAAGTTCTTCAATCGAACCAAGGCTTCGATATAATAATAGTCTGCATAAATGATGGCGGCATCTATTTCTGAATTATTCGGCAAGTGTCCGGTGGAGTGGAGGAGGAATGCCGGCTTGCTTTTGCCGCATTGATACTTATCCGAACTCAGGCTTGCCAACATTTTTATAGCTGCATTCTTATATTCATCCCCTTTTTTGCCGGGCAGGTAAGTGGAGAGTTCCAGTAAAGCCGATGCGGTTACACTTGCAGCGGAGGCATCACGTGGGACATTCGGGATATTGGGGTCATCAAAATCCCAGTAAGGCACATAGTCTTCCGGCAATCTTTCCAAATATACATCTGTTACTTTCTGTACAAAATCCAGATATCGTGGATCTAATGTTTCCCTGTAGACTACTGTATATCCATAGATAGCCCACGCCTGTCCGCGTGCCCACATGGTATTGTCTGCATATCCCTGATGTGTAACTCCTTTTATGAAGTCGCCCGTCAAAGTATCATAAACCGCTACGTGATAGGAAGTGTAGTCGGGACGGAACTGATATTTCATAGTCTTATCGGCGTGCGACACGGCTATATCTGCCAGATATGGGTTTCCTCCGTTCTTGGCGGCCCAGAAAAGCATTTCCAGGTTTATCATATTATCCATGATCGTATTGTGTCCACCGAACATTTCTATATTGCGTGGCCATGAAAGTATGGTGCCTACACGAGGTCTGAACAAGGTTGCCAGTGAATCAGCTGTATCCAGAATCACTTGTTTGTATTCCGGATTATGTGTCAACCGATATCCATTACCGTAGCTGCAAAAGATCAGAAAACCCAGGTCATGGTCGTATGCCGGAATTTGTGACAGGAACTTCAACGGTTCGGTGAATTTCTCTGCTTCTTCCTTTATGGTTGCTTTACCGGTATATTCATAATCATACCATAAAACCCCTGGCCAGAAACCACTGCACCATTCATCCTTTGTTGCTTTTCGGCAATGCCAGGTGTTGAGGCTGTCCATGATATTACGCGGCATCATCGAGTAATCGATAGTACCTTCTGCCGCTTTTAGTTCTGTTAAAGTGCGTTGTACCTGGGCGTCACAGTAATCCAGCGCCTCATATACATCTACATCCATTCCTTTCTCGGGCATGTTGCAAGCTGTAAACATGCACAAGCATGCACCGAACAGTAGTTCTTTTGTTTTCATATAATCAGTCTTTTTATTTATCTATGCGAAACCAGTCGGCATCTACCCATCCCCGTTCCTTACCATAAGGAGTGGTACTGAATAGCCCTACTTTGGCACCTATCCATTTTCCCTGACGGGCTGTGAAAGGCATACCTATTGCTTTATATTTCTTACCATCCAGACTGTAATAGAAGTGGCAGATACCGCCTTTCTCTATTTTTACCTGTAGATAGATATCTCTTTCGTAGTTGGGAAACAAACCTGCTTCGTACTTTCTGCTGGCAGGTAATTCTGCCAGGCGATTGACTGTTTCGGGTGTCTTTTGCTCTGCATCCTTGCAGGTCACTTGTTTCAATATAAATTTATCACCTTCTTTCTCTACTCCCAGATAGCAATAGTCCCAGCCCATCACAATCAATCCGGATTGCTGTCCGTCCATTTTGGCGGAAACTTTTAGTTTGGTAGTTGCTGTGAACTCTTCTGCCATGAACTTCTGCAATAAAAGGTTAGGGACTTCCCAGAAATTCACAAAGTTCTCGGAGAGAATATGTCCGTAAATACGGATGAATCCCAAGTCGGAAGTATATCCGAATGTATCCTGATAATTGGCATGCCATTCCCATTGCATTCCCAATTGACGGGTATTGAACTCGTCACTGTCCGCAGGTGTTTCTACCGGGTAATTCTTGCCTACATTGGGCTTTTTATAACGGGTTACTGGTTCGCCACAACCATTGCCGTCCTTATCTTCTCCAATTACAGGCCAGTCGTTTACCCACTTCATCGGGTTCAGGTGAACGACACGCCCATACATGGCTTTATCCTGAAAGTGAACGAACCAGGATTCCCCTGTCTGCGTATCAACCCATGCGCCTTGGTGGGGACCATTGATGTCGGTAGAGCCTTGCGCCATGACAATCTTCTTCTCATAAGGACCGTATATATTCCGCGAACGCAATACTAACTGCCATCCAGTTGCTACTCCGCCTGCCGGGGCAAAAATATAGTAGTAGCCATTCCGCTTATAGAGTTTGGGACCTTCAATTGTATGGTTGATTCCATCATTACCATCAAAGACCAGTACCGGATCACTGATCACTTTTGTTCCTTCTGCATTCATCTCACAAATTGTGATAACACTGTTCAGTGCGGCACGACTTCCTGCCCATGCGTGTACCAGATAAACTTTTCCATCTTCATCCCATAGTGGAGCAGGGTCTATCATGCCACGACCGGCTTTTACCAATATCGGTTTCTCCCATTCTCCGGCCGGGTCTTTGGTCTTTACCATGAAGATGCCATGATCCGGATCTCCCCAATAGATATAAAACTCTCCATTATGATGGCGGATGGATGGTGCCCAAACACCTTTTCCATGCTGGGGAGCATTGAAGAACTCGATGGGTTCTATCTGTTTCAGCGCATAGCCTGCGTATTTCCAGTTTACCAGATCTTTGGAGTGGAGAATGGGTAAACCGGGAGCACATCCGAAGCTGGAAGCCGTCATATAAAAATCTTCACCTACTGCGCAGACATCCGGATCGGAGTAATCGGCATGCAGCACCGGATTGATGTATGTGCCATCCTTCTGGTCAGATACCCAGGCTTTGGATACATATTGGGCTTCCGCCTGCCAGCAGGCAGCGCATAGCAATGTCGTAAGCAGAAATATCTTTTTCATCTTTTTATTTACCTTTTAAAATATCCTGAAAACAAAGATTTTACCTAAACAAACTCTTACCTTTATCTACTGAAAATAACCTTAATGTATTATTTGCCTATTAATACGAGCGAATCTGTTTATTCACTCAATGGAATATCATATTTTATAATCTTTCTCCTTTGTACTTTTTATATTTCTTCATTTCCTGCCTGTCTATAGGTATCAATCTTATGGCAGCTCCACCACTGGGCTTCAGTTGGAACTTCATGGTCTGTGAAGCATTGACAAGCAGATAAGTACATTTCACCTGTGTACTTGTTTTTATCTTTTCTCCCCCATCCGTATAGATGCAGGCGAGGTAATTCTTTTCTTTATCGAGGAACGTGAGAGGTATTTCTTCTTCAGAACCTTCATTGTTGGTCATGGCTGCAACAAACCATTCCTGACCTTTTCGGCGTGCCATTGTTATGTTTTTGCCGGGAGCGCCATTCAATACTTTCGTATCGTCGAATACAGTTTGCAAGTTCTCAAACCATTCCATTTCCGGTTCTCCGTGATAGAACGATGGTTTGTCATACCAGAAGATAGTTTGCAGAGGGCTGTAGAACACGAGTGATGCTGCCAGTTGGTGAGCATGAGTCGTTTTCAGCCGTTTGTCGAAATAACAGATCGTATAGTCGGCTGCACCGTTTATCATACGAGTGAAGGGGAGCGTGACATTATGAGTTGCATCGGGAAATTCTTCGTTTCCACAAATGCCTTCCTGAGTTAATAAATTCGGATAAGTACGGCTGAAGCCTGAAGGGCGATATTCATCATGGATATTCATCAGCAGATGATTCTCTGCCGCCAAGCGAACCATGTCGTGCATCCAAGTTGCCCAGCGATGGCTGGCGTATTGTACGAAACCGGATTTCATTCCGACAATTCCCCATTCGCGGAGCAATGGGAAAAGTTCACGCATTTGCTTCATGAGTGCATGCTGGTTTACGTACACCCAGATACCAACTCCTTTTTCCTTACCATAAGCTATAACACGGGGCATATCCAGTTTGGCAACCACTTTTGTGGCATCCCCGTCATGTGAAGTACAGGGCATATACCATTGCCAGTCGAAAAGCATATACGGGATATTATGTGCTGCACAGAAGTCGATGGTTGCAATAGCTCCTTCGGTTGTGATAGTTGTTTCGCGCATAATCTTGCCTGGTTTTACCCATGCGGCGGCATCGGCAATTTCACATGGCGGATTCAGATTCTGGATGATATCATTGTGTTCCAGCAATTCACCCGGTTTGTCGGCTGCCATGACTATCTTCCAGGGAGTGGCATAATAAGTCACTACATCCACGGGGCTATACATTACAGAAGTCAGTGTATTCTTCTTGTCGGTGGAGGCAAGGTATTTGGTCAGACACCAGTCGTCTACATCAGCATCTGCCAATGCCGCCCATTTACCATTCGGGAGTTCCAGCGTAAGGGCACGTTCTACCGGATGTTTGATATCATCAATGTTCAGGTACTCAAAGAAAGCCTGTGCCCATTGTTCGGTCCATGCTTTTGTACCTGCCGGTAAGGTGTATTCTGTGAGATCACCTACTACTTTATGAAAGATAGCCTTTGGGTGTTCCGGGAAGAAATAGCGGAAAGCTACTCCTTCATTATAGGCACGCACCTCAATGTTGAGCCGGTAGCCGGAGTTATCTTTCTTGGAGAGATAAAGGGTGCCAGCCCGGTAATGATCGCGTACACTGCTACGTTCACCGTAAAGTGGCTGCCAGGTGATGTCTGTTTCGGGTTGGTAGGTCACAGAGTCCACTTCCAGATTGTCCATCCAGCAGGCAGGCTGTTTCAGGTTTCGTGCTCCCAGAGCCATTTCCCATATCCGGTTGTCCAGTTCCAGTCCGGCACGTGATTCATTGACTACAGGTTGTGATTTGTAATCTACCCGGTAACAAAGTTCGTTTACCGCAGGTGAAACCTGCTTCTGGTAAAATGCTATTTCATGTGTTCCGTCAGGAGATGTCAGCTTCAGTTCCTTGCCATTGTCTGCAAAGAGGGAAGGAGTGAGAACTAACATAATAATTGCTGAGCCGATAGTCTTCATATCTTCGTATTTATTGTTTTTATATAAATACGATTTGGAATATGAGGATACTCAATGTATTCTATCTTTTTAGGGAAATAATGTTCGAGACAGTTTGTGAAATGACAGGACTTCCAAAAAATGACGAGAAGCCATCTTCCTTTTGTGAACTTCCCTGTACATGGGCTATGAAGAATCCATATACCCGGTCCTGTTTATTGATCCATGGATAGGCGCCGGCCCAACCCGGTGAACTGATCTGATAGGCTTCTCCTGTTGCTTTATCAATAAGTTCCCGCCATTCTCCCAAACCATATATGCCAGTATGATGTTTTTTCAGCGCACGTTCCACATATTCACCCGGGTGAACTTCTGCATTTCCCACTTGGTCTGCTTGCATTTCATGTATGGTTTCGGGTTTCAGTATTTGCTTTTCTTCAAATACGCCATTGTGGTAGATCATATCAAGAAAACGCATGTAGTCGTGCAAAGTGGTACAGAGACCTCCACCCAACATGGGAGCGTGTCCGCCATCTGTATTCACGGGCGTGAAGTGGGAGTTTTTCATTCTTAAAGGTCGGGCTATTAATTCCTGAAATAATTCCTCGAATTCTTTATTCATAGCTTTTTCTGCCATCCGGCCGGCTATCTGCATGGCAAGTCCACCATATTCAAAGCGGGTACCGGGAGTGAAAACCGTGTCAAGCGGAAGAATCTCCATGACTGCCGAATCCAGATGATTGTAATTGTCTACGCGTGGTTCCGGCAGATAAGGGCGGACGCCCGATGTGTGCGAAAGCAACTGACGTAAAGTAATCATTCCTTTTATGTCGTTTTTAAATTCAGGAATCCATTTCTTTACACTATCATTCCAGTCCAGTTCGGTGCAGTCTACCACTGCTCCGATTACTGCGGCGGCTACCCATTTTCCGGCAGAGGCTACATAGACTTTGGTGTCAGGGGTAAAGTTTTTGTAGTTTTTCTGAAAGATAACGCTATCGTCTCTGACTACACAGATTGAGGCTCCCGGATAGTATCCTTTATTCATCCATGAGGTGACAATGGAGTCAAGTGGCGTAAAATCATAAGCCGCCTGCCGGTTATCGGCAGGACGGCATGATGTGAATGACAGATCCCAGTATACAACGTAACGTTGGTGATGTAAGTCATACAGTGGCTTTAAAACATTGCCCTGTGATGTTTTAAATATCAGTTCCTCGCCTGTACGCTGTAAACTGTGTCCGGGGTGTTTCCGGTCTATTTGTAAGGTGGTATTCAGTTCAGCCGGGATATGATAGTTGTAAGTATAATAGTCATTGTATAATGCCGGATCAGAGAATGGTGCCGGAGATTGCATACCTTCTGTTCCCGCTTCACCTGCCAATACCAGCGGTCCGTATAGCAGGGCTCCCTTTTGTGGATTGTCCGGCGTTGTTTCCAGTTGCAGGCTCATCGGATAATTGGCTTCAATGCGATCACCGTCTTTCCATTGGCGGGTTACGGCAATGTATGATCCCGGTTTCTGTTTTACCGATACTTTTTTCCCGTTGACGTTTACTTTCACATTTTTACTCCATGATGGATAGCGCAGATAAATCGTAGTGGTGACAGGTTTGTCCGTTTGGATGGTCAATGCAGTGTTCTCTTTTGCAGGGAAAGCTGTTTCCTGGCACAGAGTTATTCCTTTCGCTCTCCAGTTTACTTCTGACGGGATAAAGAGGTTTACGTAGATTCCCTGGTCATTGTGATAATAGATAGCTTCTCCATATTTAGCATGGTTTTCGAAGCCGCTGCCTACACAACACCAAAAGGAATTCTCTCGGGTACTATAAACTTTGTGAGAGCCGGAGAGCAAAGGCAAGAAATAGGATACCATTCCCGTTTCAGGATCTTGTTGCCCAAGGATATGATTATAGAGTGCACGTTCGTAGTAATCGGCAACCTTGGCATCTCCTGTCCAGCAAAACAGGTGGCGACTGAGTTTCAGCATATTGTACGTACAACAAGTCTCACCGGTATATCCGGTCAGATGTTTGGATAATTGTTGTGGATCGAAATAATGCTCTTTATCACTGCTGCATCCCGGTGCAAAGGTATGATGGTCTATCATGGTATGCCAGAAAAAATCAGTCAGTTTCCGACTGTCATTATCCTGCGTCAGCTCGTAGTTACGTGCTTCGGCAAGAACTTTTGGGATAAAGGTATTCGTGTGCTTGGTTCCTAAATCATCGCGTTGTTCTTTCAGCGGATCGATAACATCATTGTGATAGAAAAATTCAGCAAGCCATTGATAACGCTCGTCGCCGGTGATGGCATAAAGATTATAGAAAGATTCGTTCACACCACCGAATTCATTCCGTATCATCCTTTTCCGGGTGGGTTCATCCAGCGGTTTAAGTTTATTATAAGCCCAGTCACCCATGCGGGTAACTACTTCCAATGCCTGTTTGTTATCTGTATAGAGATATTGGTCGATCAATCCGGAGAAGAGCTTGTGTAATGTATACCAGGGTGCCCATACACTTGTCCCACGTATGTTCCGATTGATCAATTCTTCCGGATATGCACTGAGATACCCGTTTCCCAAAGCTGCCTGTACTTCTGCCAGACCTGTAACAAGACTGTCACCTTTCAGCTTGAATATTTCGCTTCCGGTAGATGCGTACATGAGCGCATAGGCTGATAGTAAATGCCCTGTTGTATGTCCGCGCAGTTCGCAGTCTAGTGATTCCCAGCCGCCCAGTTTCTTTACGGTCATATACCCACCTTCACGTCCGGCAAATACTCCGGCGTTGTTGCGGAAACTGTGTAGCAAACGATTGGTTGCTATGGAAGTCATCCAAACAGAATCACGCATCATATTGTCGCGAAAGCGGCTTGGTAATAAACGCACGTCTTTTAAGTCAAAACTCTCTACCTGTATCGGCGCTGTTGTCACTTTTTTCATTTTTCCGGCATGCTGTCCGGGATAAATGGATTGAGCGGAAAGATCGGTTGATAGAACTGCACAGATTGTCATTAGGATCAAACTCTTATTTCTCATAACTTTTTTATTAATTCTTTCTTTATATATACGAAGTAGAGGGATATATTACTCAAAAACCCGTTAGAGGAATTTAAAACTGTATAGCGAGCTATTTTCCTATTACGACTGAAGGCATTTCCCACTACGACTGAAGGCACTTCCCACTACGACTGAACTCGTGTTTCACTACAACTGATCTTAGTGAAACATCAAGTGTATTGTCACACAGGTAGTTATGCTTTTTGATGCACTCCTATATAGCTCACATCAGGAAAGAAAGGAATGAAGTTACGAGCTACAGGCTACAAGTGCCTTTCGGAACATAGCGCAGCTACTTGTAGCTTGTAGCCTGTAGCTCGTAACTGATTCATATCCCTATAGAAATGAACTAGTCTTGTCAGCGGATTACTTTATATTTTTTAGTGTAAGAATCGAAAATGGATTCATTAGCATTGCGCACATAACTCCCATATCCGATGAACCATTCCGATATGTTTTTGGAAACTGCGGGGTCAGTTCCTTTCTTATAAGAAAAAGCAAGTAAATATGCGTCTGTATCCCAACCGTTCACATTTGTGCAGGAATTCCGGTGCATAATATGCCCATCTGCCCGTGTGTTTAAATAAACATCAGTTATTTTGTCACCTTTAGCAATACGGACACCTTGCAGATCATCTCCTTTCAGGCGGGTTACCTGAGGAATATTTTTACTTGCAGGAGAATCTTTCAAGATGATTGCCGTTATAAACTTGACACTTTGTGCCTTTATCGGATAGGTTATCGAATAATACGTTTCCATTTCGTCGGTCTTCTTAGCTTTGGGACCCTGGTGAGCTTTCAGTTTCAGATTATAAGGGAAATCATGTTCGAAGTCGCTTTCTGTCAGATAGTCCGGCCATAAAGGGCGTATATCCACAGCAGCCTGTTGGTTGACGACACTCAAATCAATACCATTTTTCCTGCTTACTCCATCCGGGTGAAAAAGCAGACTGAATGTACCGTCTTCATGCGAACAGACATCATCAATAACCAGTATTACATCATCTATCCACAAAAAACTACGGTGGTTTTTAGAAAAGTAGCGGGAAGTAGGCCCGGTCACGTTGGCCAGGATGTATTTGATATTTCCTTCGTCTGTAAGATGATGCAAAGAACCATCGAGCATCGAACCTTTGTACTGTTGCTCTTGAGGCTGGGCCTGTCCATTAAACAACAGTACATTATGGGCCTGGCTGTGGAAGAAATATTCACGATACCACGGATTGGGATACCAACAGTTTCCGCCATCCTTAATTACTTGCTGTCCATTATGAAAAAGGATAAATGAACCTGCGTCTGCATGAGAGTGATTCCATGTATGTCCGCATTTCACTCCTAACAGGGTTGTGTTTTTCTCCCAAGAAGTACGCATCACACTCCAACCCATTCTTTCATATACCGTAGATAGCGACAGGGAAGGTTGCGGTGGAGCCGCAGATAAATCGGGAGTGTACAATAACCCCATGGGTGTATCGGTCGGCATACTTTCTTTGGCCTGGTTTTTCCGTACCTGTGTGAGATACCATAACATATCGGTTTTCTGAAAACCTAATGTCCAAAGTAATTTCAAGACTCCTTCACCATTGGCAGCAATGTTGCTGTCGCCAAAATAAAGGGAAGGAAGATAATCACTGTCGGCAGGATAACAGGTATACATAAAATAATCTGCTGCACGTTCAAATAGCTTCCTTTCTGGCCATTCTGCCCGGGGATTGAAATTCTGCATGGCAAGGCGGAAGGTCAGGTATTGGGTGAGCCCGTAATTGGCGTAACTCACACTTTCGTAATAAGCTCCATTATCGAAGTTAGCCGGTTTGTTTTGTAAGATATCTCCTTGGAAATTAGCCCAATCCGTTGTTGCCCTACTTACCATATCAATCCATTCGGCAGCCTCGGGAATTTCATTGCTGACGGCCATGGCAGCGATTCCGGTCATGGCAATACAGGATGCCCAATAGTTGTGCCCCATGGAATTGATTGCATGGAAACGTGTTGCCGGTGATAGCCAATCGTGCAGCGTCGGACGGATTCCTATTTTGTAAATGGCTTGTGCCAGTTCTTTCCGTTCTTCATCTGAGAGTTCGTTATAGATAGCATCGAAACCGATAGCCATTTGATGATTGGCATGGGCGGTGCTTAGCAATGAAGTCCAGGCAGGTTCCCGATTCAGCATATCCTTTGCTTCGAGGGTTTCTTTTCCACCTGTCTGCCGGATTGATTCTTTGATCTTATCCGCATATCTTTTTTCGCCTGTCACCTGGTATGTCAATGCCAGATATTCCAACTTGCGGTAAGGATTGTTTTCTTTCAAGGCTTCCCTGGCTACTTGTTCTACCTGGGTATAATTGGCTTTGACTTCTTTATCCGATTTGAGTTGTTCTTTCAGTGTTGCTATCCGATCGGGGGTAAAGAACAGATAGGGGTGTTGTTGCTGCGCCCGGATTGAGAAAACCAGGGAACAAAACAGAATGAGCGTCAGTACATGTTTTCTTTTATTTCTCATAATTTCTTTGTTAATTCTTTTTTTAGTATATATACGAAGGAGAGAAATATATTACTCAAATATCTTCCAGCTTTTCAAATGAGCGAATCCATTCCACAATTACCGGTTCATTGCCGATATTCCCAAAATTGAGAATAAGAGTAATGTTTGCTGGCCTTTCTGTGAAGTGCGTTCCATTATTTGACAGATAGTCTGTAATCTTGAATACATAGATGTCTTTTCCTATCTTTTTAGCCTTATCCGAATCTAACTTCCAAAATTCCGGAGCACTGGCAACGCTATAGCTTAATTGTAACCAGTCTTTATTTGCGGATGCTGGAATCTTGGGTGCCTTTACGGCAATATACGGATAGTTTCCTGCCTGGTAGGAAATCCTTTTCTTTTGCATATTTACTCCGGATGATACAAATGACATTAGATTATCTACCTGTTTATAAGAGCAATTGGCGAAAGCCCATCCTTCCAGTTGGGAAAGATCCTCATTTATTTGTCCGGGGACTTTCCTTTCATTTAAGTCCTTTCCCAAATAGAACAGCAGGCTGCCGAAGCCCGGGTTATCACAAGTAAATCCCGGTCCTTCAGGACGTATCATGCCTAATACAATTTGGGTATATGGCATTTCTAACCCTTTGCGTTCAACATAGTGATTGTAGGCAATTTCAAATAATGAGCGGAAACGTCCCATCCCTTCTTCCCCTAACGTAGTCCAGTTTGAATATTTTCCGGTTATATCTTTCCAGGTAAAGAAAGGTACTTCATAGCCCAGATTAGATTTGGCCAGGTATTCATAACCTTTCATAAGGCGATTATCCAAAGCGCCATACAGGTCTCTGCCTTGTGTCCAGGCTATTTCGGCAATTTCCGAGAGGCATCCTAACCCTAACATGGCATGTTGCTGGTCACGTCCACTTTCCTGTATCTGGCCGGATTCTGCTACGTAGTTGGGAAGAGTTCCATTGTCATGGCCTTTCAGAAAAAACTCTATAGCGTCTTCATACAACTTTTTATCGTTCAGAAATACTCCGAATGCCATTTGTGCCTTAGTTACCGCAATTCCCCAGTTACCGTTGGTGTAAGGTTTGGTATTGTAGAAAGTAGTAAGTATCGGCTGGAATACATTTCGGAACATATTTTCTACTTTGGGTGTATCTTTTGCATCCCATCCGTTAGTATGTTTATCTGCTGTATATGTATATCTCATGATTTCTGCTGCGTTTACCAGCATAAATCCTTGAAGGCCGGCACAAAGCGGATCGTCCGGACCTTCTATTTTCTTTAGGGTACTTGCATACGCTCTGATAATCTCCATTGCTTTGTCTGCATGAGGCTCTTTTCCTGTGACTATCCAAAGAATGGCATTGTAGTAAGCTGCATTAAAATCTCGTTCACAAGGGTCTTTGGTATAACCATATCTGCCGGCACGACTGATAGTTTCGAAAGATCCTTTTATGCAATAATCAGCTTTTCCTTCAGGCATTCCTCTCATGATGTTGAATGAACCGTAAGCTGGTTGGATCTCATTTCTGACAAGTTCCCGGATTCTTTTTAATGAAGACTCAGAATGAAGTAAGCCCGGATGAGTAAACTCTTGACTGTTTATATTCAGCATATAAAAGAGAAGAATAAATAACGGAATAAATTTCTTTTTCATCATATTCTTAAAATAATAAGGTTAATACATATTAGATAGAAGTCAATATGTATATAGCGTATTTACGTACCGATTTACCTAAAGCGGCATCGCACTTTTTAGTTTAATTATAAAAAACAATTCTACGTATAATGCATCATGAGATTAAACTAAGTTTTAGTGAGCAAAACTATACATTCTATCAAATAAATCATTAAGTTTGTCGGACTTCTTAGTAATAATAAGGGGAAAATGATTGATTTTTATGAATGTATGAAAGACACATATTACTATATAGGGAGAGTTATTCAATTCGCCATTCATTATTTGTTTATGGCGATAATGTTGTTGTTGCCATTATCTCTGTATTCAATCCAACAGTCTCCTGTTTTTCGTTCTGTAACTGTATCTGAAGGTTTATCCCATAATACGATAAATGCTATATATAAGGATACCCGTGGTTTCGTATGGTTAGGAACACAGATGGGATTGGATCGTTTTGATGGGGTAAATGTGACGACTTATCCTCAATTTTCCGGGAGAACTGTTTTTTCGATAGCAGAGACTGATTCTGTAAATTTATGGGTGGGTACAGATATAGGATTGATAAAGTTTAATCGTAAGACAGAGACGGTTGAACCGATTGCTTTAGATGGCAAATCTTTGTCTGTAAAAGTGGTTTTCGTGAGTAAGAAGGGGAAATTACTACTTGGTAGTTCACGTGGATTATTTCTGTATGAAAGTGGTGTATTCAGAAAGATTCTGCTGGACTCCAATGCCTTGTCTGCTGTGAATGGCCTAATGGATATTGTAGATGGAGAGGATGATAGTGTTTGGATTGCTTCAAATGGAGGATTGATCCATTATAATATGGAAACTGGAAGATCACGAGTGTTTGAGAATAATATTAGAGGAGGATTAAATTACTATAACTGTCTGGCTTTAATGGGCAATACTATTTATTTAGGTACGGCAAACCAGGGCATGCTGAAGTTTGATATTGGGCAGGAAGTTTTCTCCATATATCCGCAAATAGGTAATGGATGTATTAAGGATTTGGTACCTGTAGGTAATGATACATTGTATGTAGGAATCAATGGAAGTGGTGTCAAAATTATAAAAGCATCTTCCGGACAAGAAATAACGTCAATAGAACATTCTATACAGGAAGATGCCATTTGTTCGAATGCTGTTTATTCATTACTGAAAGATAAAAATATCCTTTATATCGGTACTTACATGGGTGGAATGAGTTATACGCCTACGCGTGGGAATACCTTTTCCATCTATGCTTTTAAGGATAAATTTGATTCCCATAATCTGAATGTGCGTGGGTTCTGGATTGGTAAACAAGGGCGAAAAGTAATAGGTACCCGTGACGGACTTTATTATATTTCCGAAGAAGAGAATATAGTGAAACATTACACTATAAAATCTTCGATATTACGTTCGGATATTATTTTGTCGGTTAAACCTTTGGGAGAAGATTATTTGATAGGAACTTATGGTGGTGGCATGTATTTGCTGCATGCAGAGACGGGTAAACTGTCTTTTTTTAAACCGGATGATTGCTTCAGGCAAAATTCATTTACCGGATGTGAAAGAGATAAAGAAGGCAAGTACTGGATAGGGAGTTCTTATGGGGTGTATGTTTATAATGAATTGACCGGACAGTATGTAAATTACAATAATAGAAATTCGTCTCTTGCCATAAATTCAATATTTACTTTAAAAGCTGATTCAAAGGATAGGATCTGGATAGGAGCGAATGGAGCTGTTTTTTTGTATGATATGTCAACCGGTACTTTCAAGTCGGATGTATTTCCTGAACATATAGAACCGTTTACAAAAAGCATACGGTATATTTATGAGGATAATCATAAAAATCTATGGTTTTGTGACGATAAAGAGGGAGTTGTTAAAGTTGATGAGCATTTTACTAAATTTGAGCATCTGACAGTTGATGATTTCCTTCCCAATAATTCGGTCATGAGTATTATTGAAGATCCGCATGATGGAGGACTGTGGTTTAGTACACAACGTGGTTTACTGTATATCAAAGATAATCATCACAAGATTTTCTCTCTTTATGATGGCATTCCCGGATACATATTTAATAACCCTGTACAGATTACAGATGATGGCTCTATTTGGTGGGGCAATGAAAGGGGATTAGTAAAATATACTTCTCAGCCTAAACATGAAAGAAAGGTGATTCCATTACCTCCTGCCATTACATCAGTAGCTGTTGCTGGTAGAATCCTTCAGACGGGAGATGAATTGTTGCCTTTTTCTTCTTCATTTATGGAGAAGATCTCTTTGCCTGCAGATAAGAATAATATTGCATTTACGTTTTCTGCCTTGAATTATGCTGTTGTGAATACGGATATCTATGAATATTTTTTGGAAGGGTATGATAAGGAATGGTTGACTTTGATGAAAGGCAATCAAGTAGCCTATACGAATCTTCCAGTTGGCAACTATGTTTTTAAAGTAAGGGCGGCGTCTAATCCGGGTGCGGTTATGGCGGTTAAGGTGGAAGTTGTACGGGGACTTTCTTTCACCTTATGGATGGTGGTACTTTGTTTTTTAACATGTTTGGTACTGCTCTATAGCTATTACGCTTTGCTGGGTAAATATAGAAAAATGAAAGAGGGTATGCGTGAGAATACAGTACAAGTCGAAGGAGTACAGAAGGAGAAGTATCAGAAATCCAGGGTGGATGAAGAAGTGGTATCACGGATAAAACAAAGGTTAACAGAATGTATGAATAAGGATAAGATGTATCTGAATCCGGATTTGAAGTTGCAGGATGTAGCGAATACTATTGGCTGCAATACGGGAGATTTGTCACAGGTTCTAAATTTATATTTGAATATAAACTTTACCGATTATATCAACCAATATCGTGTGGAAGAATTTATTATCCGCGTGCAGGATAAATCAGCTTCCAAATATACTTTGGCGTTTCTTTCTGAGCAGTGTGGATTTAGCTCCCGGACATCTTTTTTCCGTTCATTTAAGAAATTGAAGGGTAAATCACCTGCAGAGTATATTAAGGAGAAAGATATCATTTTAGAAATATAACTTCCTGAAAAGAGTACCAAAATAATTTGGTACTCTTTCTTTTTATATAATTAAAATATTGAAATATAGCTATTTATTGAGAAACTCGTTTCAGCCTTTAGGTTGGTACCTATTACACTTCTCAGAATGTCTGAAAAGAATTTCAACTTACTAATTTTGTTGTCGTTGAAATCAATTTGTTCATTTAAAAAGTGCTATATCATGAAACACAAAACCATTCTTTTGCTTGCTTCTTTATTTGTAGTGGGAATTGCTTGTAAGCAATTCAACCGGGAATTTTCAGTAAATACCAATATTGATTATTGTGAGACCCAGGCTTTACGTACATTGGCCATTGTTCCTTCTGGCTCAGAAGGAGGTATTCCTAACTCGATCGATGGAGATGATGTTAATTGGCATTTCACCAGTCCCGGTTCATGGACTTCAGGTTTCTGGCCTGGTATTCTTTGGTATTTATATGAGAATACAAAGGATAATATGTGGAAAGTTGCAGCTGAAAACTATACTCAAAAGATTCTTCCTGTAACTCACAGAAAAGCAAGGAGCCATGATATGGGATTCATTACGATGTGTAGTTTGGGCAATGGATATCGTTTGACGGGTAATACGGAATATAAAGAAGGATTATTACGTGCTGCTGATTCTCTTTCTGTTCTGTTTAATTCCGAAGTTGGTACTTTTCTGTCATGGCCGGGTATGGTGAGAAAGGAAAATTGGCCTCATAATACTATTATTGATAATATGATGAATCTTGAGCTGCTATTCTGGGCTGCCCGAAACGGGGGAGAACGCCGTCTATATGATATGGCGTGTGAGCATGCCGATACTACAATGAAATATCAGTTTCGCAAAGATTATTCATGCTATCATGTTGCCGTATATGACACGATTACCGGACATTTTATAAAAGGTGTGACTCATCAAGGACTGAGCGATAACTCCATGTGGGCACGTGGGCAAGCATGGGCTATTTATGGTTATACTATGGTATATCGTGAAACGGGAGAAGTGCGCTTTCTGAACTTTGCCCGAAAAGTAGCAGATGCTTATTTATCCCGTTTACCGGAGGATTTAATTCCTTATTGGGATTTTGATGCTCCCGATTTGTCTTCTGGAGAACCTAAAGATGCTTCCGCAGCGGCTATTACAGCTTCTGCTTTACTGGAACTTTCTACTTATGTAACCGAGCGTGACTCTTCACATTATTACTATGACCAGGCAGAAAAGATGCTTGAAGTGTTATCATCTTCTGCTTATAAGGCAGGAGATACAAAATATGCTTTTCTGTTACATTCGGTAGGTCATATGCCTCGTGGTGGAGAAGTTGATGCATCCATTATTTATGCAGACTATTATTATCTTGAAGCATTAATCCGTTTTAAGAGATTACAAGAGAAACGTTCTATACTGGCTAATTTATAAATATTTCCTTAATCTTATCTATTATGAATACACAATTGATGATTGCCGGATATTGTCCGGTTGGAAATTATTCTTTCGAGATAATTTATAAAAAGTATCACACTTTTTTCGTGCACTATGCTGAAAAAACAATGGGAGAGGAATTGTATGCTGAAGATGTTGTACAAGATGTATTTATCAATTTGCTACAGCAGACTAATTATTTTGTATCGGAAGGTGCAGTATTGAAATACATCTACAAAGCGCTTTATAACCGCTGTATTGATTTTATACGTCATAAGCAAATAGAACAGCATTATGAAGAAGTCTCTGGAAATGACTTTATATCTGCATTGAATAGAGATGGGCACAATACTCTTTTGACAAAAGAATTTTTTGTAATAGTAGAAAATCGTATAAAAGGGTTACCTCCTAAATGCAAACAGATATTTGTAATGAAGTATAAGAATGAGTATTCTAATCCGGAAATCAGCGAAAAGTTAGGATTATCGATACGAACAGTAGAGAATCAAATATATATTGCCCGCAACGTGTTACGAGAATATGTGGATTCTTATCTATGTTCCTAAAAAAATAGCGAAAATTATCTTTTGTTTGAGTGAATGAAAGTTTATTCCCGTTTAATCTATGTTCATTGAAGATATATTGACTAAATAATTAAATGTGATTTTTTATGTTAAACTTAAAATGCATGCTATGAATAAGAAAGACAAATTCTTTATGCTTTTAGCATTGTCCTGTTTGCCATTAAGTGAAATGGCTGCGGAACAAGCGGATGGTATGGCTGCATCTCCTATAACTCAGGAGGTATTGCAGAATTCGGTTAAAATTACCGGAAAGGTAGTGGATGTTCAAGGAGAACCGGTTATTGGTGCTACAGTAATGGAAAAAGGTACCACCAATGGTATCATTACAGATGTTGACGGTAGCTTTACATTAAATGTTTCTCCCAACCGGAAATTACAGGTTTCGTATGTCGGTTATCAGACTCAGGAAATTACAATTGGCTCCAATCGTACGTTGAGAATAACTTTGAAAGAGGACTCTGAATTGCTGGATGAAGTTGTGGTAGTAGGGTATGGTACGATGAAGAAATCAGATTTGACAGGTGCGGTATCCTCCGTTTCTACTCAGGACTTAATGAGAAGTGGTAGAACGGATGCGGTAGGGGCTATGCAGGGAGCTTTACCGGGTGTACAAATCCAGCGTTCGAATAATAAACCGGGTGGTGAATATAATATTCTGATCCGTGGCTTGAATACAATTAGCGGGAGCACGTCTCCTTTAATAGTGGTAGATGGCGTACCAGGTGCATCTTTATCTAATCTGAATCCAGATGATATCGAAAAAATAGATATTCTAAAAGATGCGTCGTCTACAGCAATCTATGGTTCCCGTGCCACTAATGGTGTGGTAATGGTTACTACCAAAAGAGGAAAGATAGGTAAAGTGAAAATTGACTATAGCGGTTATGCCGGATATAGGAAATATACCAATATGCCCGATATGATGTCCGGTGAAGAATATGTGCAGTTGGCGCGAGAGGCGAAGAGAGCTGGAAATAATAATGAATATGTGGATGATAGTCAAATTTTTACAGCCTCAGAATTGAAGGCCATTCAGGATGGTAACTATTTTGATTGGGTGGATGCGGTTTCCACGCCGGCCTTTATGACGAATCATACCATATCGGCTACCGGAGGTAATGAAATGGCTACTTACGCCTTGTCTGCCGGATATTATTTTGAAAATGGTATGCTGGAGCCTCAGGAATATTCCCGTTATAATCTTCGGGCAGTGGTAGATGTAGAGCCTAGTAAATACATGAAATTTGGTATTAATATGTATGGAACCCATTCTGTACGTGATACCGGTAATTCGGACCTGTTGCAGGACGCTTTCCGTTTACGTCCTACTTATCATCCGACTGACTTGGTGACAGGGGAGGAAATGTGGGCTTATTCCAATGGCCAATATAATGCGTTGACTACCATGAAGAATGAACTGAATAAAACAAAGAAATACAATCTGTTAAGCAATATTTACTTAGAAGTCACTCCTGTGAAGGGATTGACATTGAAAACTACTTTCTCTCCGGATATAAATCTGGAGGAGATCGGTCAGTACAGAGGTAAATATACGAAGGCTAATAAGGGACAAAATAAGGCAACCAGTAATTATGCGAAAAACAGTTATGTGGATTGGGTTTGGGATAATCTTGTGAATTATAATTTTCAGTTGAAAGATCATCGTGTTGATTTGACCGGAGTATTTTCGATGCAGCAGTCACAGGATGAGAAGTTGAAAGGAATTGGCAATGGATTGTCATATAATTCTTTGTGGTACAATTTGGCTGGGGGATCGGCAAGCAATACTTCTTCTTCAGGTTTTACCAAAACAAATTTGATGTCCTATCTGGCACGTGCCAATTATGTGTACAAGGACAAGTATTTTCTGACTGCAAGTATCCGTTTGGATGGTTCGTCAAAATTGGCGGAAGGTAATAAATGGGGAAGTTTTCCATCGGCTGCCGTGGCATGGAGAGTGTCGGGGGAAGAATTTATGAAGAGTCTGTCTTGGTTGAGCAATTTGAAGTTACGTTTGAGTTATGGTCAGACTGGTAATGATAATGTAAGTGCATATCAGACACAGGGCTCTATTAGCGGTGCTAACTATTATACATTTGGTTCAAGCGAGTCTATCGGCTATGTTCCCAATAATTTGCGGAATCTGGATTTAGGGTGGGAACGTACTACAGAGTATAATGTGGGCATTGACTTCGGATTATTGAATAATCGTATTTCAGGTAGTGTGGAATATTATAATCGTTTGACAGAAGATTTGATTATGAATAAGACGGTGCCTGTTACTACCGGCTATTCTTCTGTGAAAGCGAATGTGGGATCTGTCAGAAATGAAGGTTTCGAAGTAAACATTCATTCAGATAATATCCGTACCAAAGATTTCTCATGGAGAACCAGTCTGAACTTTGCCTATAACAAAAATAGGATTGTAGATTTGCAATATAAGGAAGATCTGACTTCCCGTGGACAATCTTTAGCAGGAATGAGTGGTGACTACAGTAATCTTTGGATTATCGGTCAGCCTATTGATATAAATTACAATTTGATGACATTGGGAGTATGGCAGTTGGACGAAGCCGAAGAAGCAGCTAAATATGGTTGTAAGCCGGGACAATATAAACCGTTAGACTTGAATGATGATGGTGTGATTGATGATAAAGACCGTGTGATTGATGGTAAACGTACTCCGGATTGGACAGGTGGTATGACTAATACATTTACATACAAGGAATTCGATCTGTCATTTCAAGCGGCCTTCCAAGCGGGAGCAAGAGCTAGAAACCAGTTTTATGTTTCGTATGCATTGGAAAACAACAATCTCAATTTTAATAACTTAAGAAAAGATTATTGGACTCCGGAGAATCCGACCAATGCTTCTGCACAGCCTAGCAACATGGGTACTTATCGGAGTAAAGCAGGATCATGGGGGAATGCGAAGTCAGAGATGTCGCATACGATGTTCTCCAGTGATTTTCTTAAAATCTCATATATTACTTTGGGATATACTTTCAAGCCGTCAGTTCTTGAAAAAATGAAATTAGGTAATTTGCGTCTATATGCAACTGTTCAGAATCCATTTATTTTTTGTGCAAAGGATGTGGTTGATCCTGAACAGTTGAATGTCAGTATCAATACATCGGATGCAATGACTCGAAATGTGATTTTCGGTATTAATTTATCATTCAAATAATTAGGATAATATGAAAGCAAAAAATATTTTTACTAAAGGTCTCCTGCTGGCGTCTGTATTCGCAGTTTCGGGGTGTTCGTCTTTTCTGGATGAAAAAAACTGGTCCAGTCAGTCTGCCGAAGAATATTATGCTACGGCTGAAGGATATGAATCTCTTATAAATGGAGCTTATTCCACTTTAAAATCGGTATATAATACAACAAATTATTTTCTGTTGACCCAACTTGGTACGGATTTGGGAACTCAGAATGACGGTACGGCTACCAATGCATTAAATCAGTATACGGTGGATTATGCTAATGACAATGCTACTGTTTACAATCAATGGAAAGTAGTATACGAATCGTTGAAAAATGTCAATGCCGCTATTGGTCGCGCCGGTGCGGTAGTTACAAAAGATCAGGATCTATTTGATGGCATTGATAAGGGGGTATTGGCTCAGCGGGTTGCGGAAGCCAAGTTCTTGCGTGCTTTATATCTTTTTGAAATCGTGAAGAATTGGGGACAAGCTCCGTTGATCTTGGAAGAGCCGACTTCACCTTCTACAACTTCGCAATTGAATGGTGGTGCTGATTTTTACAGACAAATTCTGGCTGATTTGCAGGATGTCATGGACTCTTCTCTTCCAATGAAGCAGACTTCGGCTAATTATGGACGCGCCTCAAAAGCTGCGGCAAAACATCTTCGTTCCCTTGTTTATTTAACTCGCGGATATCAGAGTTATGCGGAAGATGATGATTTTAAAAAGGCTTATGATGATGCCGTAGATGTAATTAACAATTCCGGACATGCCTTGTTGGATGATTATGCAATGGTTCATCGTCAGGCAAATGAAGAGAACGATGAAATTATCTTTGGTATTAATTTCTCTGCCGGATCAGGATGGAATAATAATATTCAGACTGAATTCTATTTATTTGTTTATCGTGAAGGTTGGACTGATTTGGGATTTTCTTCGATTTATTGTAATGATTATGCTTCTGTAATGCCGACCAAATATAGTTATTTATTATTTGACTGGAAAAAAGACAGACGTACGGAAGTTACTTTTATGAGCCCGTTGAATGGTGATCCGGCAACTTCTATAGATGGACGCGCTTATGGTAGAAACTGGTTTGAAAGTACGAATGGCGTGAATGTAGCAAAGGGAGATACAGTTATTTATTTCCCAGTTCCCGGAGAGAGTGGATATAAGCAATATACAGATGCTGAGAAAACAGCGGCCAACAACCGTGGGCGTTTTTTCTATAATTATCCCGAGGGAGCGTATACTGATGCCGGTAATGATGATTATTATAAGACAGGTTATCAGAGTTTTAACTCTAAATCACGCGCTTGGCTTCCTGTCTGGAAATTTAAAGATTGCAATACTCGTTATAACAGTTCAGGAACAGTCGAAAATGGAACTCGTGATATTTATTTGTTCCGTTTAGCTGAGACTTATTTAATTGCTGCTGAGGCTGCTGTTAAGATGGGAGATAATTCTAATGCTTTGTATTATATAAATCAGATACGTAAACGTGCCATGAATAATACCCCGGAAAGTGGATTGCAAGAATATGCAGGTACTGTTACAGTGGATAATGTATTGGATGAAAGAGCATTGGAACTTTATGGAGAAGCACCACGTTGGAACGACCTGCAACGTACGGGAAAACTGGCTGAAAGGGTTTTGAAATACAACTGGGATGTTACAAATATTACAGGTGGATTAATCCAGACCCAATTAAATGAGACTACTTTTAAAAGTAAATATAAACTTCGTCCTATTCCTGTTACATGGTTAAATACTTTGTCTAATGGACAGGAACTTGGTAATAATCCTGGATGGGAATAGGTATAACAGATGACTGATATTTAGAGGACTATCTTCATTTGTGAAGATAGTCCTTCTTCCCATTTTCTCTTTTACTTTGTTTTATCTTTACCTCTTGGACTTCCAATTATAAGATAAACATCAATACGGAAAAGAGATAAATATATCTAAGGTTCCTTTAAAAAGTATGTTTTTGTACTTTTATCTCTCCAGACCGTCCGAGAATACATATAAAAGAAAAAGGAATTTAAATCTTTCTGTATTGAGTAAAAACAACCCGCTATACGTCTTTTAATATAAAGATGATACATCAAAAACAATAATTTACTAACTTTTGAAAATATGAAAAAATTATTTGTAGGCGTATTATGTGTAGCTTTGTCTTTGAGTGTACAGGGCAAAGAGGTGAATATGACATCACCGGATGGAAAATATCAGTTTACGTTGAGTGATAGCGGTGGACAGTTACATTATTCTTTGACCTGGAACGGAAAACAGACAGTAAAACCTTCCTTATTGGGAATCAATGCAAATGTAGAATGGCGGGATGGAGTTGAAATCGGAACTGTGGATAGTAGTCGGAAAGATACGATCTGGCATCCGGTTTATGGCGAAAGAAGTGAAATTAAAGACTGCTATCATGCATGGAAAATAGTTGTCAACCGTCAGAACGGACGTGATAAGCTTATTCTTGATGTCCGAGCCTATGATGAAGGAATTGCCTTCCGTTACCATTTTCCGGGTGGACAATATCTGAAGATTACAGATGAGTATACAGAATATACCATGCCCGAAGGTACTAAAGCCTATTTTACTCCCAAAGCCCAGACCCCGTATTCTTATCTGCCTCTTGAAAACTGGCCGGGCAAATCGGACCGTCCGTTGCTGCTGACACTGGCAGATGGAGGATATGTCTGCCTGGCTGAAGCGCAAGTGGTGGATTATGTACGTACGAAGTTCAATGTGTCACCGACTAAAAAGAATACGGTTATATCGGCTATGTATGGTCCGGTAGAAGATATTGCTCCTTATTCTACTCCGTGGCGTGTAATCATGTGTGCTGACAAGCCGGGTGAGATTTTGGAACACAACGATATTCTGTTAAATCTTAATCCGCCATGTCGGATTAAGGATACTTCCTGGATTAAACCGGGAAAGGTGATGCGTGAAGTGACCTTGACCACAGAAGGTGGAAAAGCTTTGGTAGACTTTGCTGTAAAACGGAATCTGCAATACATTCATTTTGATGCCGGGTGGTATGGTTTTGAGTATGATAAGGCTTCTGATGCTACTACCGTAACACTCGATCCGCGTAGAAATCCGAAAATAGATGCCCTGAATCTGAAAGAAGTGGTTGCTTATGCAAAGCAGCATGGTATCGGAGTTATACTCTATGTCAATCAACGGGCTTTGCAGCAACAGTTGGATGAGATACTCCCTTTGTATAAATCATGGGGAATTTCGGGGATTAAGTTTGGGTTCGTGCAGGTGGGTTCGCAGGTGTGGACTAAGTGGATGCACGAAGCCGTAAAGAAGTGTGCTGATTATGGACTGATGGTGGACATTCATGATGAATACCGTCCGACAGGCTTTAGTCGTACTTATCCTAATCTGATGACTCAGGAAGGCATTCGCGGCAATGAAGAATTTCCGGATGCCACTCACAATGTTACGTTGCCTTTTACCCGCTTTGTAGTCGGAGCAGCCGATTATACGATATGTTACTATCGCCAGGACTTTGGCAGGCTGAACGTTGAAAAAGATAATTATGGTGTTCCCCGTTCTAAATCCATCCAGACTACACCGGCGCATCAACTGGCATTAGCAGCTGTCTATTACAGTCCTCTGCAATATATGTATTGGTATGATAAGCCTTCGGATTCGCAGGACGAACCGGAATTAAAGTTCTTTGATGATGTGTACACCACCTGGGATGATACGAAGGTTTTACAAGGTGAAGTCGGTGAGTTTATTACTGTGGCTCGCCGGAAAGGAGAGGAATGGTTCATAGGTTCAATTACAAATAATGATGCACGGACGTTACCGGTTGATTTGAGTTTTCTGCCTGCCGGAAAAGATTATGTGGCTGAAATCTATACGGATGGCGACAAATCTATTCCTACACGAACGAAAGTCAGAGTCTCAAAATTCCGTGTCAATGCCAAGACTGTGTTGCATTTTAATTTGAGGGCTTCGGGAGGTTCTGCCATTCGTTTAGTGCCCGAGCTGACTAAGGATAAATCTTTGAAAACCTATAAACAACAGAAGTTGTGATGAAATATGTAAAAGAGACAGATAAAAAGTTACGGTAGTGGTGTGGCAGTATGGTAGGAGTGCAGCACCTAAGATTCAAACGGCCGAACCTATTAAATAAACATCCTCTATTTGGTAGTTACAGTTATTTCAGGATGTAGAAACTACGTTCCACCGGTTCGGCCGTTTGTACTTTACCAGCAATACCGTATTGCCAGGCAACTACCGTTACTTTTACCGGAAATTTACTGCGGGGTGGGATAGGAGTGAATACAATTTGGTCTCCTTCTATTTCAGCCGGACCTTCTTTGATGTAGTAAGAGACGGGCAGTCCACAATCACTTGTGGCTTTTAAAGATAAAGAACCGCTTTCCGCTTTCACATCGGGTAATCCTGGAAATAATATATACTGCCTTTGCCCTTCCGTATTCCGGTAGGGGATGCGGATACTGACTTCCTGAACAGCACTTTTATACTTCCGGTCTCCTGTCTGGCTTGCCAACAGACATATATCACCGGTACGGCGCGGATTATTCATACCCATCCGATAGAAAGATACCATGAATGTGGTGTCATTTACCTTTTCTACTGGTCCACAGATGCGGCTGATTACCGGTGTTGCATCTGCATGTTCTTCAGATAGTTGGGCTCTCAGGGAATCCGTACATACGGCTTTCAGGTGGAAAGTGATTCCATCGGCTTCCGGATTGAAGCGGGGCTGTACACGTACATGCTGCTTCTTGTCGTATGTCAGTAAACTGCCGTTTTGCTCAAAACCCAGATACTGTTCTTTCTTTCCGCGGCTTTGTGTATACCGTGCTTCAGTCGCTTCCGCTATTTCACGGTCAAAATACCAGAAAGCATCATGAGGATCACCTTTATATTGTGAATAGGGGGCGGCTTTGACTCGCTTCTTCTGATCGGGATGCCAGCGTTCTGCCAGCCAGCCTTTGGTTGGGTTTACCGGATTCAGTTTTACTTTACCGTCTTTCGTTACTTCATCAGTCAGTCGTTGATTGATAGCTTTTTCCAGAAATAGAGCAATGTATGCGGCTGTCTCATCTGCCACATCGAAATGTCCCCGTCCTGCGTCACACAGAAATGAGATACAACTTTCAGGATACATCATGCGGAAGGCCAGTGCCGGATTTACCCGGGCTTCCCACCATTCATATTCTCCTTCAATCATCAGTCCGGGTATTCCATCTATATTACGGGTACGTCCCCATTCCAGATTCTCACGCCCGTAGCCGGTAAGGTTTGTGCGCGGAGCATCGCCATGCAAGGAAATGATAGCCAAGGTACGTTCCGGATTCCATGCGGCAAAATTCCAGGGATAAGTAGCCATAGCCGAATGGCCTATGGGGACGATGGGGACATTTTTCAGTTCGCTATATCCGCTGACGTCTGCCAGGTCGACCATCATTTTCTCAAATATCTGTTGTGTGCCTTTCGATACATCCCATTGCTGATCGATACCGGGAGTTATCCATACAAAGCCGATTCCCAGCTTCTGCATCTTTTCGCGGAAAAGGGGATTATCAAAAAGAGTTTCTTCGCTCATATTGTGTTGTCCTACAATAATTGCTTTTATCTGCATACAGTCAGCGGGTATTCACAAGAAAGCCGTAGGATTCCGGTTCGTTTCGTTGGAGACGAACCCGTCAAGAGTCACAGACCATTGCCATTCTCCTGCCCGCAAACAGGGAGAGAGGAAAAGCAAAAGGATCATTGAAAAAAGCAGTCTATATCTATTCATTGTTCTTTGTTTTTATGTTGTATAATACGAACGAAGAACAGGGTTTACTCAAATAAATCAGGTTATAAATCCAATAAGAATTCTTCTATGTTGGAACGATTGATTACTTTAAAGGAACTGTTTGGATAAGCTTCAATAACTGTTGGGGATATTTATATTTGGCACCGGGATTCCACTTGAATTCAAAGGTTGAAATCTGTCCGTCTTCTTCTTCTATATAGTCGATTTCTTTCTGTTGTTGAGTACGCCAGAACCAACTGTTACAATAACTGTCAGAATAAGCGTTGTGCTTGATTCGCTCAGATATAATGAAGTTTTCCCATAATGCACCCGCTTCTTCGTGAGTGCGACTTTCGAGCATAGAAAAATTAGCCAATACGGCATTACGAATTCCGTTATCATAAAAATATATTTTCCGGCTTGCTTTCAGCTCATTGCGCAGGTTTCTTGCGAAGGATCCTAAACGGAATATGACATAATTCTTTTCGAGTACATCAATATATCTGTCAACAGTTTTTGTGTCAAGTCCTACTAATTGCCCTATTTCATTATAAGAAACCTGTGAACCGATTTGCAGAGCTAATGCTTGAAGTAGTTTTACCAGCTTTTCCGGCTTCCCGATAGAATCAAGAGCAAGGATATCCTTATAAAGATAACTGTCGTTCTATCATAACTTTAAGAGAATAGTTGCATAGGCAAAGATAAGGTATTTAAAACAATGATTCCACAAATCTTATAAGATTTGTGGAATCAGCCTGCTTTCTCTGTAATTCTGTGCGTCTTAGTATTCGTTAATAATCGTTCATTTAGAGGCTTCTTTCAGTTGTTCCGTCAGCTTATCCATATTTTCCGGGCTGGCTGCCGATGGGAATTGCAATTCCCCTTCTTTATTGACAATGGCATAATGCGGGATTGACAGTATGCCGTTCCGCCCGAACTTCTCATAAATTTCCATTTTGAAAGCCTCGTTGATGATGACATGCTCTCCTTTTAAGTTATAGTGCCCTGTCATCTTTTTCCAAAGTTCAGCTTTTTGGGGAGTATCGATGGAAACATACAATAACACGATATCATTTTCAGCAGCATATTTCTGCAAAGGTTTGATGTGTGCAAACGAAGCACGACAAGGACTGCACCAGGTAGCCCATACGTCGATAAAGATCACTTTACCCGGATATAAGTCAGTAATTTCCTTAAAGGTGCGTACACTGTCCGTATTCAATATATGAATGTCTTTCGGAAGTTCGGTTTCATTGAACGCTTTGTTCTTCTGTATCGCTGTTTCTAATTTCGGCATCAGTACGCTTTTGGGATATAATGTCTTGAACTCCTCATACAATGCAGAAATACCGTTTGCAAAATATTCGCGGCTTTCATCTTCTAGAATGAGAAGTCCCATTGCAGCTTCTTGTACCCGGCCTTGTAGATTTGCTTTATACCAATCGAATAACAACTGATTGCGTTCATTGTCATCATTCGTGCGCCTTTCATGTTTCATGAAAATATCTATGCCTGCCATATTCGATATGACATCTGCAAATGCGGGAGAAAATACGCTTTCAGCCTGACCGATGTTTGCAAAATCCAACATCTGGGCGTAAGCGTCGTCCCATTCCTTCCTGACCATTTCGGAACCTCTCCGGTAGTTACCGAAATATTGATTCATATATGCCATCAAAGCCTGTATACGTATATCTTGTACGGCTCTCTGCCTGAACTGATCGTCCACTCCTGCCACTTCTTTTTCTAATGTAGTAGCGTAGTCTGTCAGCTTTTGATATACGGATGAGGCAACCGTGTCCTTACTGACGTTAAAGACATCTCCCCGGCGTGCACGCAGATTAAATACGTTTTCATTCAGATCAGCCAACTTCTTGAGTATTTCATTTTCTTTCGTCAAGCCGTCAACTGGGTTTAGTTCATTAGATTTGGAAGCATCGATATCAAGCGTCTGTTTTCCCGGAGTAAGATAGATACTGCCTAAGTTTCGCTCACCATATAGAAAAAGAGTCAGCTTTTCGTTACCATTTACAGGTAAGGTAATCTGATACGTGCTGTCGGCATTTAAGCGTAAAGTATCAATCTTGTTCGGTAAGTAAATGCCATCTGTAGTGATGTTATATACAATGGGAGCGCCGGATGTATTCGTTACTTTGCCTTCTAAAGTAATGCTCTTCTGGGTACATCCGCTTAGGAGCATAGTGGTTGCTATGCCGCCAAGGCATAAAGATTTGATGAATTCCATTATTTGTTTTTCATTTAGTTCATAATCTGAGACGCTAAAATAGTAATAAGGTTACACTGGGACAATTATTTTCTGTTATTTCTCGATGATTACTTATTTAATCTTAATACCTTTTATAAAATCATTGGTTACTACCCCTTTCAAGTCTTTCATCCGTTCTCCATTGATTACTACATTTTCAAACGTCACGTTTTGCACGGTTCGTTCTTTGTCCAATCCTTGAATTAACGATGGATTTTCTCCCACACCTGTATATGTAATATTCCTGAAAGTAATGCCTTCAATACCGCTTCCCGGCTGTTTATCATATTTCTCGTTGAAACGTACTTTTACATAAAACAGCCGTCCTTCCTGAATATTCTCTACCCGGATATCTTCGAAAAGAACATTACGAACCTGATTCTTATCACCACAATCCACTGTCATGCAACCCTGATAAATCGGATCATCCTCGTCATGTTCCAGAATGTCGATGTTACGGAAAGTCAGATTCTCTATTACTTCTCCTGTCGGTGAGTCCGGATCGCCATGACCACCTATATTAATGGGATGTGCCACATCTGCCCAAAGAATAGAGTTCTGCACTGTGATATCCGATGAACCTCCCCACCAGTTCCAGCGGTGATTGTACAAAGCAATACAATCGTCCGAATTGCGCATAAAGACATTGTCAATAAGTACCTGGCGGCAACACATCATATCTATGCCATCGCTCCAACCTTTGCAACTGAATGATTTCAGGTTTTTGATGGTGATTCCTGTAGACCCGCCGCCGAATACCGTATAATGGTCAGGGTTCACTACGGTAATTCCATCTATCAGTACATTTTTTGAGTCGGTTATCTCTATACCCCGTATCGGATGATCTAAGATACCTCGTCCGATAATTCGGACATTTTCCGCTTTATCTACCAAAAGTTTCGCTTTTACTACTGCTCCCGGTGCCAGATATACGGTGGTATTACTGGGGATACGGATTTGATTATTAGGTAAGTCTTTAGGGCGGTGGACTCCCGGACCGAAGTACATAATGTCTTTTTCTACCTTATCATATTTCTCTGTTTCTAAGGGATTGGCAAAAAGATGCAGATTGTGCAGTCGGTCGCCATTAAACTCGATGGAGAGATATTGCGGCTTTTCCAAAGTGAAAAGAATGGCGTTTTGTATCTGTTTGTATTCAATGCCTTTACTCAAAGGGCGTATAGCCACTTCACGCACGGTGCCATTGTTCTTCTTCACCATTAGTTCTACAGGACTTCCCATATCGAATTGCACCATAGAAGCATCCTGCACTTTGTCCATATCTACCTGTACGTTGTATTCGAACAAGTCTTTCCATTCACCACCGGGAATGCGTACACGTATGGTATAGTCATCATTATGCGGCATTCCGGTACTCAGTGTACCGGGATAAGTCACTAACTGTGCCTGCATGGATAAGCAGAAAAGAGTTGATAAAATTGTTGTAATAAACTTCATTGTATAATTGTTTTTTATCGGTGCTTCTATACCTGCTAATATACGAATTAAAACAGAAGATCACTCAATACGATTATACAATTCTATAAAAAGAATACGGAGCTCATCACGGGCTCCGTATTCACGAGATGAAAAGGATTGGAAAAAACGGGTATATATATTGGTTAGATGAGGGGCTTATTCTTTTTTATGATAAACAAGTGATAGAGAAAAGGCCAAATTCCTCCTTTTCCGGATATCTTATTCTCATAATCTTTCATCATTTTTTCATGGATTTCGAGGATTTCATGTGTATAATTCATCATTTTCTCTAAGTTCTCTCCTAGTTCTGTTTCCCGTCGGGTGTGCTTATGAATTTCCTCTAATAAATCGTCGTTGACTTTTTCCAGACGGGCTTTTTCCTGATAAAGCCAATTCAAATGCTCTTTTCGCACTCGTTCCATCATGGTATCATCAGGATAAGATTTTAGTGAATTAAATTCGAGAGCTTTGTCAAGTTCGTCAGTATCTATCAGTGGGTCATTGTCTTCATAAGGTTCTGTGCCTATAGAAGAGCATGTCAGATAACGTAACCTAATCCATTCGCGGATTTGCTCTTTCGGTATGCCGTATTTCTCAGCTACTGACTTTGTAGATAACCAATTAGCCATATAGTGTTTGATTATAAGTTTAAAATCAACCCTATACGGCTATAATGGCTTTATTATAAAGGTACGGGGCATTACTCTATCCCTAAGGTCAGGTATGTAGCGCACCCTTAACGCAGGAAGAGTAAGCCCGTACCAATAACTGATACAGGCTACGCTCATCCGGTCGTTAGATACAAATCGCTACATTTTAACCTAACCGAAGGAGGACATGATATATGTTAAAATATCATCATGTCAAATAGTTCAGTTGCAAAGATACGTCTTTTTTCACATTTAACAACGAAATCATAGATTTGTTTCTCCATTTTGCGTAACTTTTCTGTTTTCTTGGAAAAGTGGCATAAAAAGTGTCTCTTTGCCTTGGATAAGTGGCGTAATTATGGTAGTTTTGTCTTGGAAAAACGGAAATAGGTGTTTTCGTCGTTTAAGGTAAACTGTAGAAGCCATGCTGAAAAGAAAGATTGACCATTACATTAAGCGTTATTATGAGACCACTCGTAATGCTTTGCTTGTTACCGGTGCGCGCCAAATCGGTAAAACTTATTCTATCCGGGAATTTGGAAAGTCGTTCAAGAGTTTTGTCGAGATAAACTTCATAGATAATCCTGAAGCCGTAGAAGTCTTTAGAGGTGCAAAGGGGAGTGCGGATATACTGTTTCGTTTGTCGGCTATGACTACAATTCCACTGATTAAAGGTGAAACACTCATATTTTTCGATGAGGTACAGAAGTGTCCTGAGATGGTTACAGCCATCAAATTCTTAGTAGATGAGGGTTCGTATCGTTATATTTTGAGTGGGTCACTGCTTGGCGTAGAGCTGAAGGATTTGCGTTCGGAACCTGTGGGATATATGGGAATCAAAGATATGTATCCCATTGATTTCGAAGAGTTTATTTCGTGTGTGGGCATTAATGATAAGATAATCGACTCTCTGCGTAATGCTTGGGAAAGTCGCGTGGCGGTGGATGAATTTGTCCACTCTAAAATCATGGAATTGTTCCGCTTGTATCTGGTTGTGGGCGGTATGCCTGCTGCCGTGAGCAAATATATCGAGAGTAATAATTTGCAAGCAGTAATGTCTGTGCAGCAGGATATCATTCGTTTGTATAAGCGTGACATTGCTCAATATGATCCTGATAACAAACTTTATATAGAAGAGATTTTTAATCTCATTCCGCCTGAACTCGATGCCAAGAATAAACGGTTTATCTTGAAAAAACTCAATGAGAATGCCAAGTTTGAACGTTATCAGAACAGTTTTCTTTGGTTGAAAAATGCGGGTGTTGCATTATCTGTTTATAATGTGGAAGAACCTAAGATACCCTTATTGCTTGCTCGCTCACGCAATCTGTTCAAACTTTTTCAGAACGATATAGGCTTGCTCGCCGCTCAATATGCCGAAGGCATTCAGTTACGAATTATCAGGGGTGAGAAGAATATTAATTTTGGTTCCGTATACGAGAATGCGGTTGCTCAAGAATTGGTGGCGCATGGCATAGAACCCTATTATTATAACAATAAGAAGCGAGGCGAATTAGACTTTGTCATCGAACTTGACGGTAAAGTATTACCCATCGAGGTGAAGTCGGGAAAGGATTATGAGGTGCATCGTGCTTTGTCTAATATCATGGATTGTAAAGAGTATGATCTTTCCGAGGCTGTAGTGTTCTGTAATGATAATCTACGAGTGGAGGGCAAATTAGTGTATGCTCCCATTTACATGGTGATGTTCCTTGAAAAGAGTAATGTGGCGCCAACTTATTACAAGGTCGATTTGTCGATGTTACAGTAATCCTCCAGCAACGGCGCATCAGTTTTGGAATGTATCAACTATGTTTCTTGAAAGTTTGAAGTATACTTCAAACTTTTAGCGTATGGAGTCACATTTTTGAATATAATGTCGCATCAATGAGGGTATTAGAGAAAATTGGATTTGAGAAAGAGGCAATTATTAAATTGTCCGTCATAAAAGAAGGACGAATATTTAATGAATACATATATAGCATTATGAATATATGAAAGATGAAGCAATAAAACATATAATTAGCAGGTGTAATCTAAATGAAATAGTTGATATACTGTCCGATAAATTGAGTGGTTCAGAGTTAAACTCTTTGCTATTAGAGGTGTTTGACAGGCGTACCACAAAAGAAACACCATCTTCCTTATTGAGTAAATACAGTAAAAACAAATTGGCTAAACCTGCACAATTAGATTTTCTGGAATTTAAAGAGGAAGAATTGGAATGCTGTAAAATAATTGCGAATAATAACTATGAATTAATTGAGTTATCCCCTGTTGCTCAATTAGGTACAAGTAGTGTAATGGCAACAGTAAATCAAAAAAAAGTTCTTACAGCACTAAGAAACACGGAAGTTCAGTCCGACCCAACAAATGCAATAGCTTTGCATTATGCTTCATTAAAGAAAAGTAATGAACTGTCTGAGAAAACATATAATTTTGGTAATGTATCAAGAGTTATAAGAACTCAGGTTTTCTCAAACCCAAATTTTACGCCTCATTTTCCTCTTTTGTGCCTAATCTCGTGCGGTATGGATACGGGTAGTTTTGAATTTGAAAGAACTGAATTGCATAAACATTTAGCCATAACACAGAAGGTCTGCAAAGAAGTCTTTGGGTTTGAAAATATATTCTTTGAAATTATACCCTGCAAAGGATATGATGAAAAAAGTCAATTGGTATCAGATACCTTTTTTTATACTAAAAATAGCGGTTTGGATATTCGTATTGCCAAATCAGATTCACATAATAATTATTACTACGGCATTAGAATTAAAACTAAGATTATTATTGATGGGGTAGAACATGAAATAGGTGATGGAGGATTACTTAACTGGACTCAAAACTTATTGGCAAATAAAAAAGAACGTATGCTCACAATGGGGATAGGGATACAATTATTGCACTTATTTAAGAAACAAAAATGTTGAAATCTAAAGTCATATACGAAAGCGAAATAAACGAACATGTTAAGGTTATATACACCTATAAAGATACTTGTCAATAATTGTTGCACCTCAAAAAGTAGACACTGGAAGGTAGAAAAAAGATAGAGATTGGTTATCTTCGTAAGTGGATAAAGGAAGCGCCCTGTAGAGAGGGGGTAACCCGAACGAAAGGGCGCTTCCTTAGCCCGTTTTGATTACCCCTGTCATCTACCGGAAAGGAGAAACTTTTATGGCAAAACATTTGAATCCATTGGAAAAAGAGTTCTTGATACGTAAGTTCAAGAGCAATTCCTTGATTAAGTTAAGTGACTTCTGTACAGTCAACAACATCTCTGACACAGCCTTCAAAAAATGGATAAGGCAGTATGATGAAGGTGGCTTAGAAGGTCTTGCGCGTGCTGACGCAGAGCTAAAGGGTGTTCTTCCTGAGGGTCTCAACCCTACGGAAGAAGCCTATAAGCGGGAGATTCTGCGACTCCGCATAGAGAACGAGCGTTTAAAAAAAAATTATGTGGTACGTCAGACCGAGGATGGGCAAACGGAGTATGTTCGTTTAAAGCCGAAGAATTTAAAATAGTCGATATGTTGTCAAGAGACTTTGCGATAGCGGATATCTGCCCCATGATGGGTGTGAGCCGTGCCGGCTATTATAAATGGAAGAGGCGTGAACCTTCTATGCGTGACATCACTAGGGAAGCGATGGTCGAAATCGTCGAACAGATCCATACGGAGCATCCGTCACATGGATACCGTTGGACGGCTGCTTATATACGTCATAATCTCAACCTCATTCTCAGTGACAACTTCGTCTATAAGTGCTTCCGATATCTTGGAATACAGTCTGAAACCTGCCACAAGGTGCATTATAAGCCTCGTAAGGTACGTGATCGATATCCTAATCTGATATTTTCCACATGGGATACGGTCGACCGTCCCCGCCAGGTGATAGTATCTGACATGACTGTACTTAAGTTCTGGATATTCTATTTTGAGCTGACTTTCTACTTTGACGTATTCACTAAAGAGATATTGTCCTGGAAGTTGGCCGAGCGTAGGGGCGCCCGTGAACAATATGTGGATGGATTGAAAGAGGTAGTGACCCTGTTGAAGGGCTCTTCCGAGTCTGTTGTACTTCATACGGATCAAGGCAGTGTTTATTCATCAATGGCTTATAATGACCTTATAAAAGATACTGTGATAGTAAGGTCTATGTCACGTGCCGGGAAACCCACAGACAATCCCGTAAATGAGGCTCTTAATGGATGGATAAAAGAGGAACTGATGATAGACTACCGAATTGACAATTGTCGTTCGCGCGATCAGGTAAGAACTGTTTTAGAGAACTACATGGAATACTACAATAAGCAGCGCCCCTGTTTTGCTATTGGGTATGATACTCCCGTAGGCTATCGGAAGAGATATTACAAAGGTGAATTAGACAGAAAAGACACTTTTTCTAAGAGGGAACTATCCGAATTACCGAAATTTGTACAGAAGAGGAAAAATCATGCTGATAATCAAAAGGTTGAATAAGGTGTCTACTTTTAAAAAGAAAAACTTGTGAAAATAGATGAGAATGTCTACTTTCGCAAAAGAGAAATTAAGAAAAAGTGTAGTATTGACTACTTTTAAAAATAGTATTAACTAAAGATTATTTTTAGTGTCTACTTTATTGAGCTGGTACAATATTTAATTCTTTATTGTCCGGCTACAAAGATGATATTGAAAAGTATGCACAACGTCCTAAAGAGCAAGATATCCTTCGCTATATTTTGAATTATGGCTGGGGATTGGCCGGGCAACGCTTCCAGTTCTCCAAATTCTGTAGTTCTTCCTATAAGTCGGCAGAAATGGGTAATGCGTTCAGAACTTTGGAGAAAACTCTTTTGTTGGAACTGGTCTATCCATTGATTTCCACTTCATTTCCTATTCTTCCGGATTTGAAAAGAAGTCCGAAATTGTTGTGGTTGGACACTGGATTGGTTAATTATGTGGCTGGAATGCAGGAGAGTTTGTTGTTCACTTCTGATACAGATGAATTATGGAATGGACATATTGCTGAACAGGTAGTAGGACAGGAATTGTTGGGGGCTTCTTTTGCCTTTGGAGTCAAACGCATGTTTTGGGTTCGCGATGCCCGTAATTCACAAGCGGAGGTGGACTTTGTATATAAATATAAATCACATTTGATACCTGTTGAGGTGAAGACGGGGGATAATTCTAAGCTGCGTTCTTTGCATCAGTATATGGATGAGTCCCAAGAGGACATTGCTTTGCGTCTATGGAACGGACCCTTGACTTCCGATTTGATACGTTTGCCTTCCGGCAAACAATACACATTATATAATATGCCATTTTACTATGCCGGACAACTGGAAACCTTTTTCAATAATAAGTTTGCATAGTTTGTCAGCACTTCAGCACAACTCCATTGAATCTATTGAAATACAAACGGTTGCCTGGTGACGGCAACCGTTGTGATAAGTGACGACAAACCGTTTGTCGTCACACTGAAAAATAAATTATTATAACTTTTCTACCCAGTATACAATACCTTTGCAAGTTCGTTTATATTCCAGATTATTCTTCCGCAATATCCTCCCAAAGTGATTTACATTGCTTGCTGTCAGCTTAATATCCCTATTCTTACTCCGTAGATGTTCCAGTATTTGCATGGGAGACAAGTATTCGCCTTCTTCTCTCTCTTCCGGTGAACGAAAATAACAATGGAATAGCTGCTCAACCGGGCTCATTTGCTCGAATTCCCGGTTCGTTTCACGCAAAATAGCCTCATCGGCATCATCAAACCAATAACGTTCGCCCTTTACGATGGCTTCCATCGCCTGTGCATAGAGTTGGCGGTAGTTGATGGTTACGTTTGTATCAATCGGTGCGGTCACTTCTATACAGATGAAACGGCGGCTGCCGCTCGGATCGGTCAGCAAGTCTTTCTGATTGCTTGTCCCGATGAACGAGGCATAGCGCCGCATTTCCTGTATGCTGCTGCCATACGGTTTGCGCAGGTTGGCTACGGGCTTTTGTAGTAAATGTTTCAGAAAGCCTTGTTGATTGATGCTGACCTGGTCGAACTCATCAATGTTAATCAGCATGAAGCGCCCCAGATACAGTTCCGCATCCCGTTTGCTCTTGAAGTCCAGACTGTCGGTATAGCCGAAGCGGAGTTCAGGTGGAAGAATGATGCGGCAATAGGTCGATTTCCGAAAACCCTGCGCACCCACCAATAGGGGAGATGTACTGTTGGAATGCAACTTATCGAGCCCCCTCCAATGCGCCACCATATTCAGGAACCAGCGGTAGAAAAGTTCCCTCCAATGAGGATTGTTGCAAGGTACAAGGTCGGCCAATGCGCGGATGCGGTCTTTTCCGTCCCAGCGGCCCAGATTGCAGAGGTAGTCTTCCACCGGATTATAAAGCGGTACTCGATTGGAGGATAAATACCTGTTCACATCCCTGTCCCACACACGGATACCTTCTTGCAGGGCATCCATTGCCACGCTGTTTTTTACGCGCTGGTCAACGGGCTGGAAATAAAAATGAATGGAGTCCCGTTGCCGGTATTCCAGGTCGCTCGTCAAAGCATTGAAACGGAATTCGTACCTGCGTTCCATAAATTCATTTAGTCGGAAAGCAGTATCTTGTTCCGGTGTCAGCGATTTTCTTTTGCCAAATCCTTTGCATTCCTGATAGAGGTTGTGGACAGTTGTCCGCACGGTTGGTTCGTCCGTCTGCTTGAAATAATGTATCATGACTTGGCGTACAGTCTCTTCCTCCGGTATGCCTGCCTTGAAACAGTGTTCTGCCAGGCACACCAGCAGTTGCTGCAAGTCGTCGCCCCGTTTCCATTCTTCCATTTCATTCAGTGCTTTGCTGAGGGTTGTTTCAAACAATAATGTGAAGGTCTGCGAGGTTTCGTAACCCGGTTTCAGTCTTGACAATGGGTTCTTTTCCGTCAGTTGGCGTTGCCGGAAAGTTTCTTCGCCGGGCATACCGAAGGGCTGCTCAAGGCAGAAAGGAATGGCTTGCCGGTTGAAGTAGGGATATGCATCAAGCGTCATGCGGCAGCTTTGCGTCATAGAAGGCTCTCGCAGCGTGATGGGAAACGGCAATATGGGCTGGTAGCATTGCACTGCCATGCGGTAGGCGTGTGCGTGAAAAGACTCCATGTTTTCTTCTTTCACCGGCAAATTTCCGTCCGGCAGGGCGAATTTCACCCAGATTTTCACACTCCGTCCACTGCTTCCGGCAAAAGCCGCCCAAGTTTGCGGTAACAAAGCCGCCTGCCGTTTCACCAGTTCCACTTCGGACAATCCGGCCAAATGGTTTACTTCCAACATCACTACGCCGTTGTAGTGTTTCAGTTTTCGCCCGTTGTCTCTGCTTCTTCCGAATTCCACGGAGGGATAAATGCGCGGCAACTTGTCGATGTGTTCATAGTATCCTCCGCTGTCAGGATTCGTGTAAAGGAGCATGGAGCGCAATCTTGTGACGTGTTCCTCTTTGGTTTCTGTTTTTATCCGGTCTATCCATGCGTCAGCTTCGCAGGTGTTGAGGGTTTCTTTTCCACTCTCCCGGTCTTCTCTGATAAGAGTTATTTTCATCCGTATATGTGTTTTGAAATAATTGAGCAATAAGGGTTATTCCTTAGCGACTGCAAGGTACGCATAATATGCGCTGAAAGCAAATTATAAATGCCTTTTATGATTCTATTTATCCTTAAAGACTGTCGTCCTAAATGCATGAGAAAAATTAACGAATACTTAAGGGCAAACTTGCTTTTGCCTTATTGATTTCGTATCTTTGCTTACTCTAAAACTTCGTCCTGCAATTGCGGGCCCGACGGTTTCGATATGGGAACCAAGTAGCCTGCAACTGCCCACCGGACAGCCCGCAATTGCAGGACGAAGTTTTAGAGTAAGCATAAGAATATTTATCCTAAGCCAAAAGCACAAAAACGACAGACTATCTGCACATTTCTCTGCCTTGTTTTGGCTTTCAATCACTTAAGAAGAACAGTATTAACCCTTTAAACAGAAACAAAAAACAATGGCAGCACAGTATGACTTCCAAAGAAGACCTAACCCGAAGGGTGACGGTGAATTACAACCCTTGTATCCACGTATCGTGAATAAAGGTACGATTGACACAGAGCGTTTGGTTAGTGACATTTCCCGAATGTCCAGTTTCAGCCCCGGTGACATCCATGGTTTGTTGGCGGCGATAGAGGATCGGGTTTCATATTATTTATCCGAAGGACACCACGTTCAGTTGGGCGACATGGGATATTTTTCGGCAGGCCTGCAAGGCCGTCCGGTGATGGATCCGAAAGAAATCCACGCGCAGACTATCTTTTTCGGCAAAGTACATTTCCGTGTATCACCCGATTTCCGCAAGCGGTGTGCCGGTTCTGTGGAGCGTGCCAAATATGGTTTCCGTAAGAGTGCGGAGCTTGGCGGTGCCGAGCGTTACCGCCGTTTACTGGTGTTTTTGGAGACGCATCCCTTCATTACACGCAAAGATTACAGCTGTATCACGGGACTTTTGAAGAATAAAGCACTGGATGACCTCAATTTGCTTGTGGAAAAGGGATATTTGAGCACAATCGGGCGTGGTTCGCATAAAGTGTATGTACGTGCTAAACCACAGGAGGTTAAATCGGAAAATCCGTAAATATATCGAAAAAACCAGTGCTGATAAACAGTTTGTCAGCACTGGTTGCAACGGTTGCCAGCACAAGGCAACTGTTTGTTTTATTGTATATTAGCTGTCTTAGTGCTGGAGTGCTGACAACTATCGAAAAACTTTCATTGTGTAGAAATTCCTCTTGTTCGTTTTTTGGGGGGTGACACACTTATTGTCCACCGTTCGGTTTTCCAGATTTTATTGCGTACGGTGAGTACTTCCCATTGCGGAACTTTTTTCAAAATTTCACAGATGTGTTCTATATAGAGATTTTTACGTTCTTCCATGATACTGTCCGGACGAATTATGTGAACTTCTATACTATCGCTCCACTGAACCAAGAGGCTACTATCCGGCCTCGTTTGTCCTGATACTGATCGAAGATGCCATTTAAATCAACGGTAACTTCCGGCACTGTATCGGGATAGGCGAAAAGGCTTTTGCTGTCTTCTATTTTTTTCAGAATCAGTTTATCATCTTCTATTTGCCATGTGGCTTGGTATCCTCTCCAGCAGGCTGTACAAAAGTCCTCTTGGGAGAGACGTTCACTCACCTGTTTGCTTAAGATTGAATCGTGCTCTATCGGGCACGTTTGCAACATAAAAGTGTCTTTTCCGATAATGATGAGATCGGATATCTGTCCGGTTGCTTGGGCTGAAAGGAGGCAACAGAAGCACAGGAGGTGGAGGAGGAAAAGCTTTCGTGTCATAGTAGAAAAAGTTATATCTGCAAAAATAATTGTTTTTGTGTATAAGAAGGGAGTTTTATATAAGAAATTAGTTCTCATCCCTTTGGCTTGGTGAGAGAATAGTTTCCGTTTCATCTATAAAAACTTCCTCTTGGTCGATTTTCTTGCTGACGGGATTAAACTGTTTCATGTAAAAAGAGTCATAGATGCATATTTGGTGAATTCAATGAAAATATAACTCACTTTTAAATGCATTAGAATTATGAAGAAGCAAATTTTAGGTTTGGCCGTTGTTCTGTTTATGGGCTCGGCAGTATGTATGGCTCAGGATAACAGAGGTGGACGTCCTGACATGTCAAAGCGTATCGAACAGATGGTGACAGATCTGGGACTGAATGAAGCTCAGGCTAAAGAATTTAAGGCGGTAATGGAGGAAATGAGACCAAACAGAGGTGCTTCGGGCGAAAGACCTTCACGCGAGGAAATGGAGAAAAAACGTAATGAGGCAGATGCGAAACTCAAAAAGATTCTGACGGACGAACAGTATAAAAAGTATCAGAGCATGAGGCCTCAGAGAGGACAGAGAAGAGGGAAATAATCTTCTATAAGGAAGATATGTCAAACGTAGTGAAGGATCTACTCACCTGAATGCACGGAGAGGAGATCCTTCGACTACGCTTAGGATGACAGTATCGATAAGCTTATTGTTTTTTTTCAAACGGTTATTTACTGAATGTAACCTCTTCTGTATGTTCGCCTACAAAGATGCGTGCCATATCTCCGGTCTTATACCATTTGGGTTTATCGGGCATGTCATCATAAATCACTTCACCGTTTATTTGTAAGTTTTCAAAACGAATGTTTTTCACTTTCCGTTTTTTGTCATAACCGATAATCATGGAAACTTCTGCATTCTCTCCCGTGTAGGAGATATCCTTGAACAATACATTCTCAATACCTCTGCCCGGTGCTTTGCAATATTTCTCATTGTAGAAGATACGCAGATTAACTAATTGTCCCTGTCTGAAATCTTCTATCCGGATATTCTCAAAGCGCACATTGCGGATCAGATTATTATCGCCTGCATTGATGGCGAGGCAGCCTTGATAATCCAATTGCTTCTCTTTATGGTCCAGAATGTCGATATTGATATAATTCAGGTTTTCCAGAATCTCAGGGTTTTCAACGTCTCCATGAATACCGATAAAGATGGGGTGCGCTACATCCGCCCAAAGGGTAGAGTTTTGCATGGTGATATTTTTGCAACCGCCGGTAAATCCCAGACGAGTTCCGTAGACAGTGGTGCAATCGTCGGAGTTACGGCAAAATACGCCGTCGAACAATACATTGTTGCTGGCAAATACATTCATGCCGTCGCCCCAACCGTAAGAGCTGATGGATTTTACGTTGCGTATCGTTATGCTGTCCGATCCTCCTGTGGGGCATTGGGTAGTGATAACTCCTTCTACTAATACATTTTTGGAATTGACGATACGTAGCCCTGCCCAGCGTTCGGGAATAACGATACCTCTTCCCAGAATCTTCACATTCTGAGCATTTACCACCTGGATGCATCCTTTTACAAGAGCTCCTCCCGCTATATAAACCGTCTTTCCGGACGGAACATTCAGTGTGTCCCCGGGAAATGTGTGTATGCCCGGACCGAAGTAAATCAGATTCTTATCCTTCAGTTTTTTGGGTTTCTTCTCATCTATCGGATTGGCAAAAAGATGAAGATTATGGAAAATATCTCCGTTTACTTCTACCGACAAGTTACGCGGACGGTCCAGTTTGAAGGTCATTGTATTACCGTCTATCGAAGGGGCTATTCCGTAAGATAGTGGGCGGATACGACCCGTTTGGATTGTTCCGTGATTGAACGTTACCGATACTTCTACTTCGCCTGAGAAGTCGAAATAGCTCATGGAGGCATTTTCTACATTATGGTTGTTTCCTTGCACTTCGTCTACTTGGACAAGGTATGTGTCCACAGACTTCCAGTCTTTTCCGTTTTGTCTCACTTTGACAGAGAAATCATTCATCAGTTCGGCATCTTTCGGTGCCGGGTAAGTTGTTAATTGGGCTTGTGAGTAGATACACTGGATATAACCCAACAGGATACTTGCGATAAATACAAATCGTTTTAGGTTCATTTATATAGTATTACGTTATTTATTAACGGAAGATACGAATAATGAAAGAAATACACTTAATGCAAAAGGAATGTTATAGCATTATTTTAATAATTCTTTAGGTACTCCTTTCCATTTATTATTTAATCGGATAGCTTCCTCTTCGGTGATGCTGATTACACTACCATGCCTTGGATTGAAGTTTTTATTGAAAACCTCAGGAGTATTGGTGAAGTTATAAAGGTCTTTACTACGCTGAAACTCGTAACGTAGGTTTTTATACAGGTCGTACATGAGTATATAAGTGTCGGAATTATTCAGTTTAAAAATACTTGAACCTTCTACCACCGTAGGTGTTTCGGCATAAACATCCAGATATTTGAAATCTTCAATCCAGGGCCCTTTTAGAGATTTGCTTGTTGCTTGTTGGATACCATTCTTGTATTCTTTCCCGTTCTCATCTTTCGTATTTCCTTTATAAAAAAGGTGGTAAGTTCCGTCTTTGTATACGATATCTCCATCAATTGCACCATATCGGGCACGAAACATCAAAGTTGGTTCATTAATGAAAGCGGTAAATTTTTTATTAGCATATGCGCAATAGAAATCTAAATTCTCTTCACCTTTAAAGCGTATGGTGAAATATACCAGATATTTCTTTTCATCCGGATCGTATACGACTTGAGGTGCCCAGACCCATTGTATGTTTTGAAAATTGTTGGGATACGCTTTTGCCAAATCAATCACTGAATGTTCCCAATCAATCAGATTATCTGATTTCATCATTATAATTCCCGGGTTGTGTCCCCAACCGTTTTTAAAGGTAAACATATCTGTGGCTACCATATAAAATGCTTCTTCATGTTCTCCGCGCATAATATAGGGGTCTCTGATTCCACCGGTTTGTGATATGGTATCGGAAGCAATAATTGGTTCATTGTTGTTGAGTGCGTACCAGTTTATAGCATCGCTACTTATCCCAAAGCGTAGTTGCTCTTGTTTCAGGCGCTCTCCTGACCCTTCAAAATAGGCAAATAAATATCCGGCAAATGTCGGCTTTTGTTTTCCTTTGGTTAATGTGCAACTACTTAGGCAAAAAGCTAATGTGGTATAAGTGAAAAGTTTTAAAGCTCGTTTCATGTGTATTGATATAATGTTAAACTGCTGGGCGCATAGTCCCAGCAGTTTTGTTAATATTAAGATTATCATTTGTAGAAGATGATCATCTTTTTTCTATACAATCATTATCCGGCAAAAGCCTTTCTGAATGTACCTTGCATTCGATAACGCCCTTCACCGTCCATATAGTCATACCAGAAAGTGAATGTGCCATTGTTGTATTCGGCTTCTCCGTTCACGATTGGCATATCTTCCCAAGCTCTCACAGTAAACTTGTTTTCGCTTACCTGAACGAAGTTGACACATAAGTTCTTGACTGCTGTAAAGTAATCTTTTCCAGGATTCCATGAATTACTATATTCAGCCAAAGTTTCTTTCGTTTTATCGTGGAAGAAACGCACCGTGTTTTGTGATGCGGCAGTCAGTGTGCGCTGGATGCTTACAGGAATAGGCATACCTTGTTCCACCCATTCTGTAGTACCATCGGGAAGTGTTTCTTCTTTAAGTGTGGTTCTGGCTGCATCCAGATGGTAATTACCTGAATAGGGATTGGTCAGTTTCAGAGTAAAAATTAACTCCGAACCATTTTCAGAAATCTGATAATCTGATGTTGATTCTATGGCAAAACCGATGGAATACAGTGAGTCGCAGTGTAATTCATTTGTATTTAGACTGAACGGGAAACGTGTGTATAATTCTCCTGCTTTGAGGGTTGCGGTCCATGAAGGAAGATTAATGAGAGCCAAAGGTAACTGTTGATACTTTACCGGAGCATCAAGCATGTATTTGGCATTGTACCAGTCTACAATTTCATCATTGCGTTTCAGCGTAATAACTACATCTCTGTCCACTTTCTGGCTTCCGCTGGCTGACAGAGAGACAAATGCTTCTTGCTCATCTCCATAGGGGATTTCAAAAGAGGACACTTTGGTATCGGCGCCAATCATATAGATGTCTTTCTGATATTGTTCGGAATCCATCGGATCGACAACTTCACAAGCTGCAAACAGCACTGTTGACAGCAGTGAAAGTATAAAGTTATTTCTATTCTTTTTCATAATCTATTGTATTTATAAGGTTTACCATCCGGGATTCTGAACTAATTTACTGTTTTTATTCATTGCAGACTTCGGTATTGGACAGAAATTATTCTTATAGTCGAAGTACCGGCGGGATTTATCATCATTCAAAGTAGTGATGGTGTGGAATGCTTCACGCTCACTTTTTCTGGCTTTGATATTCATACCCAATACTGGTTTATTATAAGCATGTTCGGCATCTCCCCAACGGCGAAGGTCATGATAACGATGTCCTTCGCATACAAATTCGACGCGACGTTCGTGCTTGATCAGCTCGCGCATTTCCTCGCGTGAAGGTAATGCAGTCAAACCTGGTAGTCCTGCACGATAACGGATTTGATTGAAAGCATCCAGAATCTCGTCTTCATCCCGTCCGGTCACTGTTATATCGCCTTCGGTATATGTGCCTTCCAGCTCATTCATGGCTTCCGCGTAGTTCAGTAATATTTCAGCATAACGGTATATCGGGAAAGACTTGGGTTTTAGAGAACCTTTCAGGTTGTCTTCTGGATGAACGTATTTCTTGCAGGTATATCCGGTATGGTTATAGTCTACGGCAAAATTAGCCGGAGGACCTGCATTGCCATCGGCATAGTATTGCACTTCTACATTTTTCAATGAATTATCATTGCCGGAGTAAGATGTGCCGGGCCATAAGCAATGATTAAATCCCATAGAGACATAAAAACGCATTTCCCGGTTGTCATACATTTTTGCTGCATTGGCTTTCAAGGTGTATCCTGAGAATTTTTTATCAGTTCCAATAGGTTCCCAGTGATTTGCAGGAAGAGAGTAATTGCTGCCGTCAGCCATATAGAAAGCATCGGCTACATCTTGTGTAAGATTTAATCCGTTCATACCTCCCATAACTCCCGGTAGGGCGATTCCGGCAGGCGTATCTTTACCTGTCTGAGTTGGCCGGCATGAATAGATAACTTCCTCATTCATCTCAACAGGTACATCTCCATTGAATATTTCAGCATAAGAACGATAAGGATCAATATCTGTAGGGTTGAATTGCGAAATAGGACGGGCTGCATAAGCTTGGGTTACAGCCTCAGGCAACTGGCCGGTATCAGATTTTCTTTTTGCTGTATAGAGATGGTATAGTTCGGTATTCATAACACGTTTGGCTGCTACCGCCGCTTTTCCCCATTTTTCGTTATCTTTGTTTTGACTGATGAAGTGAACTCCGTCGCTCTTACGTATCCAGTCTGCGTATAATCCACCGCTACCACCATTGAACCAAGGACTTGCCGCATACAATCTGACGCGTGATAAAGTAGCTAAAGCTGCTCCCTGTGTTGGAATAGTGATTTGGTCGGTCGGCCTTGAACTATATAAATACTCTACTGCCTTTTCCAGATTCTGGCAGATGTAGTCCACGCATTCATCGTATGTGGCACGCTCTATGGACATTTCCTCTACACTTGCGTCAACGGCAAATGCTTCGTCGGGGACAATGGGAACAGGACCATATTGCAACAATAACTGGAAATAATAATAGCCTTTCAGAAAATAACATCTTCCGATAAAGTCTCTACGGTCTAAGTCAGAGATGTCCTGTACTTCGTTGATACGTTTCAAAACGATACTTGCTTTTCTTATTCCTGTGTAGTAATTGGGATAATTAAAGTATTTTGTTTCATAAAAAGGTGTCATTTCATCCAACAAGAATTTGATGGCAGCATGACGGTCATCGTTGAAAGACGTAAAATTTTCATCCGATGCTCCTTGAAAAGGGGTTGGGGCTAATGTCCATAGGTTTCCTTCATTGGGCAGATAACTTGCTGCTCCATTGATGTATTGTTCCGTCAGTACTTTTCTCTTGAATATAGAATCCAATTGGGTGGTCTGTTTAAAGTAATCGTCTACATCCAGATAATTGCTACATGAGAACTGTGTAATACTAAGCAAGCAAATGCATAGCATGCCTATTATGATATGTATATTTTTTATATATGTTTTCATTATTGTCACTTTTTAGAATGTTACAAATAATTGCATGGTATATTTACGTTGCAACGGATAAACTGCTCCATTGTCCGATGCTTGTGCGGGATCCCAAAGTTTTACTTTATCCCATACGTGCAGGTTCTCACCTATTAGGCTGACGGTTAAAGATTTGATTATTTTGGTCTTACGCATCCATCTGTCAGGAAAGCTATAAGAAAGTTCTACGTTCTTCAATCGGACATAGCTACCATCAGCGAGCCAATGTGTGGAAGCCCGGTTATTGTTCTTGTTCTCTCCATATGTCAGTCTGGGAAAGCGTGCATTAGGATTCTCCGTGGAAGGGTCGCCTGAGTACCAGGCGGGAGTCCAGCGGTTGGATTGATCGGTTACGATAGAGAGTACATTACCCGTTGTTTCTCCGGCAAACGGATAGTAACCGCTTCCTCCCATAAAATATTGTACGTCTTTCACGCCTTCAAACAGTGCATTGAGGCGGAAACCTTTGTAATTCACTTCGAAGGCAAGACCATATTGAATTTGCGGAATATTGGAGAATGAGAGGGGAACAATATCGTCATCGTTGATAACTCCGTCACCGTTTACATCTTTATATTTGATGTCTCCCGGCATTACATTTTCCATGAAAGTTTGTTTAGGGCTGCTTTTAATATCAGCTTCATCCCTGAACAGTCCTTCGGATATCAACCCGCGTAGTACATTATAAGGAACGCCACTATATGACTGGTACGGATAATTTATACCGGATTGTTCCCAGTAATTCACTTTGTTTCTTGCCAATGTAAAATTACCACGCAGGGTGAAGGAAAGATCTTTGGCTATAGTCTGGGTGAAAGAAGCATTTCCGTCAAATCCCCAGGAAGTCATGGAGCCGATGTTGGCGTAAGGAAGTGTGGAGTTCAGACCGGATTCTAAAGGAACACTTTCACGCTTTTGAAAGACACCAGTGGTCTTGTTGCGGAAAAAGTCTACGGTAAACTCTAACTTGTTATCAAATAACTTACCATCAATGCCGAGATCAAGTTTGGTAGTTGTTTCCCATGCCATATTTGTTGCACCGATTTGTGTCTCACCGATGGCTGTTCCGCCCCAAGTGCCAGCGCCTGTACCTCCTACAATGGTAAGGTAGGGGAAGCGTACATCTTTTAGGCGGTCGTTACCTACTTTTCCATATGATCCGCGAAACTTCAGGTAGTTGAAGAAAGGTAGCGCTTTTTGGAAGAACTTGTATTGGGAAGGAATCCAGCCGAGCGCGATAGACGGGAATAAGCCATAACGTTCTCCCTTTTTGAAGTTCTCCGAACCGGTATATCCTACATTACCTTCGATCATATAGGTGTCTTTATATGAATATGTGGCTCTGCCGGAGAAAGCTTGGTAACGCTTGGGGACTACAGAATATAAGTCATCACCCCATGTGCTATTTTTGGTTTCCTGGCAATAATAGTGCAATAGTCCCGTAACGCGGTGGTCTTTATTAAAAATACGTTCATAGTTGGCTTGTAACTCAAAATAGTACTGTCGGTCTGATGAAGTCAACTGTTCGGACTTCAAGTCTACCTTTTCCACTTTCTTTTGGGTTCGCAGGCTTCCATCGGTATAGCGTCCCATTTTAGGATCAGCAAAATATAGGTCGGGAGTGATGGAATTTTTAATAGTATGACTTCCGTTGGTCATCAACGAGAATAAACCTTGTACGGATAACCCTTTAACAAACATTCCTAAATCCTGTTTCAAGGTTATATTCGACTTGGCACTATATCGTTCAATAGCTTTATATCCGGTATAGTTCAGTTGTACATAAGGGGACATTTGGTCACTATTAACACCATAAGAAGGCAACTGACCGTTTGAGTAGCGAACCGGAACCATGGTTGCAGGTAAGTTGGCCTGCGCTGTCCATAGTGCTTTATTATCATCTCCGAATCCCGGTGCGTTCTGCTTTACAAATACAGTCTCTAAATTAAGGGAGAGTAGAGTTGTGCGAGTTATATTAGCATCTACATTAGCCCGGAAATTGTATTTGTTATAATCTACATTAGCGCTATATGGGGATTCTTTATCTTGCTTAAAAAGGGCTTCATTGGTAAGTGCTCCCAAACTTACATAATAGCGTGCGTTTTCTCCACCACCTGACAGGCTGAAGTGGTGTTGCGTGTTCCATACATGATCTTTTAGAATCACATCCCGCCAGTTGACGTTAGGATATAAGTCCGGATCTAGCCCAGTTCTATACAGTTCTAATTCAGTAGGAGTATATAGCGCACTGTTGCCCCTGACCATTCGTGCCTCATTGGCTAGTGCGGCGTATTGATAGGCGTCTGTATATTCCGGCATACGTGGAGAGTAAGAGTAGGTCATGTTTGCCTTGTAGTTGATTTGCAACTTACCAGCCTTACCTCGTTTGGTTGTAACTACAACGACACCGTTAGCGCCACGTGTTCCATATACTGCTGTTGCTGAAGCGTCTTTTAGTACAGAGAAACTTTCAATATCAGATGGGTCAAGGTCATTCAAGTCTCCTTCGATACCATCAATAAGAATTAGGGCTCCTTGGTTGGCTCCGAAAGTACTGATACCACGTATCCAGAATTCGGAGAAGTCATTGCCAGGTTCACCACTACGCGTCACTGCAATGATACCCGGTACGCGTGCACCAAGCATATTACTGACAGATGTGGCCGGTACTTGCAATTCACGTGTTTCTACATTAGTAATAGCTCCAACAACGGATACTTTACGCTGAGAACCACGCCCTGTTATTACAACTTCTTCCAATTCACTGATATCGGGTCTCATACCGATTGTTTCTCTCTCTTTATCAGATGTATATCTGATTTCAAGAGTCTTATAACCCATATAGGAAAATGCTACAGTAGCTCCTTTGGGAATGTTGTTTATTCTGAATCTTCCGTCTAAATCGGTTATGGCGGCAATATTAGTGCCTTTTACCATAATATTTACTCCGATTAATGTTTCTCCGTTCTCATCCATTACTACTCCCGCCACTTTAACAGTATTGTTTTGTGCAAAAGTAGGGACTGATAGACAGAATGTAAGCAATAACAAATATATATATTTCATATTTACGCGATGTTAAAGGTTATTCAATTGAATATTTTCTGATTGTGGCTTCCCACCATTCGGTAATGTAGAAGTTACCTTCTCCATCATAAGAAATGTCTTGCGGGTCAAGGAAGACTGATTCGGCCGGTTCGCCATTTGCTTGTGGACTCTCTTTATCCAATGTTCCGGCGATGGTTGATACATAGCCGTCGATTCCGGAAATTTTTCGAATAACATCTGCTCTGTCGCAGTCGCAAATGTAGAGGTTACCTTCATCATCCATACACATCCCCATAGGCTGTTTGAAACGGGCATCCTGAAGTTCTCCGTCTTTAACTGCGCTTTCGGAAGGACTACCTGCATAAAGTTCGGCCTTAACGCCGTCGCTCCAGTCGGCGCCGGTTTTCGTTATTTTATAGATACTGTAGAAATTATATAATGAAACATAGAAGCAGTCCTTGAATTTGTCGTAGGCCATATATCCGGCAAAAGTATTTGTCGGCATATCCAAAGTTTGATCTGCCAAAATCTGAGTCTCTTCCGTATTGACGTTAAAACGTCCGAAAGTTTGGTCTTTATGACAGAAATATAACCATTCCTGATTAGGATCATGAGTCTCGTCCATCATGACAAGCGAACGGATACGGTCACAACAGGTGGTATACTTCGGAACCACAATTTCTCCAATGGTATATGGTGTCCAACCCGTTTCTTTTTTATATTCATAAACAGTATGAGGAGGGTTGAGCGTAGTGGCGTAGACTTTGGTTTTTGCTTCATTTATAGCCGGTTTACCCAGATAAACTCCACTTTGTACAGTGATGACTTTATCATCGTTCACAGAGATAAGCCGAACGTAATTGGCTTTAGCTTCATGGAAACCAAAAGTCATCATCTGGTTATTACCGAGTGCTACAATACCTTGAGGTTTCCAGAAATGGGCTTCTGATAAGGTGCCATCTGCATATTTAGCACCAACGCCATCCCGAGTTCCTACTCCGGCCACCCATGAAACGCTGGCGGCAGCTATATAGTGAAAATTCTGAGATGCGGTAATCGTTTGATTTTCAGCTATACGAACTTTAATCCGGCTTCTACCATCACTTTGTCTGGGTGCAAGGCAATAAATAGAGGTTCCATCTACATTGATAACTTGTGCTTCTTTATCCGAATAGCCATCGTCAAAAAAAACTTTTACTTTAGACGGGTCGTTGCCGAAATTTTCTCCTGAAATAACGACTTTTTCTCGTATCTTACCCTCTTCAGGAATAAAACCGGTAATTTTTACAGGTAAATCAGGGTTGTAGGGAGTACCTTTACCTTGATTCTGTTGATAAACATAAGTTTCGTCTTTACAGCTGAAGATAAGAACGAAGATTCCCAAAAAGAGAGTTCCTAACGGGAATAGTACTTTTTTGTTTTTCATGAATTAATAAATTTAAAATTAACACTAAGTTTGTTTTATATTGCATATAGCAGGTTGATGAAGTTGCGTATTTCTCTACGGCTTTTGAATAAGTGATTCTCAACTGTGCGAGGAGATATTTTTAGCTCAGTAGAGATTTCGGAAATGGATTTATCTTCGAAACGATTCATAGCATATACTTTTCTACGTTGTTCGGAAAGGGTATCTAATTTATACTTTTCTAAAACAGATAATTCTTTGGCTATGACTTGACTTTCTATTTCATTCGTATAAGTGATCGCATGGTCGTATATATAAGAGGTGACTTCTTGTTTTTTATAATGACGACGTAGATAATCGGTCACCAGGTTGCGGGCAATGGTATGAATGAAATATTTAACAGTGTCTTCACGGAGCATTTGTTTGTAATCGATAAGACGTAGAAATACGTCTTGCGACAGGTCTTTAGCTGTTTCTTGGTTACCAATCTTATAATAAATATAAGAACATACCGATTGATAATATTTCTGGTAAGAATCAGTAATTAGGCAGGACAATATTACCTTTATGTCTTCCATGCTTTCGATTTTTTGGTTAATAGCTTGTATCTTAAAATTCTCTTTAGTTGAGAAGTACAACGCAAAAATAGATAACAATAAACGAATGGAAAACAAAAAAAAGGTGGAAGGTGTATCAAACTTATGAAAGATACTATTAAAACATAAAAGTGCTGAAATTCAGTGGTATATGACGGTATCACAAATGAGTGATACCGCCCGGAATATGAATGCTAAATTATTATTTATCGAATTGCTGGATATATTCGTTAGGAGTGGTACCTGTAAACTTCTTGAAAGCTCGGAAAAATGAAGCTTTGGATTTAAAACCGCATTTTTCAGCCAAGGTTACCAAAGTATATTTTTTGTGCTGTCCTTCATTGATGGATTGTTTGAATTGTTCTACGCGGTAACTGTTGACAAAGTCATAATACCCCATCTTAAGATAATGGGTGAAGATGGCAGAGAGGAGATAGGTCGGATAACCGATTACAACAGCTACTTCTGACTGTTTTAAGTCGACATTCAGATAAGGCTTCTGCTCTTGCATATATTTCTTTAGTGTATCAATGACTTCTTTAGCCTCTTCCTTACTCATTTTTACATAACTTTCAGTTGGTTGCATATCAATTTTGATTTCCTTTTGAATGATATCAGGTAGATCTTCCGGTTTCTCTACGTGTATTGGAGTTTTTGTTTTCTTTTTGTAAGTGAACAATAATAAGATGATAACTAATATTCCTGCAATAGAGGAATAAACTAACCATGAATGATTATGTTTGATGTTGAATGCTATTTGATCAACAGATTCCATGTTCAGAAATTTACGAACATGGAATCTGTAATTGCCGGCAGGTAAGTTGAAATATGAAACCTTATCTTCATTTACTAGTTCAGTCCATATTGAGTCTCTTCCTTCAAGCATATATTCATACTTAATCTGTTCAGGGTTTTCGTATCCTAAAGAATTGAATATGAAAGTGATGTTATTCTCGTTAGAGTTTAGATTGAAAGTGGAATCTGGATTTAATACATAATTATCAGCGTATAATTTTCCATTAACCTGCATTTCTGTTATTCGTACTGAGGATGGGACAAATTCGTTTTGAGGAGTAACAATAAAAAGACCTTTCATTCCGCATACCCATAACTTGCCGTATTCATCTTTACTGATAGGCGGGCCTGCATTTGCGGCAAGCGCATTGATGGCAGGGAAGAATGTATAACGATCCATTTTTTCGTTTACCCTTAATAAACCATCCCATTTACCTAACCAGTAATATCCTTGATCGTCTTGGGTTATGCTATGGCAATTAGTAGGTAAGGGGTAATAGAAATGAGTTAGTGATTTATCTGTTACTAATAATTTATTATTCAGTTGGGCAAATATAAGTGTTCCATCTCTACCTTCAAAAATATATCGTATGGCTTCTTTATGATATATTTCAGGTAGCATATCTTGATTGCATTTACCTGTTTGACTATCAAAGATGGCTAATCCTTTGTCTGTTCCAACCCAGAAGCGTCCGGATGAGTCAATATAAGCGCCATATACAATGTTGCCGGGCATATTACTATTGGACGCATTGTATTCTGTGATACTTTCAGTTTGCTTATCATAAGAATATAAACCGTCAGAAGTAGCAAGCCATAGCTTATTATTAGCGTCCTCCAAAAACATAAAAATATCATTAGAAGTACATGTACGTGTCAAAGGGTTTTCATTAAATATACCAGTGCGGGGATTAAAAGAAGAGATGCCTCCACCGCAAGTTCCGATAAATATTTCTTCTCCATATTCATGAAAAGAGAATATCAAGTTGGAATGTAGTCTTTCACTTTTGTCATTCCGTGTATTTATATAATTGATTTTTCCAGTTTGTACATGTATATAATAGAATCCTTCACGTGTACCTATAAAAATATAGTCCTTTGTGTGAAAACAACTTCGCACGGAAATGTCTTTTGATTTGAAAAGCCCTTTGTCATAACGCTTGAAAGCTTCGTTTCTTTTTCTTAATATATTCAGGCCTTGATAGTAATTTGTCCCACACCATACGTCTCCCTGAAAAAAAAGAATGGAAGATATAACATTGGATAGAAGGTCTTGTCCGGTTTCTGTTCCATAGGTTGCAGAATATAGAACTCTTTTTTCAGGTAAAGACAGCAAATATAAGCCTTGACCGGCAGTGGCAATACCCAAAACTTCCTTTTCATAGGTAAGGCTTGAAATCGGTGCTTTTACTGTATTCCAATAGGGAGCAAAATTTCGGTGAAGTAAATCGAAGGTGATAATGCCTCCTTTCTCAGTACCAAGATACAATATATCTTCTATTTTAACAAGGCATTTTAATTGTCCACATGCAGCCAAAGGGCATGAATATTGTTTGAGTGCTCCGGATTTGGTATCGCAGAGAACAAGACCATTGGCAGTCAGTAGCCAAATGGATTGGGAATTGCATATTGCGATATCCAGAATACGGTTATTGGGAGAAAGGATATTTTTTTCATCTATAATAATGTGCCGGAGTTGATTCTTGTCATAGATGTAAAGACCATTCACCGTACCTATATAGAGTTGGTTTTCCTCATTTTTTTTTAGGACTTGAACAGAAAAGTTTATTTCCTGAGTAAACATCCGCTCCAATGTACGGTTACTATGATTCATATGCCAAAGGCCTTGGATAGTTCCTACCCAAAAATCATGTTTGTAATTTTCTATTATTGTATTGACCAGAAAAGGGGAGGGAGCACTTCCCTGATATTCTTCAGCAAAATGATAAGGTAAAGTGTTTTTTCCATTTATTCGTTCGACAGTGGCTCCTGTACCAATCCAGATAAAGCCGTCAGTATCTCTATAAATACAGTTGACTCGGGTGTCTTCGAACTTAGATTGAGACCCTTCATTTCCTATACTGTATATAGTGTAGTCATTTCCTAATACAAAGGTCAGCATCCCTTCGACAACAAGGAGTACAAAGGATAATATGTGTTTTTCTAAGGTCATAGACATCTTTTCTTTATGACATGCAAATTTAGAAAAAAATCACTATGTACAATCCGTTTGCCAGAGAAAAAACTTTTGTGTATATGGTTGAAAGTATAATCAAAATCCGGATTAAGCGTAATTTCAAGAATTTGCGCTTAATCCGGATTACTAAAATTATTTTTAAGAGATACTTTGTTTTGTTAGATTCTATAAAATCCTATTCACGATACAGCATCAGCGTTCCCCAACCCAATTGGTCGAACGCACCACTATTTGTGCCGTAACGGCTTCCACCGTCCACGCCACCTTCGGGGCGCATCTTGTCGGCAGCCATCTTGGCGTACTTGTAGCCACTGCCCAACTTCTTCACTTTGGCGTAGTGATTAAAGAGAATTTCCCATCCCGGACGAAGGTTGCCACGACCATTGTCATCAGCTACGGCTGTATGTATGGTACCGTGATTCTTATCGGCGCAACTGCAATCAATGCAATATTCATAGCGGTTGAACGGCATCTGTTCTTTAGTTGCCAACCAGGAACCGGCGGCGTTCAGCTGGTCTGAACCATTGCGCAGATTGAAGAGAGCTGTATACTCACCCATTTTCATTATTGCATTGTTTTTTGCGGCAAAGAAGTCGAGTTGAGTCACTGTTGGATTGCACTGGAAGAGGGTGTAGGCCATTTGACACAGATTAGCTGTTACAGCTACCGACATCATGGCGTGTCCCTGGTCACGACCGCTCTCCTGGTTTTGGGCTATTTCTTCTCCACTTCCCAGCGGATCGGTGAAAGTGCCTTGAATGAGTTTGCCGATGTAGCCGTTACCTGCTCCATTGTAGAAGTAGTTCACTATATAATTTACCATTTCGTCGTCTTCATTCAGGATACCGATGGCAAGGTACGAACACATATTCACTAAATCCCAGTTAGACCAGTAGTGATCGCTGCAAGTACCTTGATGACGTTTCATGAAGTCCAGGTTTTTGGGAGCAAAAACATCTTTCATCCATTTCTTGAAGGCGGTCAGATCGTTGGCTGCCCAACCTGCATAAGTTTGCATGATTTCACCTGCATTCGCGAAAGTATAACCTTGTGCACCTGCGGCAAGCATGTGATTGGAATCGTTTGAGGTTACTTCCTTGCACACCTTTACCCAAGCATTCATAATTTTGATGGAAGCATCGGCATATTTCGTGTCGCCTGTCAGCTTCCACAACAATGATAGTTGGTAGGCAGCGGCGGCATCGCGCATTGCATTGCTGTAGTTCTCATTTGTTCCCGTTCCTGTAGCATCACCACGTACTATCTTTTCGGTAGGCGTAGGAGTATAGGTAACATTTGTAAATTGGCTGCTCTTCAGCAGATCGAATTCATCCTTTACTGCCTGCGGTGCACTTCCGTTATCAAGCATCGTCTTCACACGTGTAAAGTCGGCCTCGTTGAACATGGCGCAAGGGTGAGTGTAGGTGTATTTGGCAACTACTTCTTCATAAGGCATCTCCCAACTGTCGATGTCTGTTGTTCCGTCCTCGATTTCACTGGAACAGGCTGTGAAGCCTGTTACCAGTGAGAGACCTAATGCGAATATCAAATTCTTTTTCATTGTGAGTATTCTTTAGAGTTGTATTTTAGTTTCCGGTTGCTATCTCCGCTTCTGCAAAGGCTTTCGCTTCGGCTATGCTCTTGAATGTGCGAATCCAGTAAACCGTATATTGGCCGGTAGGCAGGTTCTCATTATAAATGTCCGCAACCTTGATTTGGAAGGTATTGGCTTCTACCACACCATTGCCTAATGCTGCATTGATAGACGGTACATCATAATATATCAGATTCGTACCATCACTCAGAAGTTCTCCGACATGGGCTCTACCGGCATTTCCGGACTTAGTTACCATGTCCAGTGTATATGCACCACCTTGTCCGATTCCTTTTCCGCCAACTGGCAATGTGGAACGCATGGCAAGTACCGGATAGTTGGAGAAATCAAGGTTGATGGGGACATTCCTGAAACTCAAGTCCGCACGCCTCATGGTAGCGTTTTGGGCACCGGCTGTAACCACCATTTTGCCGTCTTCTATCACATAGCTCGAATAAGCCTGTCCGATTTTCCAGCCATCGAAATTATTCTGACCATCCCAAATCACCCAACCGCTTTCTACGGTTACAGATACGGAAGCCGTCTGACCTGTTGCCTTACAAGTTGCCGTAATAGTAGCAGTTCCGAAACCCTTCGGTGTTACAACACCCAAATCTACCGTAGCAATGTTTTCGTCACTTGAAGTCCAGTCTACTGAACCTGTGGTAGCGTTGGCGGGTGTGTAAGCAACATCCAGCTGAACCGGGCCGCGAGAGATACAAAGCGGTTCTGTCAAAGCAAAGATAGAGACACTTTCTACCGGAATGTACTCTTTGATATTCAGCTCATAAGAGGCAGATACACCACTACGGTCGTGTGTGTAAGCTGTAATGATTGCCTTGCCCGGTGTCAGGCAGTTTACTAAGCCATTTTCTGATACTGTAGCGATGCTTGGGTTACTGCTTGCCCATGTCAAATAAGAATAGGTGTGATTGGCCGGAAGGATGGATGCTTCCAACTGAATCCGGTCTGTTTCATAAATGTCTTCTCCCTCTTTCGGATTGACCAACGTCATATCGGTAGCCTTGATGATTTCGGGTATTACATTGACCGTTACCGAAGCTGATGGACCGAAACCTATGGCGGGAGTCACACTAATGATGGCTGTACCTTCGGCTATACCGGTAATAGTGCCTTGCTGCGAAACTTTGGCAACAGTTTCGTCGGTTGACTTCCAGATAATGGAACGATCTTCTAGTTCTTCGGGAGCATCAATCGCAAAAACAATAGTAGAGTCCATGCCAATGGCAAGCGGCAGGTTCTCACTTACCTTGAATGTGATGCCGTTGATCAGTTTGGCTTCGGGCATGGCAGGAGTAAATTCTTGATCCTTATCACATGCAGTCAGAGCCATGCAGGCCGCCAGCATCCCGATGGATGCCCGGCTCAAGCCTTGATATATAGAATTTCTATTCTTCATGTTGTTATCTTCTTTTTATGAATGAAAAACATTGATTTATTCTCCCCAACCCGGGTTCTGTTTCAGGTTTGGGTTCAACTGCAACTGGTCGGTAGGTAATGGGTAAAGATAGTGCTTATCTTCCCATTTACGTCCTGACTCCAGGATGATGAAACCGTCGCTGTTTCTTTCATTGGTAACGCCCGGCCATTTGTTCTGGAACTCTGTACCTGTCCATCTGATACCCAGGAAGTCCTGCGGCATTTCCGTTTCAGCTGTCTTCCAACGCTTCAGGTCGTCTATACGGAAACCTTCGTTGAACAATTCAATGGTACGCTCACGGCGAATTTCAGTTCTCATATCCAGATCGTGAGTTGTAGCAAATGCATTGGTCAGCTTGGGCATTTTGGTGTTGATGCGGCAACGAACCAAGTTGAGAGAGAGGTTCAGGTCTTCGTCAGAAATCTTTTCATCCCGTTCAAATACTGCTTCGGCATAGTTCAGCAGAACTTCTGCATAGCGGATGATGGGGTAGTCGTAGCTTTCGTAGGTGTCATTCACATAACGTTCGCAAGCCCATTTCTGATTGTTATAACCGCTTCCGCTGGTAGGCACCAATCCTTTGATGGAAGCTGAAGCGCGGTCAACGGCATCACCTGTCCAGTTAACGCGTGAGTTCAGGTTACTCCAAAAATATTCATAAGGTTTGCAGAGGGTATAAACCATACGGTTATCTCTGTTCAGGTATTCGTCCAAAATCTTCAAGTCTCCTTTATATACTTCCGATTTTTCAATGGGGAGTCCATCCTGGCAGAGATACATTGCAGCAAATTTGTGAGAAATCATTTGGGCATTTGCCAAACACTCTTTCGTGATATTTGAACCGATAGGAGCCAACGCTTCGTCATGACGGCGGGAGAAAATATACTCCGTATTGGCGCTTTTCTGTAATCCGGCAGGGTTACATTTCGTATCTTCCAGGATAAACATGTACTTCTGTGCACTGTCGCCCAGGATAGCAGGTGCAAACAGTGAGAAGTTTTTAGTGTTGATCACTTCTTTTGCTGCATTTGCCGCAATGTCCAACAAGTCTTTACCACGAGCTGTGTTGCCACGGAACTTTTGCCATGTACCTTCGTAGAGTGCTACACGGGAAAGCATTGCCCAGGCGCCTTCGCGACCTACACGTCCTTTTTCCACTGTGGAAGTGACGGGAAGTAATTCGGCGGCATCTTTCAAATCCTGAATGATGAGGTCGGCTACTTCGCTGCGGTCGTTGCGTGCTGCTTGCATTTCGGGAGCAGTAACATCAATCGGTGTAGTGACTACTATGACATTTCCAAAAAGCTGCAACAGGTCAAAGTAGCAGTAAGCGCGGAAAAACTTGGCTTCACCGATATATTGTGCGATGTCACTCTGGTTTGCAAAACTCTCTGCTTTCTGTAAGAGGATATTTGTACGACGGATGCGATTGTATGCATCGGTGTAGTTGCCGTCGGAAGCCGGTATGCTGTTGGTTCCGTTAGCAAATACATTCTTGCTGCCTTTATCCATAATAAGGTCGGAACGCTTATCGGAGTGGGGGGCATCGTAGACGCTGTTTTTGAAATCGCGTGTCCAGCCATAGAACTGATTGGAGAATAACTTGAAGTCTGTAGCAGTCTGCCAATAGTTACCATCGGCAATCTGGTCTTTCGGATCCAGGTCGAGACAGGAATGTAACATACATCCTATTGCCAGTATCAAGATAGATTTAATTGTATATTTTTTCATTTTTGTATTCAATTAAAAGGTTAAATTCAATCCAAAAGTTACAGTGCGCAGGAAAGGATATCGCTTGGAGTTGTCCACTTTACGATTTGCTTCCGGATCCCATCCATCATTAATTTTGCTGTGTTCCCACAAATCGCTACCTGTCACATATACGCGCGCCTTACTTAATATTTTTGTTTTGGCAAGCAGGGAAGCCGGAAGTGAATAACCCAGAGTTACATTTTTCAAGCGCAAATATGCTCCGTCTTCTACCGACCATGAAGAACATTGGTAGTTGTAGTTGTTAAGTTCGGACTGGTTAGTCAGTGCAGGGAAGAATGCACCCGGATTATCCGGAGACCATGTGTTGCCTATGTGCTGATCGCTCGTGTTCAGATAAACGGCACGCATCGGAATTCTCCATGTACTTTCCTCACGCCAGATAGTACGTTTGCCTGCTCCCTGGAAAACGATGGCAAGGTCAAAACCATTCCACTCCAGACCTGCATTGATGGAGAATTGTACTTTAGGATCGTCTGTACCCAGATATACCAAATCTTCTTCTGTCAGCTTGCCATCCTTATTCACATCTTCGAACATGTTATCGCCAAGGCGCAGATTGTTGAGTGTACCGATAGTACTGGTGTTTTTATACTTATCCACATACTTTTTCAGTTGTTCTTCTGTCTGAATCTTGCCACAGTAACGGAGACCGAATACAGAATTCAGGGGATATCCTTCACGGTCGGAGCGTACACCTGCTTTGATGGCTCCACTGCCACCGTTATCCACTAATTCGTTGGTGGTGTAGGTAAAAGTACCACCGATATGATAGTTTACTTTTCCAATCTTATCCGACCAGTTGATCATACCTTCCCAACCGTGTGCCTTGAATGCACCGTAATTTGCCGTGGGAGCCTTGTCACCCAGAATACCCGGATAGATTACGTCGATCAACATATTGTCACTCTTCTTCCAGAAGATTTCTGCCGTACCTGTCAGGCGGTTACGTAAGAATCCGAAATCAAGACCAAGATTGTAGTTATGGATGCGTTCCCATGTACGGTCGGTACTCGGCAACTTACCGTTAGTGTCTACATAAGAGATTTTTCCATTACCTATCAACGCACCGCCACTGGGGGTGAAGTTATATAACTGTGCACCGTCATAGCGGTCAACGCCACTCTGATTACCTACGCTACCGTAAGAAGCTCTCAGCTTTAATTCGTCTACAAATGTCAGATTCTTCATGAATGCTTCTTCCGAAATTCTCCATCCGGCAGAGGTACCCCAGTAGAATACCCAACGGTTTTCGGGCTGGAATTTGGAAGAACCGTCGTAACGTCCCTGTGCTTCCAACATGTATTTAGAACGATAATTGTAGTTGATACGACCGAAGTAAGACATTACTGCCTCTTGCCATTTGGTTGATTTATCGTCACCGTTCTTCAGGTAAACAACATCTTTTGTGCTATTGGGAATTTCCAATGAGGGCAGTATACCTTCTGTATAGAGGAAAGTGCCTTCATACTCTTTCAGATTATATTGCGAACCCACCATCACTTTTACATCATGAACATCGGCAAAGATATGCGACCAGTCGATGTGTCCGGACAATGAGTAAAAGTCAGTACGTGAATTGGATTTGGAATACGAGCTCTTGTCCTCGGTCGGATTACTGCGAACTACGCGGTCACCCTCATAGTTATACCAATCAATAGCTTTACTTTGTTTATCACGGATGGCTGTCGATGTATTATAACCGGCCGTTACAGAAGCTGTCAGATTTTTCAGGATGGAATATCTGAATGTCTCGCTGATGTTGATGGCGGACACTTTCAGCTTGTTGTCACCGCCCAATTCACAATACCAGTTGGGTGCACCCCATGTTCCCCATGCATAAGGTTTGCCATTAGCTGTAGCAGACGGGAAACCCGGTTGCTGTGAGTTGGTGGTCAGTGCCGAACCAATCTGTGTGGGTGCCACCTGATCCTGACGGTTGTAGGCAATTACCGACTCAATAGAAGCGCGGTCAGACAGTTTAAAGGTATTTGTCAAGCGCAGGTTATAACGATTATTATTGTTGTTACCCCACTTCAAGTTACTGTCATCATACATATAGCCTAAAGACAGACGGTACTTTGAGGCATCCGAGCCACCTGCTATGGCAAGTTCGTGTTGCGTGGAAGCGGCTGTTCCCCACATGATATCCTGCCAGTTAGTATCGAAAAATACAAAGTCCGCTACGTCTGTGAAGGCATTACCAAAAGGATTCGTAGTGTGGTCAAGATTGATATACTGATTTTTATACGCCAACGCCAGTTTTGCGTAACGCATCCAGGTATCATCGTCACCGTAACCGTCATTGGTACGTGCATCTATTACAGAGGAAGCCCATTGTTCCAGGCTCATCAGATGAGGAGACAGACCGATAAACTTACTTGTAACCGAACCGCTGTAGTCTACCTGCACCTTGCCTGCCTGGGCTTTCTTGGTAGTTACCAATACTACACCACCGGCAGCTTTGCTACCGTAGATGGAAGCCGAAGCATCTTTCAAGAAGTTGATAGACTCAATATCAGAGGGATTCAACAAACGCAATTCGTTTACGCTTTCATATTCCACACCGTCGATAATGACTAACGGACTGGTCGTGTTTTTTGAAACTGCACCGCGCAGACTCATGTTCCAGCTTTCATCGCCCGGGGCTGTAGAGTTACGCGTGATAATGACTCCGGGAACCTGGCCTTGCAATGCCTGTACAGGACTGGACATTGTTCCTTTATTCTCTAACATCTTCTGATTCACCACTGTTACCGAACCGGTCATTGTAGCTTTCTTTTGTGTACCGTAGCCCACAACCACCACTTCGTCCAGCATTTCCGAATCTTCTGCCAGAACCACTTTCAGATTGGTTTCATTTCCTTTTACCACAATCTCCTGTGACTTATAGCCTATAAATGAAACCACTAAAGTCCCTTTTGCATTACTCAGACTGAAATTACCGTCAATGTCGGTAATACAACCGTTCGTGGTGCCTTTCACCATAATGTTGGCACCAATGATGGGTTCACCGGTGGCATCCACTACGGTACCTTTTACTGTACCGGCCTGCATAATGGCTTGTACCTCATTTACATTGGCAAAAGCCTGCTGCGGGCTACCTACACAGAGTGCAGATGCCATTGCTGCTGAGAATAAAATTCTTTTCGATGAGAATTTCAGAAATTCATTCCTCATAATTTATAAATTTAAAATTAACACTATTATTTCTATTGTACTCTAATTAGATACATTGTTTCATATATTCACGTATTTCTTTCCGGCTAATAAACAAATGGTTTTCGACCGTACGGCGTGAAAGGTTCAATTTGGCGGAAATTTCCGATGAGGATTTATCCTCAAAACGGTTCATGATATAAATCTTTCTGCGTTGTTCCGGAAGGGTGCGCAGTTTGCGCTTTTCACAAGCCAGTAAATCATTGGCAATAATCTGGTTTTCCGTTTCATTGGTACAGGTCGTTGCATGATCGTATATATAAGAAGTTATTTCTTGCTTCTTATAGTGACGGCGCAGGTAATCGTTCACCAGATTACGGGATATGGTGTAAATGAAAAACTTTACGGTATCCGGACGGAGCATTTGCTTATAGTCCATTAAACGCAGAAATACATCTTGGGCTATGTCTTCAGCTTCTTCTTTACTGTTTATTCTATAATATATATAGAGATAGACGGAGCGGTGGTAACTCGTATAAGAGTCAGCTATCAATTGAACGGATGTCATCTTTTTGTTTTCCATGCTTCAGACTTTGGTTACGTTTTACGTTAGCTTTACGATTGCAAATATAAAAGGTAAAAAACGGAAAACAATTTTTTATAGTGCTTAACAAATCTCATCTCATTAACTTAGACTAAAAACTAATTAATTTGCTGTAATATAGTTGTTTAAGAATTTGAGACTCGTAGTGTCAACTAATAATTTGAGACTCCGGGGTGAGTTGGACGGAAAATCTGATGCAACAAAAACGCACTTATCTTTCAATATGCTGAAAGATAAGTGCGGAAAATGATGGAGTATATCTTAATATTATAAGTTATTCGTTGTTATTCTTTCCGATGCTCCGGATATATTCATTGGGAGTGATGCCGGTAGCCTTCTTGAAATAGCGGAAGAAGGAGGCGCGTGAGCTAAAACCGCAGAGTTCGGCAAGTGCTCCCAGTGTATATTTGGAATACTCGTCTTCGTTGATAAGGCGCTTGAACTCTTCAATACGGTAATCATTGATATAATCGTAATAATTACGGTTCAGATGTTGATTGAACAGATAAGATAAAGTATGTGCTGACCTGCCGAGCATTGTTGCCAGATCGGCTATTTTCAGATCTGGGTTCGTATATGGCTTATCACGAAGCATCAGAGCCTCCAGCTTTTCTGTCAGGCGCTGACATTCTTCCGTGCTTATCTTATTGGTTTTATATTTTGATTCTACTGTCTTTTCTTGCTTTTCGGGCTCTTGCACATCTTCCGGAAGTTGGATTTGAATATTTTTCGTTTGCTTCGCTTTTCTCTTACGCTGATAGTAAATGTAGCCGATAAAAACTAAGGCAATGGAAATGGCAATGATGCTCCATGTTTCTACAGGATAGGCAATGTGGACAGCGGTGTGTATTTCAGAATCAGGATTCCCGATATAGCGTAACTTGAAAAGATAGTTTCCGGATGACAAGTCATAATAAGTAATTTCAGACTTTCCGGTCAGTATCTGCCAGTCTTCATCTTCACCTTCCAATTTATATTCATAAGTCATATAAGCCGGTTCGGTATAGGTAAAACCGGAGAAGTGAAATGTCAGGTTGTTTTGCGAGGATTCAAGTTCTATTTCAGGAACTTTTCCACTTTCAATAACAGGATGAAGCGATTTCTTTCCATTGACATAAATATCTGTAATTGTCAGCGGATAAGTATATCTTTTCATCTGGTTATTTTCCTTGAAGTTCATATAAATCAGCCCTTTGGAATTTCCCATCCATATATTTCCCTGTTGGTCCTGTATGGGAGGGCACAATGTGAAAATAGAACTGGGAATACCGTCTATGAAATTATAAGGAATAAAAGTTTCTTTCTTGTCGTAGCGGTAGAGTCCGTTATTGGTTCCTATCCAGAGCCATTTTTCGTCATCTTCCAGAATAAACATACCATCTTTTCCTTCCAGTTGTGTATCAGGTTGCAACCTTCTGAAACGGCTCATGGAGAGATCGGATATACACATACTTCCTTTGTCCGGCAGGAAATAAAGATTATGGTCGGAGTCTTCATATACAACTCTGATCTTTTCTTTATGAATAAAATTTTCCGGAAAGATGTCGGTTTTTAAACTTTCGGAAGAGGGGTCCCAGATGCACATGCCATTCTCCGTACAAATCCATCCCTTGTGAGTGGAATCAAAATAGATTTCGTAAACATTTCCTTCGGGTAATTTGGAGTTGGCACTGGTGTAGTGTTTGATTCTTTTCCCATCCTTATAACAATAGAGGCCCATTGAGGTACCTATCCACAATTGGTCTTTAGCATCCGCTTTTATACTGAAAATCTGTCCCCGCATGAAAGGCTGCGGTTCGTTGGGTTCGAAGTCGTGGATAGTAAGATCAGCAGGATTGAATATGTACATACCTCCGCCATAAGTTCCGATATAATATTTATCCTGAAATTTGTAGATACAGAAGATCATACTGGAACGCAATTCGGGAGATTTAAAGTTTTTGAAGCGTCGTTCCTCTTCGTTTATATAGAATAGACCGTCGCGGGAGCCGACTAACTTTTCATGTTCAGTGATTGCGATACTGCGGACGGGCATATCTTTGGAGTCAAAATACGGGGGATAACTGTAAGTAGAGAAAAGTCCGCTCTGGTATAGACTGTAATCCAATCCCAGTTGATAGAAACCTATCCAGATAAGCCCGTCACGATCCACTAAAAGGGAGTATACGGAGTTGGAACGGATACTTTCGTCTTTTCCCGGCTCGTGGCGGAAAGAGCGTAGAACTTTCATTTGTTTGGTAGAAATGAAATGTACTCCATTTCCATCTGTACCCACATACAACATATCTTCACCATCACTGGACAGCGAAGATATCACATTGCACCCTACATCGATGAAGTGCCTGAATTTATGTGTTTGCGTATCGAAGCTGATAATGCCTTGCCCCATCGTACCCAGATAAAGTACGTTGCCGATGCGGGTGATATTGTTGTAAGAGCAAAGATGCTTGTTTTCTACTATATTATGATAAGGGGCGATTTTCTTGTCGGCAAGTGTCAGGGAATAAAGCCCGTCGTTGGTAGCTATCCAAAGAGTGCCATCTTCACTAAGATTTAGTCCGGTGATGATATTAGAGGCTGAAAGGACATTGGGATCTATGAGCTTTTGTTCCAGGTTCCCGTTTTTATAGATAAACAGACCGGCCTCGCTCCCTATATATAAAGTACCTTTTCCATCAGGTAGGAGGGTCCGGACGCCATAGTGTAATGTTTCAGCAGCAATCGGTTCGAGAATATCTTTTTCGGTATTCACTCGCCAAAGTCCCATACCATTTCCCATCCATATCTGGTTGCCCTCCATTTCGGCAATAGCATTGACTCGTTTGATTTTCTCATTTGCTCCGGAAATCAGGAAATGTTTCAGACGTGTGCCGTCAAAACGTTCCAGGGAATTGCCGGTACCTATCCAAACATAACCAATGGAGTCTTTATAAAGTGCATTTACTACTAAATCGGAAAGTCCTTCGGTGACGGATAGTCCCCGGAAGACGGAGGGGAGGGAATAGCCCGGAAGGAAGCTAAACAGTAGGAATAGCAAGATGATATATTTTGATATGTTCTTCACAATATGATATCTTTCGTTTCTATGCATTATGTTTCTGTACAGCAAATATAAGGAAAAAGAACGAAAATATTCAGGTTTAGGATGATTATTCGGCAGTCGGGGAGTCTTTGCTGACTTATTGGCTTACGGGTAGGGGCGTATCTGATCCGTACCAAGTCCGTACCAAGTCCGTACCTGCTCCGTGTCTATAGCTATGGAGCAGCTACGGAGCTGGTACGGAGTAGCTACGGAGATACTATGGAGGGTGTACGGAGATGCTACGGACCATGTATGGAGATGGTATGGACTTGATGCTGTTATTTTCACTTCAATTCCGTTTCCGCTGTATTGGCTTTTAGTTTATACGTCTTCTTTTTGATGCTGATGGTGCAATCGGCGGATGCAGTGTAGTACCATGCCCCTTTCTTGAATTCCAGTAATACCTCTGCGGGAGTTTCCGCCTTGATAACTACATTCGGGGTGCTTAGCAATGTGCCATGTCCTAAAAAGAAGGTACAGTCATCGCCCTTTTTATTTCCCCATAAAGCATAGGTGGCTTGTGCACTCATTTTTCCGCTGGTGCAGATATCCGTAGGGTTATCTGATGACAGGATATAATCTATACGTCCATCTTTCTGTACGACACATATGCTAGTGGCGCTGTTTTCTGTTTTGCTTTTTACTTCGGGGAAGCTTACTTCGGTAATGCAGCCGGGTTCTTTTATGGATGAAGGTTCATAGATAGCGACGAACGGCCGGTTCCAGGCTTCTCCTTTCTGGCGGGCTACAAAAGTCAGGGTAGGTTGTTCTTTGATATTATATGGCATCCCTGGGGTACGGCTCAAACCTTCCGTCATGGGAGACAGGGCGGTGAAAACTTCCCGGTCCGTTTCTCCTTTCATCCACAAGTTCATTGAAATGTCATCCTTGTCGGGCATGGCAATGGTAAATGTAGCTTTTATATCTTTGTCAGTAATAGCTGACTTTTTATCATAGATATAAGAATAAGCATAAAGGTGAGCACCGGCAAAGGCCAGTTCTTCGGTGGGTTGTAGATTCAAGTCTGCACCGTCTGTGCCTGTCAGTGTTAGGGTTTGCCCCAGATTATGGTAGAAATAATCATGCATTTTATCACCGCCGCGTTCTTTCCGGCTGCGGAAGATATCTATATAGTAACCGGTTTCCGGACCGGTAGTGACGATGCTCATCATACGGGTCTGGTCGGCACGGCTTTCCGGTTCACGGAAAGAAACATCGCTATAGGTTACGGAAGTGAAAGCTTTTCCCGGTTCGGAAGAAACAGGGAAACTGGATTTAAGATCGAAGGAGTGGTTACTTTTCATAACCGGATAACTGGAAATGCCGTCTACGCATACCGTGTTATGGCTGGGAAATTGAGAGTAATATTCCAGATAATCCAGCCCACTGTATAAATAGAGACCAATTCCGGCATCAGGAGCCAGAACATATCCTTTACCGTAAAGTTCCATGGATATGCCATTAGCATGCATGTGGTTTCCTTCACTGGCATTCAGGGAAATCATGAGGCTGTGACGGGGATTCATTCCGTTTCGTTGTACCAGCCAGGAAACGTTCGGTGCATAGAAGAAGGGAGAGACATATTGTTCTATTTTTCCGGCTTCGATATTGGGATTCAGTTCCAATGGCTTTTCATCAAAGAAAGAACTGATAGAGACGGGGACACTTTTTTTATTGTCTTTGGTTTTTCCCGCATCGGGATGGAAGCATTTCAGCATGGCAGTGAAGTATTCTTCCTGCTCTTTTTTTCCGTTGTGCTGTGCATTTCGTATCATGCGGGATATAGGGTTGGTGTTCAGATATCCCGGGTGGGTGTCGCCGAAACCACAGATCATCCGGTTGGGGAATAAATATTGCGGAGTAGCGGCTACCGCTTTAGAGAGAACCGGCATTGCTTTCACCAGGTCATAATTCAGGTTCCGGTCGAAGAGGGTAGCAAAACTGGTGTAGTCATTCAGTACTACATTGCTGTATCCGGGACATTCGGCCCAGATGCCTGTCTTCGGATCGAAACCATAATCGGCTAATTTATTCAGACTCCATTGGCGGATACTGGAACGGTTGAGTACATAATCAATGTAATATTCGCGTCCTTTACCATCGGCATATTGCTTATTGTTTTCCAGTATCATACCGATATTCATGACATAGCGAGCCTGCATCAGGTTCCAGTTGTTGTGAGGAACACCGTTTGCAATGATATTGTCCGCCCATTTCTTGAAAGCTCCTGCGTATATATCCATTTTGTCGGTATGCCGGGCATTCAGGTAGTCATACAGGAAATCGTAAAGGGGAACGATGTCATAAAGAATATCTTCGTGAATAACCTCGAAAGAACTCATTCCTACCAGCGTTTGCTGATGGCCGTGGTTGAGGTCGATGGGAACATTCCGGTAATAGATGCCAGTCATATAGGTATCGAATACTCCGGCGGCGAGTTTTGCATATCTTTCTTCTCCGGTAAGCCAGTAGAGGAAGGCGGCATCACGGGCGATACCCATGATTTCACGGTTCAGGCTCTCGATGTTGCGTCCGGTTTTAGAAGGATGTACACTCTCCATAGGACGGCCGGGCAAGGCATTGTTACAGAAAGTCACATTTCCTTCCGCATCGTCATCGTATGGCACTACATCTTCCAGACGGGGACGTCCGTGGGTGGCAAATGTGCCGCGCGTACCGGTATAGCGAACGGTGGGTGCCGGTGCTTTTTCGCCTCCGGCATGGTTGAAGGTTTCACCTTTTATATATACATCCGTAGCATGAGACTTCCAATACATGGCAAGGCGCGAAAGTAACCAGTCCGGTTGGGCGTCTGTCAGGTTAGCATAAAGATCGGTTTGTCTTTTCAGTTTCTCAAATACGTTTTTTGCCCAATCTTCTTTTTCTATCAGATTCAGGGTTTCACTCTTACCGTTGTTGTCTGTCAGATAACGCGGATGGCTGTCCGGTAACTGCTGCCGGAAGGCGATTTTCACCTCCTGGGCCTGTAATATCCCTGAAAAAAGAAGGCATATCAATAAACTAAGTGCTTTCATATTCTATCAATAACATTAGGTGTTTAAAGAATATACGGATGAGGGTGGATAATTACTCAACGAAACTATGTAAAGATAGCGCAAAACTATGCAAAAGATGTAATCATTATTACACTTTTTTAAAAATAAAGCCCCTACTTTTGTGAAAAATACTATTTCCTATGAAGAAATTGTCATTTATAAACAGGTTTTTACCTTCGTACAAATGGAAAGTGGCTGCGGTAATTATCTGCGGTATTGTGGTAGGCGGGGGAGGCTTGTTCATGTATCTGCTGCGGGCACATACCTATTTGGGGGATGAGCCGTCGGCGTGCGTGAACTGTCATATCATGGCACCTTACTACGCTACATGGTTCCACAGTTCACATAGTCGGGATGCCACTTGCAATGACTGTCATGTTCCTCATGAGAATGCCGTTAAGAAATGGACGTTCAAAGGGATGGATGGTATGAAGCATGTAGCTGCTTTTTTGACAAAGAGCGAGCCGCAGGTTATCAGGGCGCATGAAGCCAGTTCAGAGGTGATTATGAACAACTGTATCCGTTGCCATACGCAGTTGAATGCGGAGTTTGTGAAAACCGGGAAAATAGATTATATGATGTCTCAGGTAGGCGAGGGTAAGGCTTGCTGGGATTGTCACCGGGATGTGCCGCATGGTGGAAGCAATTCGTTGTCATCTACTCCCAATGCTCTGGTACCTTATCCCGAATCGCCCGTTCCGGACTGGCTGCAAAAGATGCTTAAGAAATAATGAAATAAAATCAATATACTTATGGAAAAGAAATTGAAATCATGGCAAGGCTGGCTGCTGTTCGGTGGTTCGATGGTAGTCGTGTTTGTATTAGGATTATGTGTTTCCGCGTTGATGGAGAGGCGGGCGGAATTAGAAAGCGTGTTCAATAACCGCAGGACTGTTATTACAGGCATTGAAGCCCGTAATGAAGTGTTCAAAAGTGATTTTCCCCGTGAATATCAGACCTGGACGGAAACAGCGAAGACGGATTTCCAGAGTGAGTTCAACGGAAACATTGCGGTTGATGTATTGGAACAACGTCCCGAAATGGTGGTTCTGTGGGCAGGATATGCTTTTTCAAAGGATTATTCGACTCCGCGTGGCCATATGCATGCGATAGAGGATATAACGGCTAGTCTTCGTACAGGTGCGCCTGCTACTCCCGAAGATGGTCCGCAACCGTCTACCTGCTGGACTTGTAAGAGTCCGGATGTTCCCCGTATGATGGAGGCTATCGGTGTGGATGCATTCTATAATAATAAGTGGGGAGCAATGGGCGATGAGATCGTAAATCCTATCGGATGTGCCGATTGCCACGAACCGGAAAATATGAACCTGCACATCAGCCGTCCGGCATTGATCGAGGCTTTTGCACGTCAAGGCAGAGATATTACGAAAGCTACTCCGCAGGAAATGCGTTCGCTGGTTTGTGCGCAGTGTCACGTGGAGTACTACTTCAAGGGTGATGGTAAGTACCTGACTTTCCCTTGGGATAAAGGCTTTACTGTGGAAGATATGGAGGCTTATTATGATAATGAAGGTTTCTATGACTATATTCATAAACTGAGCCGTGCTCCGATATTGAAAGCGCAGCATCCTGATTATGAAATCTGTCAGATGGGTATTCACGGTCAGAGAGGTGTGTCTTGTGCAGATTGTCACATGCCTTATAAGAGCGAAGGTGGTGTGAAATTCAGCGATCACCATATTCAAAGCCCGCTGGCGATGATAGACCGCACTTGTCAGACTTGCCACCGCGAAAGCGAAGAAACACTGCGTAACAATGTGTACGAACGTCAGCGTAAGGCTAACGAAATACGTAACCGTTTGGAACAGGAACTTGCCAAGGCTCATATCGAGGCTAAGTTTGCATGGGACAAGGGTGCTACGGAAGATCAGATGAAAGACGTACTTGCCCTTATCCGTCAGGCGCAGTGGCGTTGGGATTTCGGTGTGGCTTCTCACGGTGGTGCTTTCCACGCTCCGCAGGAAATCCAACGTATCCTTTCACATGGATTGGATAAGGCTATGCAGGCTCGTCTGGCTGTATCAAGAGTATTGGCTAAGCATGGTTTTACGGATGATGTGCCGATGCCGGATATTTCAACCAAAGAGAAAGCACAACAATACATTGGTCTCGACATGGATGCGGAAAGAGCAGCTAAAGAGAAATTCTTGAAAACAACTGTACCTGCGTGGCTGGAAAAAGCGAAAGCTAACGGTCGCCTGGCCCAGAAATAAAACAGAGATATGTGGATCAGACCGTGGGGATTTAAAGAAGGGTGCCTGATAGGCGCAGGACTGTTGGCGACAGGATGGCTGCTACAGATTACAATCGGTGAAATAGATTGGAGTCTGTTTGCCTGTCCGGTGAACATCATAGTTCTGGTTTTATATATAACCGGAATAGTTGCCATGCATTGCCTGCGCAAACGTGTCTATTTCTTCGGTTGGATGAGCCATTATACATTGGCTGTCTCTTCTCTTTTATGGGTGGCGGGCATTACGGTGGTGATGGGACTTATCCGTCAGATCCCTTCCGGTCATCCGGCAGATATGCTTGGCTTTTCACGAATGCTTTCGGCATGGCCTTTTGTATTGCTTTATATCTGGATGGTGACTGTACTGGGGCTGACTACGCTTCGTGCCGGATTTCCATTCAGATGGAAGAAGCTTGCTTTCCTTTTGAACCATGCCGGGCTGTTCATTGCCCTGATTACGGCAACCTTGGGAAATGCCGATATGCAGCGGCTGAAAATGACTACCCGGATAGATAATGCCGAATGGCGTGCAATGGATGGGTACGGTAAATTGATAGAACTTCCGCTGGCCATTGAGCTGAAAGACTTCACGATTGACGAGTATCCTCCGAAACTGATGCTGATTGATAATGAAACAGGACGTACATTGCCTGAGAAAGCACCGGAACATTTGTTGCTGGAAGAAGGTGTAACGGATGGGCAACTGTCCGATTGGCTGGTGACTATCCGGCAAACGATTCCCTGGGCGGCTTCCGTGGCTACGGAAGATACGGTGAAGTTTACCGAATTCCATTCGATGGGAGCCACATATGCCGTTTATTTACAGGCTATCAATCAAAAGACGAAAGCGGCAAAGGAGGGGTGGGTAAGTTGCGGTAGTTTTATTTTCCCATATAAAGCATTGCGTCTGGATTCGTTGACAAGCCTTATCATGCCGGAACGCGAGCCGCAGCGTTTTGCATCTACAGTGAAAGTTTACACGGAAGACGGCAAACAGGTGGAAGATACGATTGCAGTGAACCATCCTCTGAATGTGGCCGGATGGAATATTTATCAATTGAGTTATGATGATACGAAAGGGCGTTGGAGCGATATCAGTGTGTTCGAACTGGTACGTGATCCGTGGCTGTCTGCTGTCTATACGGGTATTATCATGATGGTGCTGGGAGCTATCTGTCTGTTTGTTAACGCACAAAAAAGAAAAGAGGAGGACGCAGAATGACGTGGGATTATTTTGTACCGTTTTCAATTGCCGCCCTGCACTTCTGGGGATTCGGTGCCTTTGCCGCCTGGCGCGGGAGAAAACCGTATATTGTTGGCGGGCTTACCTTGATTGGGCTTGCTATCTTCTTCTGCTTTATTGTGGGAATGTGGATTTCCCTGGAACGCCCGCCTATGCGGACCATGGGAGAGACGCGCCTGTGGTACTCTTTCTTTCTTCCACTGGCAGGACTCATCACATACAGCCGTTGGAGGTATAAGTGGATACTCAGTTTCAGTTTTATCCTGTCACTGGTATTTATCTGCATCAATATCTTCAAACCGGAAATACATAACAAAACTTTGATGCCGGCTTTGCAAAGTCCGTGGTTTACACCTCATGTCATCGTATATATGTTTGCCTATGCTATGCTGGGTGCGGCCACCGTGATGGCTATTTATCTGCTTTGGTTCAAGAAGAAGCCGATTGACAGCCGGGAGATGGACCTATGCGATAATCTGACTTATGTAGGATTGGCATTCATGACATTAGGCATGCTGTCGGGGGCTGTATGGGCAAAAGAGGCGTGGGGACATTACTGGTCGTGGGATCCGAAGGAGACATGGGCGGCCGCTACGTGGTTTTCCTATCTGATTTATATACATTTCCGCCTTGGAAAACCTTTGCTACACCGTAAGGCCTTAATTTTACTTCTGATATCATTTGTTTTGCTGCAAATGTGCTGGTACGGCATCAACTATCTGCCCTCTGCACAGGGAGTCAGCATTCATACGTATAATTTAAACTGATAATCATTATGAAAACTACTTATTGGGCAATGCTTCTCATGCTTTTGCCAAGCATGGCGTATACGCAAACAACAGAAAAAGAGAATGAATTTACAATGTCCATCCAGATCAGACCTCGTGCGGAATATCGTAACGGTGCTCTGATGCCCCGTAATGAAGGAGAGGAACCTGCGGGATTCATCAATAACCGTGCACGCCTTTCTATGGAGTACAAGCGTTCTGATTTGCAAATGAAAATCTCGGCTCAGCATGTGGGGGTATGGGGACAAGATCCGCAGATTGACAAGAATGGACGTTTCATCATGAACGAGGCATGGGCTAAACTGAATTTCGGTAAAAACTTCTTTGCACAATTAGGTCGTCAGACCCTTTCGTATGATGACGAGCGCATTCTGGGCGGACTGGATTGGAACATAGCCGGACGCTATCATGATGCATTGAAACTGGGTTATGCCGACCCCAACAACCAATTGCATCTTATCCTCGCTTTCAACCAGAATGACGAGACTAAGATAGGCGGTACCTATTACGTGCAGGCCGGGGCGCAGCCTTACAAGAATATGCAGACATTCTGGTATCACTATAAATCCGATTATACTCCCTTTGATGCATCCTTACTGTTCATGAATCTGGGATTGGAAACCGGAGATGCCGCTACTAAAGAGTCTCACACCCGTTATCTGCAAACAATGGGAACTTATATCACCTACAGGGAAAATGGGTGGAATGTAGACGGCGCCTTCTATTATCAGACGGGCAAGAACCAAAATGTGCAGAAGGTATCTGCTTTCATGGCCAGCCTGCAAGTGGCTTATGCTTTCCCATACAACCTTAAACCTACTTGGACGATAGTGACAAGCGCCGATTATCTAAGTGGAAACAGCAGTGACAGTGACAAGTATAAGGCATTCAATGTTCTGTATGGCACACATCATAAGTTTTACGGAGCTATGGATTATTTCTACGCGTCCGACTTTAAACCCGGATATGCTCCCGGCTTGTTTGACAAACGTCTGGGTTTACGTTTCCGTGCTTCCGATAAGGTGGATATGGACTTGAACTACCATCATTTCTCAACTGCGGTGAAGTTGCCGAATCTGAAGAAAGCATTAGGTTCGGAAGTCGATTATCAGATTAACTGGTCGGTGATGAAGGATGTGAAACTCTCCGCCGGATATTCTATTATGCGCGGAACGGAGACGATGGACATCGTGAAAGGCGGCAATCATAAAAGCTGGCAAGACTGGGGATGGGTGTCTGTCAACATCAATCCCAGAGTGCTGTTTGTGAAGTGGTAAAACAGTAGTAAGAGAGAGAATAAATGAAGGTACGTATCAGGAGGAAGCTCTTATACGTACCTTTCTAATATAGCTTCATTGAGTATCTGCACTGTCTTTCCATCCATATCGATAATACCTTCCTTTATCATCTTATTAATCTCTTTCGATAGTGCAGGGCGGGTTACATTCAGATATTCGGCAAGGGTTGCCTGGTTGTGGATGATGTTGACCGTTGAAGAATTCTTTTTCTTGTGTTCCAGCAAGTAGACAACGAAACGTTCGCGCACTGTTTTCCGTGATAGGGTTTTCAGGCGGGATACTGTGCAGACATTACAATTACCCGTGATGCAAAGAAAGTTGTGTAATATTTTAGGTTCCTCGCTGATAAGCTTGAACATGGACTCTTTGCTGGCGGTGAGCAGGGTGCTGTCTTCCATGGCGGTAAAGGTTGCCGGCAGCACTCCGTCTGAACTGAATAAATGAGGAGTGGCGAATGCACGTGCCGCAACGATATATTCTATCATGACTTCATTTCCCAATCCGTCGATAATATCTACCCGTAGTTTCCCCTCCAACAATACATATAATTTCTTGCAGAGTGTTCCCTGGGTGGCAATGATATCTTTTTTGTCGACCGAGTACAGGGAAATATCCAATCTGTCGAGCAACGAATGCTTGATGTTAAGGGGAAGGTCACGAAACAGCGGAATCTGGAAAAGTAATTCCTGATGTTTGTCGGTTAATGTTATTTTCCTCATTATATTAGGTAGTTGGTTGTACAAAGATACGATGAAAAAGTAGAATTAAAAGTATTTCTTTGAATTCTCCTCGTCAATAAACATTTCTTTTCCTTCTATTTGTATGCAGCCCTCATTGCTCAGTTCAGATATGGCACGTGCCAATGACGGACGGGCTACCCCAAGTATATGTGCCACTTCCTGTTGGGAACCGATGCCTCCATGCATCTTTACATAATTGAGCAATCTGGATTTCAGGCTTTGTAAGGCAAACTCGTTCAACTTCTTGGATAGAAACAAGCTCCGGTCGGAAATCAACTTCAGGAAATTCTGCATGATGACCGGGTACTGGTGCATGAATTCCAGAAAAGCATCCTTGTTCAGAATCAATACTTCCGAGGTTTCCAGGGTTTCGATATTCACCGGGAAACGGTTTTCGGAAGCGAAGATGAAAGCTGGTGCAAGGAGTTTCGGAGCACGGAGGGTCTCTATGGTGAGTTGTTTTCCTTCTGCACTGACCATTTGCGTACGTACTGTTCCATTGCACAGAATATAGAGAGAGCGGTAAATATCTCCCTGCATGGCGATAAACTCTCCCGGTTTATAAGATTTAAGGGTATGTTGGTGCAACAGAACGAACTTTAACAGCGTTTCTTCTGTTATGCCTCGAAATAATGGCATCTGTAATAATATATGTGGTTCCATTCTTTTTTAAGTTTTTTGTGATTGGGTGTAACATACGTGACAATTTACCTGCCATAAACTCTCCATCTTTGCACAAAGATAATACAAATCGAATGCAGAACTTTCATGCTTGCATGAAAAGTTATGCTGGGATGCAGCTTATCTTATCTAAAGATCAATTTTATAACTAAAAGAATAAGATGATGGAAGCTAAAATGTTTTGTTACCAGTGTCAGGAGACAATGAAAGGCACCGGTTGTATTTTGAAAGGTATGTGTGGAAAAGAAAGTCATACAGCAAAGGCAATGGATTTGCTGATGTTCGTGGTACGTGGAATATCGGTCGTTACCGATGAGTTCCGTAACGCCGGACATCCTGTAGCTGCCGAAGTGAATCGTTTTGTTGTGGATGCCTTATTCTGTACCATTACAAATGCCAATTTCGATGATGAAAGCATTCTGAACAGGGTGGATAAAGGTATGGCATTGCGTAACCGTTTAATAGAAGAAGCCAAAGAAAAAGGTATTTCCCTGCCTGAAATCGACGAATTGCAATGGCAGGGCGGACGTGATGAGTATGCTTCCAAGGCGGAAAGCGTGGGTGTGTTGCGTGAGCCCGACATAGATCTGCGTTCCCTGAAAGAATTGATGACCTATGGTCTGAAAGGTATGGCGGCATATCTGGAACATGCCATGCGTCTGGGATATGACGATGCTTCTATCCATACTTTTATGCAACATGCTTTGGCCGCCACTGCCACAAAATCACTTCCGGCAGGCGAATGGGTGAAGATGGTGCTCCAGACCGGAGAATACGGTGTGAAGACTATGGCTTTACTGGATAAAGCAAATACCGAACGCTATGGCAATCCGGAAATGACAAAAGTAAATATCGGAGTAGGGAAGCGTCCGGGTATTCTGATAAGCGGCCATGACTTGAAAGATATGGAAGAACTATTGAAGCAAACCGAAGGTACGGGAGTCGACGTGTACACACATAGCGAAATGCTTCCTGCTCACTATTATCCTGCTTTCAAGAAGTATTCCCACTTCGTAGGCAACTATGGAAATGCTTGGTGGAAGCAGCGTGAAGAGTTCACTACTTTCAATGGTCCTATCCTGTTTACAACGAACTGTATCGTCCCCCCGTTGGCAAATGCTGAATATAAAGAACGTATGTTTACAACAAATTCCACCGGATATCCCGGTTGCAAGTACATTCAGGCAGATGCCGAAGGTAGAAAAGACTTCTCCGAAATTATCGAGATAGCCAAGCAATGCCAACCGCCTACGGAAATAGAACGTGGAGAAATCATCGGTGGTTTTGCCCATAATCAGGTGTTGCAACTGGCAGATAAAGTGGTGGATGCCGTGAAGAGCGGTGCTATTCGTCGCTTTGTAGTTATGGCAGGTTGCGACGGACGTATGAAGGGACGTGATTATTATACCGAATTTGCCAAGGCGTTGCCTAAAGATACAGTCATCCTGACAGCAGGTTGTGCCAAGTATCGTTACAATAAGTTGCCTCTGGGAGATATCAACGGCATTCCACGTGTACTGGATGCAGGACAGTGCAACGACAGCTATTCACTGGCAGTCATTGCAATGAAACTGAAAGAAGTGTTCGAACTGAATGATATTAACGAACTCCCGATTGTGTATAACATTGCCTGGTATGAGCAGAAAGCCGTTATCGTACTGCTGGCCTTGTTGAGTCTGGGTGTGAAGAAAATCCATTTAGGACCTACGCTGCCTGCCTTCCTGTCGCCCAATGTGGCAAAAGTCTTGGTAGATACTTTTCAGATAGGTACCATCAGTGATGTGGAAGATGACTTGAAGATGTTCCAATTATCATAAATGATTAATAAATTCTGAAGTATATTCGGATGGATAATTCCCGCCCCTACAAGTTAATCATATCGTGATTAATTTGTAGGGGCGAATTATTATTTTAGTAGGATTTTCTTGAGTGGTCTTTGAAATTTACAACTTCCACCCCAATGTCTTTTCCTGTATATTCCATAGCTTGGCGTATAGCCCCTTATTATCGAGTAGTTCCTGATGCTTACCTTGTTCAGCAATGCGTCCTTCCTCCAATACTATGATGTTATCTGCATTCTTGATCGTCTTCAGGCGATGGGCAATCACGATTACCGTACGTCCTGCAATCAATGTATTGATGGCACGCTGTACTTCCACTTCATTTTCCGGATCGAGTGAAGCCGTTGCTTCATCCAGAAGCACTACGGGAGCTTCTTTCAATATAGCACGTGCGATGGAAATGCGCTGCTTCTCTCCACCGGACAAGGTACAACCACCTTCACCGACCTGCGTATCATATCCTTTGGGCAATCGCATGATGAAATCGTGGCAACATGCTTTGCGGGCCGCCGCTTCTATTTCTTCGTCCGTAGCGTCGGTTTTGCCGAAACGGATATTGTTGCGAATAGTATCTTGAAACAGATACACATCCTGGAATACCATTGAGATATGACTCATCAGCGATTCCGGTTCCAGGGTTTTCATATCTACTCCATTAAATAAAACCTGTCCCTGTTGCGGATCGTAAAAACGTGCGCATAGTTTCAGCATGGTGCTTTTTCCACTGCCCGAAGGACCTACCAGAGCGGTGAGTGTATTCTTACGCAGTGTTACCGATACATCATGCAGTACCTGTTTTTTCTGATAGCCGAATGATACGTGATAGAAAGTGATATCACCGCTTTCCGGGGCTTCTTTACTTCCTTGCATTTCCGGTTCGTTCATCAGCGTCAGGATACGCCCTCCGGCAATGGAGAAATATCGGAATTCTGCAAAGTTGGTCAGTGCCGAAGTCAGCGGATCGAAGACGCGGGAACCGACAACGAGGAACATAACGAACGTGAGCAAGGATAAATCTCCTCCTATCAATAAGTACGTTCCACAAAGTATCATCAACGTCAGACCTGCTCGTATCAGCGTTACGGAAAGCAGTATGAACGGGCCGAGCAATGCTTCCTGGCGGATACAGGCACGGCGTAGTTCGGCAAAGGCATTCTTCAGACGGACAAACTTGTCGCCCAGCAGATTATATGCTTTCATTACCCGTATTCCCTGCAAGTACTCTTCCAGACGATTGCCTGCATTGATTTTGGCAGCAATCTGTTTGCCGCTCAGTTTGTATTGCAGGTAAGTACTGCCCAGCAATATTCCTACGGCAAGTGGCAGGGCTATAAACATGGTAACGGCCATTCGCCAATCTATCCATAGCAAGCCAAGGAAGGCAAGTACAGGCATCACCAGTGCACCCATCAATTGGGGCAGATGATGCGAAATACCTGTTTCCGCCATAGTAAAGTCTGTAATCAGCATGGAGGAAAGATCACCCGGATCGCGGCGTGACAGGAAGCCTAATGAGAGTTTCCGCAAATGCTCTGCCAGGCTGACACGTCCTGCGGCACTCATTTCATAGGCACCTCGGAAATTGGCGCGGTAGGAAACCTTTTCGGCCAACGCCATGACAAATACATACACTACAAGCAGGATAAAAATAGTCCAGAGCCGTTGAGTGTCCAGCGGCATTCCGCTGCCATCGAAAGCACGGAATATCACGTTGATTGCTTCGATAGACAGGCAGAATGGGACAATATTTACCAGGTTGGCAAGCATCGTGTAGCCCACAGGTTTGCGAAGGCGTTCGGTGTGCCCTATCGTAATATTTTCTATTGCATTCATTCTTTTACCTCCTTCTTACTGTTTAGTTCCCAGCGGAACGCATCCGTATAAGCGTCCCACATATTCTTATATAATCCTTCCGTTTTACTTAATATCTCGTGTTTCCCATGCTGTACGAGCTTTCCTTCGTTCAGTACGATGATTTGCTGTGCCGAAATGATGGACGAGAGACGGTGTGCAATGATGATAACCGTCTTATTCTGGATCAGATGTTGCAAAGCCTGCTGCATCTTATATTCATTTTCGGGATCGGCAAAAGCAGTCGCCTCGTCCAGCACCAGGATAGGGGCATTTTTCAGGATGGCCCTTGCCACACAGACACGTTGCGACTCGCCACCGGAAAGGTAGACGCCCTCATCTCCGATGCGGGTTTCATAACCTTGCGGAAGGCTTTCTATAAACTCATGGCACTGTGCGGCTTTTGCGGCAGCTATCACTTCCTCGCGCCCTGCACTGGAGTTTCCTACCCGGATATTTTCATAGAGGGTATCAAAGAAAAGGAAGCTATCTTGGAAAACAAAGGAAACAATGTCCATCAACTTTTCGGTGGGAATATTTTTGATGTTGACTCCTCCGATCCGTATTTCGCCTTCCACTACATCCCAGAAGCGGGGAATCAGATTGGCTACTGTAGATTTTCCTGAACCTGAGGGGCCTACGAGTGCCGTAATTTCACCTTGGCGTGCTGTGAAGGTGATGTCGCGTAGCGCTTCGGTACGAGTTGTCTCCGCTTTATTCTCATAAGCGAAACTAACCTTGAGGAATTCAATGTCATAACCGGCGGGTACTTGCGGTGTTTGTGCTTCCGGTACGGGTGGCTCGGCAAAGATACGGTCAATACGTTCTACGCCCTCGTCTATTTCCCGTGTACCCGATCCGAGGAACATCAGTTTATAAATAGGGGAGGCTACTCCGGGACCCATAATAATAAAGAATAGATAGACAGCGGCTAATGCCAGATTTTGTGGCTCATGACTCAGTAATAGTAAACCTATCGGCAGAATAAACGTAATGAGTGAGTTCAGTAATATGGTGAAGACCACCATGCCGGGTTCGTATGTATCGCATACTTTCAGTGCATATTCCTTATACGCCTCAATCTCACTATTGAAACGGCGGAATGACCGGACGCTCTGACCGAAGATTTTCACGACCGGCATGCCGCGTACATATTGTACGGCTGAGGCGCTCATTCGTTCCTGTGTATCAAAGTAGATTTTAGTAAACTCCTGTGCCTTTTTCCCGAAGAAGTTGGCAAACTGTAATCCTATACTCAATGCGATACAGAATAGACAGACCGCAGCCATCCAGCCATTCAGGGAGAAAAAGATGATAAACATCAGAGTGACCGTAGCCAATACATTCACAAGGTCGGGGATGGTATGGGCAATGAAGTTCTCAATCTTTTCTACATTCTGTTCCATAATTTTCTTGATGCTTCCGGTAGATGTACCGTTCAGGTATCCTAACGATAAGCGTCCGATGTGTTCCGATAGCTTGATACGTAATCCGTATAGGATACGGAAAGCTGCTACATGTGAGGCCATCAGTGCCGCATAAAGTAGCAATAATCCTCCGATCAGTCCGAAGAAGGCGAACCACCCCCAATATATCAGTACTCCGCTGTCCACTTTCCCTAAATCACTGGCGTGATGCAGCAATTCTTGCAATACGCGGTATACCGACCAGTAGGGAACCAGCATGCACGTAGCGCTGCCTGCCGAAAGAACTCCGGCCAGGATCAGCAAGCCTTTCCGCTCGCCTGCAATCTCAAACAGGCGGGCGATTCCTTTTTTCTGTTTCTGTTTCTCTTTCATAATTTATAATTTTGTTTAGTGTGAGTTTTCTCTTTTGGGGCAGGCATTCACTCTTTGCAGGGCTAAGGGATAAAGAGTAATAGCCTGTGCCTACTGTTAATCTGTGATGACTCCTATACTGAGTATAGAATCAATGCCAATGATTCCTACAATCAATGCCAATGATTCATACCATCAATGCCAATGATTCATATCATCAATGCCAATGATGCCTATCATCAATACGGATGATGATATACTCAGTCATATAGGCATCCTGGTTGACCTCTACTTATAACCCGGCTCTCTCCGGTGCTTAATAACGAACAATATTCAGATTCATTCAAAAAAAGAGAGAACTTATATTTTCATAAGCTCTCTCCAACCAGTTACTTCGAATGTGATGTATTCTGTGACTATCTGTTCCAAATCTTCTATCCCGACTCGGTGCATGATCAATTCCTCAAACATGGTGAACATCCATGCCGTATGCAGGTGGATAGAAAAGTCGGTTACATTGATATTCATTTGCGGATGTTTCTCTTTCATATCTCTGAAGTACTCTTTCACGAGTGATGTGGAGCGTTCGGTGAAGTTCTCCTTGAAGTTTTCCAGTGAAGAACCCTGTGCATGGAAAAATAGCAATACCAACAATTTGCGATGCTTTTGTATCAATGTCATGTACTCTTCTATCACATATCGTAGGTATTCTGTGGAATACATCTCCATGATATCTGCTCCATAACGACCGTGATGTTCGTGCAGCATTCTTTCGAATGCACTGATTACAGGCCGTACCACCGTACAGAAAATATCATCCTTACTTTTGAAATAGTTATAGATATTGCTCAACCCTACCTGTGCTTCTTGCGCAATTTCACGCATGGAAGCCTTTGGAAAGCCGTTTTCGAGGAATACCTTTTCGGCAGCTTTCAAAATTTCTTTTTGTATGTCATCTTTAGGGTATTGCATAAGTTTTATTTCTCGACTGCAAAGTAGGGGAGAATCCGCCTTTTCTGAAATACCCATTAATGATGGTTTTTTGTTAGATTTTTATAAAAATCACAATTATTGGGTATTGCCAAGGTCACTGAAAGCATGCAACTTTGCGCGTATAATCTAACTATAAACTACTATATGGTGAAACTAACCAATCATAAAAAGGCAATTGGCAGACCTTTAAGTTGTAAGAGATGGGGAATAATAGCTATTATTATTCTTTTTGCAGGTAGCTTATCTTTTTTACTGTACTCTTACTTTTCTCATGATGCTGATAATCCTCAGTGTAACTGTTTGCTATGTATGCTTAATCATGTTCCTGAAGAGGGAGAGTACATTTATAATCGCTATTTGATATTTATTAGTTTTATCTGGATTGCTGTGATCTTTGCGACTGTCTTTTTAGCGAATTACTGCTTTGTAAAAAAAAAGAACAAAAATAAATAGTGTTCGTTTAAGTACCTACTTGTTATTATTTTTAATAACATAATACTCATATTTGGGTATTGCCCGCCTTTTCAACTCCCTCTACCTTTGCGCCAACAAAATTTAAGATAAAAGATGAGAAAATTAACTTGCTTATTCGCCTTAGGTTTCTTGCTTTTTAACAATACTTTACGGGCTAATGAACCTGAAAAAGTAACCTCAACAGAAGAGGTATCTGAAACTACGGCAAAGAAAGAGAGAATAAAACAGGTAACAAAAGATGACGACTACGAAAAATTCCGTTTCGGTGGATACGGAGAAATGGTAGCAAAGTTTATGAACTACGGAACGAATCGTTTCTATGGTGGGGTCGATAACAGTGATCATCGCAATACCATTGCAATTCCTCGTTTTGTGTTGGCTTTTGACTACAAGTTTAATTCCAAGTGGATACTGGGTGCTGAAATAGAGTTTGAAGCAGGAGGTGTAGGTATTGAAACAGAACTTGAGAATTCAGAAAACGGTGAGTATGAAACAGAAATGGAAAAGGGTGGAGAAGTCGCTCTTGAGCAGTTTCATATTACCCGTCTGATACATTCGGCTTTCAATGTTCGTGCCGGTCATTTGATTGTACCTATGGGTTTGACCAATGCACACCATGAGCCTATCAACTTCTTTGGAACATCTCGTCCTGAGGGTGAAACCACAATTATTCCTTCTACCTGGCATGAGACAGGATTGGAATTCTTCGGCTCTTTTGGTAAAGGATATGCGCGCTTTGATTATCAGGCAATGATTGTTGCTGGCTTGAATGCTGATGGATTTGGTCGCGATAATTGGGTTGCCGGTGGTAAGCAGGGACTCTTTGAACAAGATAACTTTACTTCGCCTGCTTATGTAGCACGTCTGGACTATAAAGGGGTACCGGGACTGCGTGTAGGTGCTGCTTTTTACTATTGTAATGACGTGACGGCCAATGCTGATAAGAATTATAAGTATAGCAGCGTAGGTCGCTCATCAGTGAAAATCTACTCTGCCGATGCACAGTATAAAAATAAATATGTTACCGCTCGTGGTAATATCATTTATGGTGATTTAGAGAATTCTTCCAAGATCAGCAAGGTTACTCTTTCCAATAACTCTAATTATTATCATGGTGCTATGCGTAATGTAGCTAAGAATGCCTTGTGCTATGGCTTGGAGGCTGGTCTCAACCTGAGTGCTTTCTTCTCGCAGAAGAAATGTCCGGTTATTTACCCTTATGCCCGTTATGAATACTACAACCCGCAGGAAGAGGCAGAAGGTTCAGCTACAATGGAGAAACGCTGTCAGGTAAGCAAATGGACGGCAGGAGTTAACTGGTTTGCATTGCCGAATCTGGTTGTGAAGGCCGATTATACTACCCGTCATATTGGTACGAACAAGGTATTTGGATCGACTAAATATAACAATGAAAATGAATTTGCTATCGGCATAGCTTATGTCGGTTGGTTTACCAAGAGATAGTTCAAATAGGTATTTATAATTAATTTAATGTTTAAGTAATATGAAAAAGTTTTTTTATTTGTCGGCTCTTTCATTGGGCATGATGTGTTCCATTACGGCTTGTAGTGATGATGACACTACGACTATAGACGCTAAAAATCTTGACTATACGGCAGAGAATGCAAGTAGTTGGGGAAATTACATGCGAGTAGTTGCACAATTGTTGGTGAATGATGCTACTGCTCTTTATGATGACTGGGCGGTTAAATACAATGAAGGTGGAAGCTATGCAGATTTCTTTAAGAATCAAGATGCTTTGACGAGTGTTGAGCAGTTGATTGACGGCTGTGTAGACATTGCCAATGAAGTAGGTACTGCCAAAATTGGTGACCCTTACGATCTTTTCATACATAATAATGAAGAAAAGGCTTTGTATGCTGTAGAGTCATGGTATAGCTGGCATTCTCGTGAAGACTATCGTAACAATATCTATTCTATTCGTAATGCTTATTACGGAACACGTACAGGAGCTATTAGCGAGTCATCCCTCTCAAAAGCAGTAGCTGCAGTAAATGCTAATCTTGATACTGAAGTAAAAAAGGCGATTGATGATGCAGCAGCAGCAATTTGGGCTATCCCGAGTCCTTTCCGCAACAATATCAATAGTCCGGAAGCAGTAAGTGCTATGGAAGCTTGTGCCACTTTAGAGGGAGTACTCAAGGGAAGTTTGAAGAATTGTATCGAAAGTATTGATAAAACAGTGCTAGCTGAAGTCGTAAAAAATTATGTGGATGTAGTTGTATTACCTACTTACTCTGATTTGAAAGCGGGAAATCAGGCTCTTTTCGATGCTGTTGAGACATTCCGTACTTCTCCCAGCAATGCTAACTTCAAGGCTTGCGCCACAGCATGGCTTGCTGCTCGTACACCGTGGGAAACTAGTGAGGCATTCCTTTTTGGTCCGGTTGCCGACAAAGGTCTTGACCCCAATATGGATAGCTGGCCGCTTGACCAGGATGGTATCGTACAGATCCTGACGTCCGGTAACTATTCAGACTTAAACTGGGATGGTGACTATGATGAAGAAGATGATAAAATTGCCGGTGCACAAGCTTTGCGTGGTTACCACACTTTGGAATATTTGATCTTCAAAGATGGTGAAGCCCGTACCATTCAGTAAGATTTTTACTTGTTAGAAATAAGATTTTGCGGAAACAGCGGGATAATGAATATTCTGTTGTTTCCGCAACATCTGCGTTAAAAAGATAAATGTTAGTTACGTATTTTGCAATAATAATTCAATAACGAATGAATGGCTTATTAAAATACTCATTTCCAATCTGTTTTTCGCTTCTGGCATTGTTTGCTTGCGAAAATGATGGAATTGATGTGGATGATATAGAAGTACCTGCCGGCTTTGCCCTCTCTGCCGGTACTGCTACCAACTTCCTGACTTCCTCTTATGCTTATGACAGGTCGGCTGACTGGATAACAGGAGCATACGATAAACGTTTCACCCGTGGTGACAAATTGTATGATGATATCCGCACCAGTAGTAATGGAATAGGTGGAGGACTGGGACCGGTTTATGCCGGTTATTCTTGTGGTAGCTGTCACCGAAATGCCGGACGTACGCAACCTACCTTGTGGAGCGAAGGTGGTTCCGGTAGCTCCGGCTTTTCGTCTATGTTGGTTTATATTAGTCGTAAGAATGGAGCTTTCTTTCAGGATTATGGACGTGTGCTTCATGATCAGGCTATTTATGGTGTGAAGCCCGAGGGAAAACTGAAAGTGGAATATACCTATGAGACTTTCCAATTCCCTGATGGTGAGACGTATGAACTCTGCAAACCCAATTATTCTATTTATGAATGGTATGCGGACAGCGTCAAACCCGAAGACCTGTTCTGTACGGTGCGTATTCCTTTGCGCCACGTAGGTATGGGACAAATGATGGCGCTCGATCCCACTGAAATTGAAGCTTTGGCTGCTAAAAGTAATTATCCGGAATATGGTATCAGTGGCCGTTGCAACTATATCTCCGAGAGAGGAGTGAGAAGTTTAGGCTTGTCCGGTAATAAAGCACAGCATGCCGACCTGACAGTGGAACTTGGTTTCTCCAGCGATATGGGAGTTACGAACAGCCGCTATCCCGAAGAAATCTGTGAAGGACAGGCACAAGTAAATCAAGGCAGTATGATGGGACTTTCTTATGCTCAATTGGATGTATCTACGGAAGAAATGGAGAATGTAGACCTCTACATGCAGAGCCTTAGTGTTCCGGCACGTCGCAATGTGAATAATGAACAAGTAATCAAGGGTGAGCAGAATTTTTATAAGGCGAAGTGCCATCTCTGCCATGTAACCACCTTGCACACAAAACCACGTGGTTCTGTACTGTTGAACGGAACTCGCCTTCCCTGGCTGGGTAGTCAGACAATTCATCCATATTCGGACTTCTTGCTTCATGACATGGGCTCTGAAATTATGGGCGTAGGACTGAATGATAACTACGTAAGCGGTTTGGCCCGTGGCAACGAATGGCGTACGACTCCGCTTTGGGGTATCGGATTGCAGGAAACTGTGAATGGTCATACTTACTTCCTGCACGATGGACGCGCCCGCAACTATGTTGAGGCTATCATGTGGCACGGTGGTGAAGGTGAAGCATCGAAGAATCTCTTCAAAAAGATGAGTAAAGAAGATCGTGATGCTTTGGTCGCATTCCTGAAATCATTATAAAACAAATAACGAACAATAAAACCAATAAGTATTATACAAGCAATTATGAAGAAATTAATTTTAATGGTTGTAATGGCTGCCCTTTCGTTGGCTGCTATGGCACAGCATGAAGAAGATACAGAAAACGGTGTAGTGTCACTTGCCGGAAGAGAGGGATTTACGATAGAAACCAAGAAGGGAGACTTTGTATTCAAGCCCTATCTGTTGGTACAGACTTGTGCAAATTTCAATTGGTATGATGATGAAGGTCTGGATAAGGCATACAATCAGGATAATGTAGCTAATTCCGGTTTCTCAATTCCCTATGCTGTATTGGGCTTCACTGGTAAAGCTTTTGGTAAAGTAGCCTTTAATCTTTCTATCAATGCGGCTGCCAGTGGGGGAGCATTGCTTCAACAAGCATGGTTCGATGTACAACTTAAAAAACAGTTTGCCGTGCGTGTCGGTAAATTCAAAACACCTTTCTCACATGCTTATCTGACGACGTTGGGCGAAACATTGTTGCCGCAGTTGCCAGTATCATTGACTTCTGCTGTCATTCTGCCTTATTCCTTGAATGCGGTAACGCCTAACATCGGTACCGGTTTTGACCTCGGTGTTGAAGTTCACGGATTGTTAGCTGATAAATTTGGCTATGAAGTAGGTTTATTCAATGGTACCGGTTCTTCTGTAAATACAGCTACAAAAACTCTGAGTGATGATTGGCATATCCCTTCTTTACTGTATGCGGGGCGCTTTACTTATATGCCTAAAGGTGTGATGCCGTCCACTCAAGGTAATCCTAACCGTTTGAATGAAGATAAGATCATGTTCGGTGTATCGGCTTCAATCAATGTGGAAAGTGAGAATGAAAGTACCAATGATACCCGTGTGGGAGTGGAATTTGCCATGTTAAAGAACAAACTGTATCTGGGTGCCGAAGCATATTATATGAATGTGGGCTTCACGAAACGCCAGAAAATTAATGAAAGCTACAATTACTTGGGTGGTTATGTACAGGGCGGTTACTTTGTTGCTCCCCGTTTGCAGGCTGCCTTGCGTTATGACTTCTTTAACCGTAACGGTACCGGCGATGACGGATTTTTGAATATGCCGGCTGTGGGTATGAATTATTTCTTTAAGGGTTGTAACCTGAAACTCCAGGCTATGTACCAGTATATTGCCCGTACGGGGCATGATACACAACTTGACCGAGATAATGATAATTTAGGTCTGGCCACTCATTCTGCAACAGTAATGCTGCAATATACTTTCTAAAAAAGAAAGAGAGTAGTTATGAAGAAATGTATATTATTCTTTGCGGCTATCTGGATGACAGTCTGCTTCTGTTCATGTGATGATGGAAGAATCTATGAGAAGGAGATAGAGGTGCAGCGTGGCGGCCGTGTCCTAAAGTTGACAGGTCGTTTCAGTGGTATCAGCAATTGGACGGATGATTATAGTGTCGTTGTGGCAGGTTTCAATGATAAAAGTGAATACGCCGTTATAACGAAATCACTGCCAGTCAATGTAGCTGACGGAACAGATATCGTTATGACACTGGGAGGTATCAGTGATGATGTGAAATCACTCAAATTGTGTGTTATCAGTCGTTTGCGCGAATGTATTGTCGAATTTAAGACGATGGAAGATGAAGAACTCGCAGCTATTACAGATACTATATTAATGGATGTGGGAACACTGGACGTGGGTATGTTCAGTTCCATCCAGTCGCAGGTTTTCGATAAAAGATGTGTAGCGTGCCATGGGCAGACCGGTTCTGCATCGGGTAATTTATTTCTGACGGAGGGTAAGAGCTATAATGCGTTGGTCAACCAGCCGGCGCATAAGAATAGTGATATACTATTGGTGAAACCCGGCAGTGCAGAAGAGAGTTTTCTACATCTGGTCTTGAACAGGGCTGGTGATACGAGTATGAACCATACCGATATGCTGTCAGAAGATGAGCAACCCTTATTGAAACTGATAGATAATTGGATAAACGAAGGTGTTTTTTTGAATAACGAGTAAACGATATTGGAAATGAACAACAAAAAACAACCAACCAACCAATCAGAGAATACATTAACCGAGATTTTTAAATATGAAGTAAAAGAAGGCGTTTCAGAGTTTCATGTAATGATTCACTCTATTCGGCCGGAAGACACTTATGAGGAACAGTTAAATGCAGTAGCCAATGCCTACAACGATTTGCTTGCAGGTGAATTGAAAGGTGCCATGGCTGTGTTTAAACGTTATTTCCTGAGTGATACCGCCAATCAGGCTGACCTCCTGCTGGCTATCACTACCGAAAGTTCCGACTGTGCTCTTTCCGTGGTAGAGCAACCCCCTTTGGATGGGACGAAAATAGCTTTGTGGGCTTATTTACAGACCAATGTGCAGACACAAGTGCTGCACAACGGACTGTTTGAAGTAAAGCACAATGCGTACCGCCACCTGTGGGGAGGCAGTGTTTTCAATCGTGCTGCAAATTCTGAATACCAGACTCGTTTATTGCTGAATGACTACGTGATGCAACTTATGGAACAAGGATGTAAATTGGCGGATAACTGTATCCGTACCTGGTTCTTCGTACAGAATGTGGATGTGAATTATGCCGGTGTGGTAAAGGCACGTAATGAGGTTTTCGTCACTCAGAATTTGACGGAAAAAACACACTATATTGCCAGTACAGGTATCGGCGGACGTCATGCTGATCCTAAAGTATTGGTGCAAATGGATACCTATGCTGTGGCAGGTTTAAAGCCGGAACAGATACACTTCCTTTATGCTCCTACGCATCTGAATCCTACTTATGAGTATGGTGTCAGCTTTGAACGCGGAACGTATGTCGATTACGGTGACCGGCGTCAAGTGTTTATTTCAGGTACGGCAAGTATCAACAATAAAGGGGAAGTGGTATACCCCGGCGACATCCGCAGGCAGACGGAACGGATGTGGGAAAATGTAGAAGCCTTGCTGAAAGAGGCGGAGTGCACATTTGATGATTTGGGACATATGATTGTTTACCTGCGTGACATTGCAGACTATGCCGTTGTGAAGAGTATGTATGACAAGCGTTTCCCGGATACTCCTAAAGTATTTGTACATGCGCCTGTATGTCGTCCCGGATGGTTGATCGAAATGGAATGTATGGGAGTTAAGGCTTTGAAGAATAAGGAATATGCACCTTTTTAATTTGAAGAAAAGTCTCGTCTTTTTATATATCTGTCTGGTGGCTTTGCTCGCTATGGTGACCTTTGTGGAGCATGTACACGGAACAGAGTTTGTAGAAAAGTATGTTTATCATACAGTTTGGTTTTGTTGTTTGTGGGGAGTACTTGCCGCATTGGCAGTTGCCGTGTTGGTTAAGCGGCAGTTGTGGCGGCATCTCCCGACATTGTTGTTGCATGGCTCCTTCCTCGTTATCTTGGTGGGAGCCATGATTACATTTTCATGCAGCAAAAAAGGATATATGCATCTCACTGTAGGCACTGAGGTGGGAACTTTCATAGACCAAGACAGTAAGCGGGTAATCGAATTACCATTCACATTGTGTCTGGACAGTTTCCGGGTGGAGTATTATCCGGGGACGGAAGCTCCGGCAGATTATGTCAGCTATATCCGTGGTGCGGAACCTGTTTCCATGAATCGTATCCTCTCTCGTCAGGGATATCGCTTTTACCAGTCTTCTTTTGATGGTGATAAGGAGGGGAGCTGGTTGTCGGTGAATTATGACCCGTGGGGAATAGGAATTACGTATGCAGGATATATTTTGTTGGGTATTTCCATGTCGTGGATGCTTGTCAGTTATAGTGGGGAATTCCGTAGATTGCTCAGGCATCCGTTGCTTCGAAAAGGGGGAATGTTTGTGTGGTTGCTCATGGCTACGGGAATGGTGGTGCAAGCAGAAAACAGAAGCCTTCCGGCACTTGCACTCAGACAGGCGGATAGTCTGGCATCCAAACAAGTGATTTATCATGATCGCATAGTACCTTTTAATACACTTGCACGAGACTTTGTATTGAAACTGACTGGGAAATCTTCTTATGGTGGCATGACACCCGAACAGGTTGTCGGAGGTTGGTTACTCCGTCCGGAGGTTTGGCAGAATGAACCGATGATTTATATCAAGAGTGCGGAACTTCGTCATTTACTTCGATTACCTTCTTCCTATGCCCGTCTTACTGATTTGTTTGATGGGCAAAACTATCGCTTGCAGGAGTTTTGGAAGGTCGGACAAAAGCCGCATATGAAAATGACTTCGTTGGAAAAGGCTATTATGGAAACGGATGAAAAGGTAGGATTGATACTGATGCTACGGAGTGGAACGCTTATCCGTCCTTTACCGGAAGATGGGAGTATAAAACCACTGTCTGACGTAAAGGTGCGGGCTGAAATACTGTACAATCGCATTCCATTCAGCAAACTGTTGTTTATGTTCAATCTGACTGTAGGGATGCTGGCATTTTTCTATTTACTTTATTGCAGCATGCATTGTTCGGCAGGTAAGGCATGGAGCGTTTTTACAGTTGCACTTTATGTGGCATTTCTTTTTCAACTCTTTGGCTACTGTTTGCGGTGGTATATTGGTGGGCGTATTCCGCTGAGCAATGGATATGAAACCATGCAGTTTATGGCACTGTGTACACTTCTGCTTGCGTGCATATTCCGGCATCGCTTCTCTTTTACTTTACCTTTTGGGTTGATTATTTCGGGTTTTGCCTTATTAGTAGCTTATCTTGGGCAGAACAATCCTCAGATCACTCCTCTGATGCCTGTGTTGCTGTCTCCTTGGTTAAGTATCCATGTTTCTCTGATTATGGTATCTTATGCATTGTTTGCCTTTATGATGCTAAATGGATTACTGGCATTCTGCATAGGAGGCTGGCGAAAAAAGGTAATCGATTCGGAGATTCAGGAACAGCGTAAGGTCCGTGTGGAGCAATTGATGCTTTTTAGTCGGTTGATGCTCTATCCGGCAGTATTTTGTCTGGGGGCGGGGATTTTTATTGGTGCTGTGTGGGCGAATGTTTCATGGGGGCGCTATTGGGCCTGGGACCCGAAAGAAGTCTGGGCTTTGATCACCTTTTTAATCTATGGTGCGGCATTTCACGGACAATCGCTTGCTGTCTTTCGGCAACCCCGATTCTTCCATGCCTATATGGTGTTGGCTTTCCTTACGGTGCTGATGACTTACTTCGGAGTAAATTATCTGCTGGGTGGTATGCATAGCTATGCCTGACGCTTATTTCCGGATAATATAATAAAAAAGCCTGCGGAATCCGCAGGCTTTTTCTACAAAAACAACTAACTAAACACATGCAAAGTTAATCAAGCGCACCGGACTTTTCTTTCACAGTACTGTTCGCATTGCGCACATATATCATAACCTAACATTGCCCCGAGTATAAAATCTTCTCTTTCAATTCTACCGGATTAATGTCAGATATTGTCATAAGCTATGGAATAAGAGAAAATTATGCCAAGTGATTTTTTATGTCGTTCACCCAAGCGTCGATACGTTCTTCCGTCTTATCACTTTCGTTGATGTCATCAAGAGCGAGTCCGACAAACATACCGTCGATAACGGCAATAGAGGAGGAGAAAGAATAATCTTTTGCAGACACCTTACCAACGATGGTGCAACCGGAATCCTTGATATCTTCGTATATGATACCCATACCATCGCAGAATGTATCGCAATAAGATTCGGAATCACCACAACCGAACAGAGCAATTGTTTTTTCTTTCAAGTCTGATTCCTTCAACACTTTAACGCCATCATACCAGTCATCCTGCAGTTCACCGTCACCCCAGGTAGAAGTTCCTAAGAGAAGAGCTTCATATTCCTTTACCATGTCGGCATTCATTTTGCTGACATCGATTACATCGGATGCGGGGACACCAAGTTTAGAAGCAATTGTTTCGGCAATGCCTTGTGTTGTTCCGGTTGAGGAGCCATAAAAAATTCCTATTTTCTTCATACTATAAAATGGTTTAATTTGTACGGTTGCAAAGTAACGGCATCAGAGGGGTTTATGAAATACCCACAAATAATGAAATGTTTCTTTGTACCTAACCACTTATAGGTATGTCTGAAAACAAATGATAATCCATTCTGAAATATAGAAGTTTTATTTATCTTTGCTGACGGATACTAAAATAAATCGATTATGAACACTTTAGAATTGGAAGCTTATAAAGCGGAATTGGCCAGGGAAGTGTTGAACATCAATAATCAAGAGGTGCTCGATACTATAAAAGATATTATACAGAGAAGTGGAAATCTGACCAATGCTCCTTATCAGATGGGTGTCACAGAGGCCCGAAAACAGTTACAGGACTCCGAAAAGCGCTTTGATGAAGGAGAGTATGTGAGTGAAGAGGAAATGGAAGAGTTTTATAATGCACTGCAATAATGAAAATACAATACGACATTGAAGCACGACGCCAGATCGGTGAGATTTTTAAATATGGAAAAGTGAAATTTGGTACTCAGACTGCTTTGAAATATAAAGAGAAACTCAGAGAAAAAATAAATACTTTAAAACAGAATCCCTTAATCGGCAATATCGAGTGGTTACTGACTGATGAAGAGCATGAATACAGATTTCTTTTAGTGAAACCTTATAAGATAATATACTCCGTAAGGGGAGATATTATAAGAATTCATCTTTTTTGGCATATTCACCGTAATCCTGATATTTTAAAAGATTATCCGATAGGAGTCTGTGAAGAAGCATCTCCTTATGGAAATATTTAATTATTTACGGTTTTTCTTCAGATCAGGCAAAAACCAGGTAACCAATCCGAGTAACGGCATATAAGCGCAGACATTATAAACAGCTTCGATGCCGAACTTATCCGCCATATTTCCCAATACAGCCGAGGCAATACCTGCTACTCCGAAAGCAAATCCGAAGAATAGTCCGGAGATCAGTCCCAGTTTACTGGGTAATAACTCCTGCGCATATAACAGGATGGCGGGGAAAGCAGATGAAAGAACCAGGCCGACACAGAAACTCATAATAATTGTGGCAAGCAAGCCAACATGAGGCATCAGCATACTGAAAGGTGCAGCACCGAGGATGGAACCCCAGATGACATACTTTCTTCCGATACGATCTCCGATAGGACCACCCATCAGTGTACCGATGGCTGTAGCCACAAGAAACACAAAGAGGTAAAGCTGGGAGTCCTGCACACTTACTCCGAATTTATCAATCAGATAGAAAGTATAATAGCTGCTTAAGCTTGCCATATAAATATATTTGGAGAAGATAAGTATCAGCAGGATAGAAATGGAAAGAACCGTTTTCCCCATAGGCAAAGGCATCTGCATATGAGGTTGCAGGGCAATATGATCACGTTTCATCCGGGTAATGTATCCTTTGTACCATTTGCCGACAGGTATCATTACCATGATTGCTATCACTGATAAAATTGCGAATAATGCAATGTTGTGCCTGCCATAAGGTGCTACAATTAAAGCTACCAGTAACGGCCCCAATGATCCTCCCAGGTTTCCACCCACCTGAAACAGGGATTGTGCCAATCCTCTTCTGCCTCCGGAGGCGAGCGAAGTGATGCGGGATGCTTCCGGGTGAAGTACGGAAGAACCTATACCTATGATGAACACTGAGAACAATACCCAACAAAGATTCGTGGAAAAGGCCAGATTCAACAATCCGGTCATAGTGAACAACATCCCCATCGGTAGTGTCCAGGCAAACGGGCGCTTATCAAAAAATAATCCGAATACGGGTTGGAATACCGATGCGGACATCTGATAAACCAGCGTAATCAATCCGATTTGTGCAAAACTCAACGTCAAATCCTCTTTGAAAAGCGGATATGTGGCGGTTATGACGGATTGCAATAAGTCGTTCAGACAATGGGAAATACTTAATGCGATCAATATCGGATAAGCTATTGAGCTTACCGGGCGTTGTGTATTCTGTTGCATGATGGTTGCGTCTCTAATGTAAATAGGGCGCAAAGGTACAAAATAAAATGATTAATACGGATGAGTAAACCAAAAGCATGAACCTTCTCCTTCGGTTGATTCCACTCCGATTTTTCCTCCCATCTGAGATACTAAACTTTTGCAGATGGAAAGTCCGAGACCGGTGCCCTGTACAAAAGTATTAAGTTTCACAAACCGTTCGAATATGCTATCAATTTTCTCTTGGGGAATCCCGACACCTGTATCACGTACATAGAATTTTATTTTGTGGGGTGCCGTCTGTTCATATCCTAAAGCGATAGTGCCTTGTTTCGTAAACTTCAATGCATTGTTTATGAAATTGGTTATGACCTGCATGAACCGGTTCTTGTCTGTATAAATATGACAATCGGGCATATACTTCTCGAAGACCAGATCCACAGTTTCCGGCACTTTCATCTCCATCGATTTGATGATTTTCATGCAGCTTTCGTTTACATCCAGGTCGGAACGTACGAAGTCGAATGTTCCGGACTCTATCTTCGAAAGATCGAGAATATCAGAAACCAGTTGTAGAAGCAATTCATTATTTGTTTCTACTATTTTGATATATTCCTGACGTTCTTCCCTGTCGTCTGTTTCTGCCAGCAGACTGGAAAAACCAACGATAGAATTGAGCGGAGTACGTATTTCATGGCTCATATTGGCAAGGAAAGCAGATTTCAAGCGGTCCAGTTCTTCGGCTTTGTCACGGGCAATGATCAGCTTCTGTTCTGTCTCTTTCAAGGGAGTGATATCATAGTTGATACACAGCATTTCAATAACTCCATCCTGAGGACGATAATCCCTGACCATTACGTTTATACTGGTCCACGAATATTTTCCGTTACCTCTGTTGACGCGTACTTCTTTACTTAAACTAGTGGCTTTCCCTTCTTTAACCTGACCTACAAACTGTTTCAGAACAGCGCAATCTTCCGGGTGAACATGAGAATACACTCCGATAACCTGAGGCATGGGAGTGTTTTCCTTTTCACCTAAATTCCTATACCATGTATCCTGGGCATACCCGTCTCTTGTCATTACATTGAAATGAGCAAAACCCACTTTGGCATAGTCGCCTATTAAGAGGAACAGATGCTCAAACTCTTGTATTTTGGTGTATGCACTGGTGGTTTCTGTTGTATCTATATTGATAAACAGGTAATTGCTGAATTGATTCTGCGAATCGTAAAGCAGAGCCACCTTGGTTTGAAGATTGATAATATCTTTTCTTCGGCTTGTGACGTATCGGTCGATCTTCGAGAAATCATAATTGATCGAGAAGTCCACATTTTCTCTGGCACGCAATTTTTCTTTCACGTCTTCGGGGATATTGGGATTCTCGAACAGTGATACCCCCAGTGCTTCTTTCATATCCGTCAGGCCGAATATCTCAAGTTCTTTATCATTCATATCTACCAGATACCCGTCTTTGTCGTAAAGCTCGATACCTACCGGCAGATTCTTATAAATATTGCGAAGAATTTTTTCACTGTGATCCAATGCGCGGCGATCCTCTTTAGCCTGAAGTTCCGCTTTGCGTAATTGGAGGCAAATGCTGATGATGTTTCCTAAAGAAGAAAACCATTGATGGTCGATGTTACTCCAGCTGCGGTGTGTTCTGACCATATCGATGCCCATATATCCCCATACCTTATCTTTCGATAGGAGAGGGACCGCCATTACCGATTTAATATCTTGCACCTCCAGGGTATCACGGTAAATTTTTGCTTCGGGCGGCATATCATCCAATGTATTCAGAATGATTGATCTCTTTTCTGAGATTTGGCGATCCCACCAGAGAGAATCATCCCAAGGTACATTCTGTAAGAAATCCAGTTCCCGGGATATTCCTTCGGCTGTTGCTTCGTAAATGCAACTTTGTACTTTATGTTCCCGGTCTATTTCGAATATATAGGTGCGGTCTCCTTTGGTTTGTTTGAGGAGATCTGCCAATATTTTATTGATGATCTGCGTAATATCATCCGATTGCAGAAAAGCGAGCAATGAATAAGAAAGACTGTTCTGTTGATAAAGCAGGCTGTTTACCTGGAGAGAGTCCGTACTTTCACTTGTTTCTTCAGTCTGCTTGTCTATACATTGCAGATATCCTATTGTATTTTTGTACCCCTCTTCATCCGGTTGTTTGAAGCTGATTTTAGAATATACCCATATGTCCTCCCCATCTTTTGCCCGGATGGGGAACATCTGCTCATAGGTTTCTATGTTTGTGAGCGAAAAGTATTCATTTTTGAGTCGCCTCCGATGATCTTCCCGTATTCTTCCGTGGAAATCTTCGAAACTGATCCGGTCACTTTCAAGTCCGAGTAAGTCAATGATAAAGTCAGAACAAATATATTGGCGATTCTTCAGGTCCGATTCCCACCAACCCATTTTGGCCATTTGCGCAATCTGGCGATATTTATCACAGTCAAAGTCTGGCTTCTCTTTCATATATCTTTTTGCTCCTGTTTCCTATTCCTTATTAAAATCTCAGTGGGCAAATATAGAGATAACTTTTATATTTTGAAGAATTTGTTGTCAAAAGAATGTTATTGCTTGCAATATGGATACTAATGAAGGGACTTTGGGGGAACCATTGAAGGAGGAAGGATGATGAGTACAAAATAGGCCGTTTTTCGTCTTTTAGTATGGTTATGAATCTTTTCACCACAGAGGACACAGAGTTCACAGAGTTTTTAGGCTTCTAGTTCAGAGATAATTATAACCTCTGTGTCCTCTGCGTCCTCTGTGGTGAAATAATTCCTTTCTTTTCCGATATGAATTAATAAACTCCTTACTCACATAAATAATTTAGATAAGAATGAAAAGTCCGCTAAGATTCCGAATATTCATAGTATCCTTACTGTTGTGGATCGTTGCTGATTCTGCCGTTGCTCAACAGATACGTTCACTTCACGAACAATTTCTTCATCCTTCGGAAGAAGCAAAACCCTGGACGTTTTGGTATTGGATGTACGGTGCCGTATCAAAAGAAGGGATTACCGCCGATTTGGAGGCTATGAAGCAAGCCGGGTTGGGAGGCACGTATCTGATGCCGATTAAGGGAATTCATGAAGGAGCGCAATATAGCGGAAAAGCACAACAACTGACACCTGAATGGTGGGAGATGGTGCGTTTCAGTATGGAAGAAGCCGATCGTTTGGGGTTAAAGTTGGGCATGCATATCTGTGATGGTTTTGCATTGGCCGGTGGTCCCTGGATCAGTCCGGAGGAATCTATGCAGAAGGTGGTATGGAGCGATACAATCGTTGACGGTGGCAAACTCAAGGCGTTCCGTCTGCCACAGCCCGAGGCCTATGAGGGTTTTTATGAAGATATCTCTCTGTTTGCTTTGCCCGTAAAGGAAGTTCCGGATGAGATGCCGGCCCGGATAACATGTGTCAATATAGCTATGGAAGAGCAGGCTGATTCTCCCAAAGCGGTGAATATGGATGCCGCCGGTGTGATCCGTTCTTCATATCCTTGTTATATCCAGTATGAATATGAACATCCTTTTACCTGCCGTAACGTTGAGGTGATTCTGAGCGGGAACAATTATCAGGCACATCGACTGAAAGTGACGGCAAGTGACGACGGGGTGAATTTCCATTTCGTGAAACAGCTGGTACCCGCCCGTCAGGGATGGCAGAATACGGATGAGAATTCAACGCATACGATTCCTGCAACTACTGCCCGCTATTTCCGCTTCTATTGGACTCCTGAAGGGAGTGAGCCGGGAAGTGAGGATATGGATGCAGCCAAGTGGAAACCTAATTTGAAGATAAAGCAGCTGCGACTGCACCGGGAAGCCCGGTTGAATCAGTGGGAGGGGAAAGCCGGACTGGTATGGCGTGTTGCCCCGGCTACAAAGGAAGAGGAAGTAGGGAAGAAAGATTGTTATTCCCTTTCACAGATCATCAATCTGACCGGTCAATGTAGAGCGGGCATATTGACAACTACTCTTCCCAAGGGAAAATGGAAATTATTGCGTATGGGGCATACAGCCACCGGACATACCAATGCCACTGCCGGAGGGGGAAAGGGGTTGGAATGTGATAAGTTCAGTGCGAAAGCAGTGCGTAAACAGTTCGACAACTGGTTTGCACAGGCATTTCTAAAGACGGATCCCAACGTTGCGCGTCGTGTATTGAAGTACATGCATGTGGATAGCTGGGAATGTGGCAGCCAGAATTGGAGTGATACGTTTGCCGCTGAATTCCGGAAACGTCGCGGATACGACCTGATGCCTTATTTACCGTTACTGGCGGGTATTCCGATGGAAAGTGCAGAACGGAGTGAAGAGATTCTGAGGGATGTTCGTATTACTATATCCGAGCTTGTTGTTGATGTCTTTTATAAGGTATTGGCAGATTGTGCCAAAGAATATGATTGTCAGTTCTCGGCAGAATGTGTAGCCCCCACGATGGTGAGCGACGGGTTGTTGCATTACCAAATGGTGGACCTTCCCATGGGAGAATTCTGGCTGAACAGTCCGACCCATGACAAACTGAATGATATGCTGGATGCTGTCAGTGGGGCGCATATTTATGGAAAGAACATTATCCAGGCAGAAGGATTTACGGAGGTGCGCGGCACATGGGATGAGCATCCCGGAATGCTGAAGGCGTTGCTCGACCGGAATTACGCACTGGGGATTAACCGTCTTTTTTATCATGTGTATGTCCACAATCCATGGCTGGATCGCAAGCCCGGCATGACATTGGATGGCATCGGCCTTTTCTTTCAGAGGGATCAGACCTGGTGGAATAAAGGGGCAAAGGCACTTTCCGTTTATGCCACTCGTTGCCAGGCATTGTTGCAGTATGGGCATCCAGTAGTGGATATTGCCGTTTTCACAGGCGAAGAGATTCCGAGGCGCGCGGTGCTGCCGGACCGGTTGGTTCCTTCTCTTCCGGGTATTTTCGGGGCGGAGCGTGTGGAAAGTGAGCGTATTCGCCGGACGAATGAGGGACAGCCTTTGCGTGTGCGTCCTGTGGGCGTTACGCATTCTGCCAATATGGTTGATCCGGAGAAATGGGTGAACCCGCTTCGTGGTTATGCCTATGATAGTTTCAACAAGGATGCATTGCTCCGGTTGGCGAAAGTGGAAGATGGCAGGATGACATTGCCGGGCGGAGCCGGTTATAAAGTGTTGGTCGTGCCACTTCCCCGACCGATGAATCCGGAGCAGGCGGAGTTGTCTCCTGAAGTAGAGCGGAAGATCAATGAATTGAAGAAAGCGGGTATATTGATTCCTGATCTTCCTTATACCGGAGATGACTTCTCGGCATACGGATTGGAACGTGATCTGATTGTGCCGGAAGATGTTGCCTGGACACATCGCCGGGGAGAACAAGGGGATATTTATTTTATTGCTAACCAACGGGAAGAGACACGTACTTTCACCGCAAGTATGCGTATCTGCGGAAAGAAGCCCGAATGTTGGAATCCGTTGACGGGAGAGATTGACTTCCGGCCTCCGTATGAGCGGAAGAATAATCGAACGGAAGTTACACTGACGTTGGCGCCGAATGAATCCGTATTTATCGTATATCCGGCAGAAAAGAACTGTTCCGGTGACGGGAATAGTTCACAGAAGCGGCAGAAGGAGGGGAGCCGTCCTGCGAAAGAGTTTTCGGAGGTTGCGGTGGAATTGGGAGAGTATACAGTGAACTTCATAGCTAATGGCAGGACCGTAAATCGGAAAGAGCTTTTCGATTGGAGCCGGGAGGGGGATGAGAAGATCCGGTACTATTCGGGAACAGCCGTCTACAGGACTGCATTCCATTGGAAAGGCAAACCGGAAACAGCGGTTTATCTGAATTTGGGAAAGGTCTGCGATCTGGCAACTGTCCGCGTGAATGGCGTGGACTGCGGAACAATCTGGACTGCTCCTTACCGGACTAATATTACGGCAGCTTTAAAAGAAGGTACAAATGAACTTGAAATAGAGGTGACCAATACCTGGGCGAATGCTCTCAAAGGAGCTGATGAAGGAAAAGCACCGTTCAGCGGAATCTGGACGAACGCCAAATATAGGAGGCAGGAAAAAACACTGCTCCCGGCAGGACTGCTGGGACCGGTTTCATTCCTTTCTGGCGGGTTTTGAATCAAATGGGTACGCGGACAACGCGGATAAGGCGGACGAACGCGGACTTTAATTTCTTAATAGTATAGCGCAGCTTTTTAAATCCGCGTTCGTCCGCCTTATCCGCGTTGTCTGCGTATCCATTGATTCATGTCTGCACCAGTTATGATTCTATTTTAGATACGGATGCTATCAAAACTAACGCCCTCCCTTGGTAAGACTTTCCTTTCTTACTATGAATACTTAAAATGAAAGCTTCGTTTCTAAAAACGAAAGCTTCATTTATAGAAACGGAGATTATATTTATAGAAACGGAGCCTTCATTCTAAGTCTTTGTTGCAAGGACGATGATTTTAGAAGCTATAGACGATAACTTTGCATTGCGGATAAGTTATGAATCTATTTTAGACACGGATTACACTGTTGCAGTATATAAAAACAACAGTGTAATCCGTGTCTAAAATCTCAATTATCCTTTGCCTCCTTTCTGCACTGTTATGAATGAAATGATTATTTATCAGCTCGTCCTGACGAATTACAAATCCGATTGAATCGGAAATTGCTGAAAGTGCACGGAATGGCTTCGAATAAATTCATGGTTGTTGCTTGGATTTCAACATTTTCCCTTTACCTTTGTTGTTATGAAAACAAAACAAGAGAAAGGAGACGGACTTATGGCAAATACTTATATTCGTTTCGATTGGGCAATGAAGCGCCTTTTGCGCAACAAGGCCAATTTCGGAGTGCTCGAAGGCCTCCTGACCACCCTGCTTAAGGAGACTATCACGATTCAGAAACTGCTGGAAAGCGAAGGCAATCAGGAAGATGAATTTGATAAGTATAACCGTGTGGACATACTCGCCGAGGACTCCAAAGGCGAACTCATCCTGATTGAAGTGCAGAATAACAACGAATACGCTTACTTCCAGCGCATGCTGTTCGGCACCTCAAAACTGGTAACCGAATACATCAACCGTGGTGAAGGCTACGACAAGGTGCGTAAAGTGTACAGTGTCAATATCGTATACTTCGCCTTGGGTAGTGGGAAGGATACCGTGTATCATGGAAAAACAGAGTTCCGGGGAATACACGACGGCGACATCCTTGAGCTGACTCCTTTCCAGAAACAAACCTTTAAAGTGGACAGTGTGAGCCAGCTATATCCCGAGTTTTATATCCTGAAAGTGAATGACTTTAACCAAGTAGCCAAAAGCCCGCTCGAAGAGTGGATTTACTACCTGAACACAGGTGACATTCCTGATACCGCCACCGCTCCGGGTTTGCATGAAGCCCGCGAGCGATTGAAACTGGACCGGATGACCAAAACGGAGCTGGATGCTTATTATCGCCATCTGGATAATGTTGTCATCCTGCGGAGCAATATCTATACGGAACGCGAGGAAGGGCGCTGGGAAGGCCGTGAAGAAGAGCGTATGGCCAATGCCCGTAAAATGAAAATGAAAGGGCTGGATAATCAGCTGATTTCTGACATTACCGGTCTGACGATTGACGAGATAGATAAGCTGTAGAAATAAAGAAAATACCTCCATAACAAGAATCCCGCAAACTGATAATAATCATCGTTTGCGGGATTCATTCGTATAAATCAGTTACGAGCTACAGGCTACAAGCTACAAGTGCCTTTCGGTATATAGCGCAGCTACTTGTAGCTTGTAGCCTGTAGCTCGTAACTTAATTTAGCGCAAAGCGCTAAATTATCATGAGTACAAACTTCCCTCTCTTCCGTCTTCTCTTTATGGAATCCGGTTCTTCTCTTTTGGGGATGCTCATCCCTGAACTCTGTGAGAGCCCTAAATATACAACGATGAAAAACTTAATAGCTACAGCAGGCACCGCACTTGCTACTTTTCTATTTGCAGTTTGCCTGTCAACTCATGCAGAAGTGCACCTGCCTGCCATCTTCTCGGATGGCATGGTGATGCAGCAACAGACCCATGCCAATCTCTGGGGGACGGCAACTCCCAATAAGAAAGTAACCGTCCGCACCAGCTGGGATGGAAAACTGTATGCAGTAACAGCCGACGCACAAGGTACGTGGAAACTAGCCGTTTCCACTCCCGAAGCAGGCGGACCTTACACTGTTACTTTTGATGATGGAACTCCGAAAGTCCTGAGCAATATTCTGATAGGGGAATTATGGCTTTGCTCCGGTCAAAGCAATATGGAGATGCCTATGAAAGGCTTTAAAAACCAGCCTGTAGAGAACGCTAATATGGATATTCTTCGTAGCAGGAACCCTGAGATAAGACTGTTCACAGTGAAACGTACCTCCACGCTCACTCCGCAAAATGATGTGACAGGCTCCTGGAAAGAGGCAAGTCCGGCGGCAGTGCGCGATTTCAGTGCGACAGCCTATTACTTCGGGCGGTTGGTAAATGAAATATTAGATGTTCCGGTGGGCTTGATAGTGGCAGCCTGGGGCGGTTCGGCTTGCGAAGCTTGGATGACTGCCGACTGGTTGAAGGCTTTTCCGGATGCAAAGATACCCCGGTCGGAGGCAGATATCAAATCAAAGAACCGTACTCCAACCGTACTGTACAATGGCATGCTGCACCCATTGATCGGACTGACCATGAAAGGAGTCATCTGGTATCAGGGTGAGGATAACTGGAATCGTGCCCATACCTATGCGGATATGTTTACGACACTCATTAACGGATGGCGTGCCGAATGGAAACAAGGTGATTTCCCTTTTTATTACTGCCAGATAGCTCCATACGATTATGGAATTATCACGGAACGCGGAAAGGAAGTAATCAATACAGCCTATCTCCGCGAAGCGCAGGCGCAAGTAGAGCACCGTGTACCCAATACCGGTATGGCCGTACTGCTGGATGCAGGGATGGAAAAAGGCATTCATCCCGCCCGCAAGCAAGTTGCCGGTGAGCGATTGGCACTTCTTGCCCTGACGAAGACTTACGGGATAGAAGGAGTAAACGGTGAAAGCCCTTATTATAAAAGCATTGAAATAAAGAATGACACGGTTATTGTGAGTTTCGAACGTGCCGGCATGTGGATTAGTGGCAAGAACTGTTTTGAATCGAAGAATTTCCAGGTAGCGGGCGAAGACAAAGTATTCTATCCGGCCAAGGCATGGATAGAACGCAGCAAGATACTTGTAAAAAGTGAGAGGGTACCACATCCTGTGGCCGTACGATATGGTTTTGTGAATTATGTGGAAGGAGATGTCTATTGTGACGGTTTGCCGCTGGGTTCTTTCCGTTCGGATGACTGGTGATGCGTGTGAAATATGAAAAGAATTTATCTGATTATAATCCTGATTCTTGTTGGCGTGTCGGCTCTTTGGAGCCAACATGCCAATGTTGTTTGGAATACCCCCAGTCGTAATTCTTCCGAATCAATGCCGTGTGGAGGTGGAGATATCGGTATGAATGTGTGGGTGGAAGAGGGTGATGTGCTGTTTTATCTGAGTCGTAGCGGTACTTTTGATGAGAATAACTGCCTGCTGAAACAGGGGCGTTTCCGTATCCGCCTGTCTCCCAATCCTTTTAAAGATACCAAAGACTTCCGGCAGGAATTAATGCTTAATGACGGATTCGTGGAGATTTCGGCAGAAGGTACACGCATTCAAATTTGGGCGGATGTGTTCCATCCCGTAGTTCATGTAGAGATTGTCAACGCCCGTCCCTTGCAGGCGGAAATCTTTTATGAGAATTGGAGATACCGGGACCGGCCGATCCGGAAAGGAGAGGGGCAACAATGTTCCTACAAATGGGCTCCTCCCCAGGGAGCGGTGACAAGTGCCGACGTCATCCGTCCCCTCCCAAACTCTCCATTCTCCACTCTCCGCTCTCCACTTATTACGTTTTATCACCGTAATCCGGAAGAGACCGTTTTTGATGTAGCGGTATCTCAGCAAGGCATGGATACAGTCAAATCCCGGTTGATGAATCCTTTAAAGAACCTGACGTTCGGAGGATGCCTGTCAGGTGAGAATCTGGAATATGCCGGAATCTCAGATGCGGTATATGCCGGAACTGATTATCGGGCATGGAAGTTTCGTTCATCGAAAGCATCCCGGAAACAACACTTTTTCGTTGTACTGCATACAGATCAGACGGAGACAGAAGAACAGTGGGCGCAGGACTTACAAGTCAGTCTGAGGAGAATAATGCCACACGGAAAAGTTTCTATGAAAGCACTTTCGCAAGATAAGAAACAAACCCGCCAATGGTGGAACGCTTTCTGGCAACGTAGTTTCATTGTGGCAGAAGGAGAGGCCGGGGAGATAACCCGGAATTACACTCTTTTCCGCTATATGCTGGGCTGCAATGCTTATGGCAATGCTCCTACCAAGTTCAATGGTGGCTTGTTCACCTTTGATCCTTTACATATAGATCCGAAGCAGGCGTTTACTCCTGATTATCGGAAATGGGGAGGCGGCACAATGACCGCGCAGAATCAACGTCTGGTATATTGGCCGATGTTGAAAAGCGGTGACTCTGACATGATGCCTGCCCAGTTCGATTTCTATAACCGGATGCTGAAGAATGCCGAATTGCGCAGCCGTGTGTATTGGCAGCACGGGGGAGCCTGCTTCTGCGAACAGATTGAGAATTTCGGTTTGCCCAATCCTGCCGAATATGGTTTTAAACGTCCGGAAGGGTTCGATAAAGGACTGGAATACAACGCGTGGCTGGAATACGAATGGGATACCGTACTCGAATTCTGCCAGATGATACTTGAGACGAATAATTATGCCGATACGGATATCGCTTCCTATTTGCCTCTGATTGAAAGTTCATTGACTTTCTTTGATGAGCATTATCGTATGCTTGCTTCCCGCCGTGGACGGAAGGAGTTGGATGGAGAAGGACACCTGATTCTCTTTCCGGGTTCTGCCTGTGAAACCTATAAAATGACTAATAACGCCAGCAGCACTATTGCCGCATTGCGGACCGTGCTGGAAACTTACGGACGGAAGAACGAAATGCTGGAAGTAATCCCACCAATACCATTGCGTTATATCGAAGTGCAGGATTCTGCGAATTCCATAACTATGCCGGTGCTGAAACAAACGATTGCCCCTGCTAAGAGTTGGGAGCGTATTAATAATGTGGAGACTCCACAACTCTATCCCGTATTTCCGTGGCGTGTTTACGGCATTGGCAAAGAGAAATTGGAGGTTGCCCGCGATACCTATTTCTATGATCCCGATGCGGTTAAATTCCGTTCGCACATCGGATGGAAACAAGATAATATCTGGGCTGCATGTTTGGGATTGCCTGAAGAATCCCGACGGCTTAATCTGGCTAAATTATCCAACGGCCCGCATCGCTTTCCGGCTTTCTGGGGCCCCGGCTATGACTGGACGCCTGATCACAACTGGGGAGGAAGCGGCATGATAGGACTTCAGGAGATGCTGTTGCAGACAAACGGAGAACTGATACTCCTGTTTCCGGCTTGGCCTCTAGAATGGAATGTACACTTCAAACTTCATGCACCCGGCAATACAACGGTAGAGGCTACTTTGAAAGAGGGGAAAGTGACAGATTTAAAAGTGTTGCCGGAAAGTAGGAAGAAGGATGTGGTGATAATGATAGGTGGCTAAATGATGATTTAGCGGCGAGGGGAATCAGGATACTCCTACAATAAATATCGAGAAAAAAGTCCGCGTTCGTCCGCCTTATCCGCGTCGTCCGCGTACCCAGTGATTGTGCCGAAAGGATACTTGTCACTCGTAGCAGGTAGCTCGTAACTAAATAAAACTAAGAATATATGAATAAGAACTTGTTTTTAACCTTGTCAGCCTTTTTGTTTTTATTCCCATTATCAGGGAAAGCGACAGGAACTTACCGTCCCGAGACCTCAGTTGCCGGTTTCATTCAGCTTCCCGGAAGCGGACGACAGGTATATGATTTCAATCCGGGCTGGCGCTTCTTCAAAGGCGACATATCTGGAGCGGAAACAGTGAACTTCGATGATCGTTCATGGGAAGTTGTCTCCACCCCTCACACTGTGGAATTAATGCCTGCTGAGGCCAGTGGATGCCGGAACTATCAGGGACCTGTCTGGTATCGCAAGCATTTCGTCGTTCCGGCAGAGACTAAAGGACAACGGGTATCCATTCATTTTGAAGGAGCGATGGGGAAACAGATTCTTTATCTGAACGGAAAGCGTATTCAGGAGCATATAGGCGGTTATCTGCCTTTCACACTGGACTTGACAACCCATGGAGTGCAAGCCGGAGACTCCTGCCTGCTTGCTGTTTTTGCAGATAACAGCGATGATAAATCCTATCCTCCGGGCAAACGTCAGTATACCTTAGATTTCACCTATCATGGAGGCATCTATCGGGATGTATGGATGATTGCCAAATCTCCTATATCCATTACTGATGCCATCGAATCGAAGACTGCTGCCGGAGGTGGTGTGTTTGTTCACTTCGATCAGATCAGTGAAAAGAGTGCGCAAGTCTGTGTCAATACGGAAGTACAGAATGAAAATACCCATTCTGAATCTGTGATTGTAGAGACGACACTGACAGATGCTGACGGCAAAATAATCAGGCGCATATCCGGTAAACTCTCCTTGCAATCGGGAGAGAAGAAAATAATCCGTCAGCAAATGGAAGTGAAGAATCCGAAGCTATGGTCGCCGGATACGCCTTATTTATATAGAGTACAGTCTCGCCTTAAAAAAGGCAATCAGTCCGTAGATGGCGGAGTCACCCGTGTCGGAATTCGTCTGGCGGAATTCCGTGGTAAAGATGGCTTTTGGCTGAATGGCAAACCTTTCGGCCAGTTGGTGGGAGCCAACCGTCATCAAGATTTCGCTTATGTGGGCAATGCCTTACCAAACTCTCAGCAATGGCGTGATGCCAAGCGCTTACGTGATGCAGGATGCACTATTATCCGTACAGCCCATTATCCGCAGGACCCGTCTTTCATGGATGCATGTGACGAACTTGGCCTGTTTGTAATTGTCGCTACACCGGGGTGGCAATATTGGAACAAAGATCCGCAATTTGGAGAGCTTGTCCATCGGAATACACGTGAAATGATCCGTCGTGACCGCAATCATCCTTCTGTTTTGATGTGGGAACCTATCTTGAATGAAACCCGTTACCCGCTTGATTTTGCTTTGAAGGCTCTTGATATTACCAAAGAAGAATATCCGTATCCGGGGCGTCCGGTAGCGGCGGCTGATGTGCATTCGGCAGGAGTAAAAGAGCATTATGATGTGGTCTATGGTTGGCCCGGTGATGATGAAAAGGAAGACAGGCCGGAGCAATGTATCTTTACCCGTGAGTTCGGGGAGAATGTGGATGACTGGTATGCCCACAATAATGATAACCGTGCAAGCCGCAGCTGGGGAGAACATCCGTTGCTGGTGCAGGCACTTTCTCTGGCTAAGAGTTATGATGAGATGTATCGCACTACGGGCCTGTTTATCGGTGGTGCCCAGTGGCATCCGTTCGATCACCAACGGGGGTATCACCCTGATCCATATTGGGGAGGTATTTATGATGCTTTTCGTCAGAAAAAATATGCATACGAGATGTTCCGCAGTCAGTCTTCAGCCAGTATGCGGCATCCTTTGGCTGAGTGTGGACCCATGGTTTTCATTGCTCATGAAATGTCGCAGTTCTCTGATAAAGATGTAGTTGTTTTCAGTAATTGCGATTCGGTCAGGCTTTCTGTCTATGATGGAACAAAGACATGGACGAAGCCGGTGGTTCATGCCAAAGGCCATCTGCCGAATGCCCCTGTCGTTTTTGAAAATGTATGGGATTTCTGGGAAGCCCGCAGTTATAGTTATACTCAGAAGAATTGGCAAAAAGTGAATATGATTGTAGAAGGCATTATAAATGGGAAAGTGGTGTGCACTCAGAAGAAGATGCCTTCACGACGTTCCACTAAATTGAGGCTATATGCGGATACAGGGAATGTGAACCTGGTGGCGGATGGTTCTGATTTCATTGTAGTGGTTGCTGAGGTGACTGATGACAATGGAAATGTGAGACGCCTGGCTAAAGAGAATATCGTTTTTACCGTAGAAGGGGAAGGAGATATTATTGGCGATGCGGCTATCGGTGCGAATCCCCGTGCAGTGGAGTTCGGTTCTGCCCCTGTACTGATTCGTTCTACCAGAAAAGCCGGAAAGATCAAAGTGAAAGCCCGTGTGCAATTTGAGGGTACACAAGCTCCGACAGCTGCGGAGCTGGAGTTCGAAAGTGTTCCTGCGGAATATCCTTTTTGTTATGAGGAGCGGGAAATAGCTTCTGCGGCTGTGAAAACAAGGTTACAAAAAGATACAACTGACAAGAAAATACAGTTGACAGAAGAAGAACGCCAAAAGGTGTTGGATGAGGTAGAACGTCAGCAGACGGAGTTCGGAACAAAAGAATAATCTAAAATAAGGGAGTGATAATTTTAGTCACTGTTAGAAAAAGCTTATCTTTGGATACATTTTATATCAACTGTTGTTATAAATGAAGAAACGATCTATTCTAATACTATTTCTATCGGTGATAGGGCTTACAAGCTTTGCCTATCCCAGCATGATTGTGGAACACTACACGGCCGAACGAGGGTTACCTAATAATATTGTAAACTGTACTTTAAAGGGTAGCGAGGGCTTTGTCTGGTTCGGCACTTGGTATGGCTTATGTAGCTTTGACGGTACTAAGTTTCGTTCGTACGATAACCGTGACGGATTTTATTCGGCTGACATTCCTCCACGTAAGATTCAGCGTATCGTAGAAGATAAGAATGGCTTTCTTTGGCTCAAGACCATTGATCGTAAACTGTATCTGTTTGATAAGAAACATGAAAGTTTTCATGCGGTTTATGACGATGTGAAGGAATACTCTGAGAATATTCAGATTATCAAGATTCAGACTACTGCGGATGGGGATGTCCTATTACTGACCAAAGATAAGAGTCTGCTTCGTGCGCATACTGATAAAGAGGGCAAAATTACAATGAAGCAATTGCACGATTCACGCCCTAATATTAACCACTACGATATGCGTTTGAAGCATAATGTGTTATGCGAGACTTCCGAATTTATCAATTGGGTGGGTATGGATTATCAGATACTTTCGTTAAGGAAAGGAGCGGGGTTGAAAGATAAGCCTGCCGATTTCATTCAGAAGAAGATAGCCGGTAGCCCCGACCAGTTCACCTGTGCGTCTTATAATTCCAGATGTTTATGGTTAGGCGACCGGAACGGACACATCTATAGTATTGATCCGGAGAATGGAGTGGTCAATCGTTATGAAATACCGGGAATGGATCAGCCGGTTGTAAATTTGCTGGTAACAGAGACAGGGTTGGTGTATATTACTACAAGTGAAGGAGTATACGAGTATAATATCGGTTATAAGCAATTGACAAAATTACCGCTTTCCATCGACGGGAGAGAAACAGGAACTATATTCATAGACAAATATGATAAAATCTGGTTTCAGGAAGGTAATAATGCATTGGTATACTATGATCCTTTAAATAAAGCCAATCGTCGCTTTACATTTCCTAAACAGAATTCCATAGGAAATTTTGAAATGCAAGATGCCGGTGAACAGGGTATGTTTTTTCTGACTCCGGGCGGAGAGATTCTTTTGTTCGACCGGGAGGAACTGGAGATGGTTCGCCTGAATCAATCAAAGCCTTTTGTCGATGATGCTCCCGGACAACTGTTTTTTCATCTATTGCTGGATAAAGACGAGATTCTCTGGTTGGCTTCTACAGATAATGGGGTGTACAGGGTTAACTTTCCCAAGAAGCAGTTCCAGGTACTTAAAGAAGTGTCTCCGGTGCCGGTTGGTGATGAAAAACCTAATTCCTGGAATCAGGGGATACGCGCTCTGTATCAGGCAAAGAATGGCGATATTTGGGCAGGAACCCGTTGGCAGGCCCTTTATCGCCTTGATAGTAACGGACAGGTAAAGCAAGTTTTCTCGGAAAAGAATTATCTGGTGGGAGCTGTATATCATATCATGGAAGATAAAGATGGGAATCTTTGGTTCTCTACCAAAGGCAATGGTCTTGTGAAGGCTGAACCGGATATGAATTCTCCGCAAGGGTTACGCTTCATACGTTATAAAAATGATCCTAAGAATCCGAATTCAATCAGTAGTAATGATGTGTATTTCACTTATCAGGATAGCCAGGGACGTATCTGGGTTGGTTTGTTAGGTGGTGGTCTGAATCTGATCAGTGAAGCGAACGGGACAATTGCCTTCAAGCATAAGTATAATGGTTTGAAGCAATATCCGCTTTATGGGCTTTATATGGAAGTGCGTACAATGATGGAGGATAATGACGGACGTATCTGGGTAGGAACAATGGATGGTCTGATGTCTTTTGATGGTCATTTCACTAATCCCGAAGAGATTCAATTTGAAACTTACCGCCAGGTGAGTGAACGTTCGAATGTTGCTGACAATGATATTTATGTATTGTACAAAGATTCCGAATCACAAATCTGGGTAAGCGTATTTGGGGGAGGATTGAATAAACTGGTACACTATGATAAAGAAAGGCGGGTACCTGTCTTTAAATCTTACGGCATCCGTGAAGGTATGAATAATGATGTAGTAAAATCAATAGTAGAAGATAAAGACGGAAATCTCTGGTTTACTACAGAAATAGGATTGTCTTGTTTCAATAAAGACACCGAACAGTTCCGTAATTACGACAGGTACGATGGATTCCTGAACGTTGAGTTGGAAGAAAGCAGCGCGCTCCGTACTTTGAACGGTGACTTATGGCTTGGTTCCAGGCAAGGTATTCTCACATTTTCACCTAATAAACTGGAAACGCAGAATATGAACTATGATACACGCATAGTCGACTTTAAAATCTCCAATCGTGATTTGCGTAGTTTTCATGAAGATCCTGTATTGAAAGAATCGATTACATTTGCCGATGCAATCAGGCTAAAGTATAATCAGTCTATGTTTACCATTGAATTTGCTGCATTGAACTTCTATAATCCCAATCGTGTGTTTTATCGATATATCCTTGAAGGATACGAGAATGAATGGCATTACAATGGCAAAAACCGTATTGCTTCTTACACGAATGTGCCGCCCGGATCCTATACTTTCCGGGTGGAAACAATAGATGAAGCCAATCCGGAGCTCGTTTCCAACCGCACGTTGGCCATCACTATTCTTCCGCCCTGGTGGTTAAGCTGGTGGGCTATTGTGATTTATGTAGTCTTGGGTATTATAGCCCTTTATTTCAGTTTGCGTCTGGCTTTCTTTATGATTAAAATGAAGAATGACATCTACATCGAACAGAAGGTTTCGGAAATGAAGATCAAGTTCTTTACAAATATTTCTCATGAACTACGCACTCCTCTGACTTTAATAAAAGGTCCGATACAGGAATTGAGAGAGCGTGAGACACTTTCACCAAAAGGTGTGCAATATGTGGAACTGATGGAGAAGAACACTAACCAGATGTTACAACTTGTCAATCAGATACTTGATTTCCGAAAGATACAGAACGGAAAGATGCGTTTGCATGTGTCGTTGATTGATTTTAATGAGTTGGTAGTCTCTTTCCAGAAGGAATTCCGTGTTCTTTCCGAAGAAAATGAAGTTAGCTTTACTTTCCAGTTGCCGGATGCGGCTATTATGATATGGGCGGATAAGGAGAAGCTGAGTATTGTTATTCGGAACATCATATCCAATGCCTTCAAATTTACCCCTTCCGGTGGCAGCATCCATGTAGTTGCCGGACTGACAGAAGATGGAGAACACTGTTTCCTGAGAGTGGAAGATAACGGGATCGGAATCCCCCAGAATAAATTGACCGAGATTTTTGAACGCTTCTCACAAGGAGAGAATGCCCAAAACTCGTATTATCAGGGTACAGGTATCGGACTGGCACTTTCCAAAGAAATCGTGAATCTGCATCATGGAGTGATTCGTGCTGAAAGTCCTGAAGGAAAGGGAACCGTGTTTATTGTAGAACTATTGCTCGGAAAGGAACATTATCGCATTTCGGAAGTCGATTTTTATGTCAGTGACACTGAAACTGCTCCTGCCGGAGGTGTGTCTTCTGCTGATATCATGGCAGAGGAAGATTCCGAAGAGCAGACGGAAATTGACGCTTCATTGCCGAATCTTTTGTTGGTGGAAGACAATAAAGACCTCTGCCAGCTGATCAAGCTGCAATTGGAAGACAAGTTTAATATTCATATTGCTAATAATGGAGTAGAGGGATTGAAGAAAGTTCACTTGTATCATCCCGATATCGTGGTCACCGACCAGATGATGCCTGAAATGGATGGTTTGGAAATGTTGCAGTCTATTCGTAAAGATTTCCAGATCAGTCATATTCCGGTTATCATCCTGACCGCGAAGAATGATGAAGACGCCAAGACGAAAGCAATCACTTTAGGAGCCAATGCTTACATAACGAAGCCTTTTAGCAAGGAATATTTGTTGGCACGCATTGATCAGTTGCTATCTGAGCGGCTGCTTTTCCGGGAACGGATCCGCCTGCAAATGGAGAATCAGAAAACAACGGAGGAAGATAGTTATGAGCAATATCTTGTGAAGAAGGATGTGCAGTTCCTTGAAAAGATACATCAGGTGATTGAGGAGAACATGGACGACAGCGATTTTAATATCGACACCATAGCTTCCGGAATAGGATTAAGCCGCTCGGCATTCTTTAAGAAATTGAAGAGCCTTACCGGACTGGCACCTGTCGACCTGGTTAAAGAGATTCGTTTGAATAAATCTGTCGAACTGATTAAGAACACGGACTTAAGTATCTCGGAGATTGCCTTTGCCGTCGGATTCAAAGACTCGGGCTATTATAGCAAGTGTTTCCGGAAGAAATATAACCAGACTCCCCGCGAATATATGAGTGAATGGCGGAAAGGGGAGAAATAACCGATTACAAAATGTTTTCTTAACCGTCTTCTTAGAAAACCTATTAAGATTCGAAAGAATGAACAACATTAAGAAAGTATTATCAGTATGGATGCTGGCTACGTGCGTATTGCCAGTGGCAGCACAGTATCCTGTCATTCCCGACTCGGTGAAAGCGAGAGCAGCAAAACAAGAAGCGGAGTTTGACCGGAAATCGGATGCGGCATGGAAGAAAGCCCTGCCGGTTGTTATGGAGGAAGCACAAAAAGGACGTCCTTATAAACCGTGGGCTTCCAAACCGGAAGATTTGATGAAAAGTAACATTCCGGCTTTTCCCGGTGCGGAAGGTGGAGGTATGTATACTCCCGGTGGGCGTGGTGGTAAAGTGATCGTGGTCACTTCTTTGGAAGACTCAGGACCCGGAACTTTGCGTGAGGCTTGTGAAACGGGAGGTGCTCGTGTCATTGTGTTTAATGTTTCCGGAGTTATCCGTTTGAAAGCACCTATCAGCCTGCGTGCTCCTTATGTTACAATTGCCGGACAGACCGCTCCGGGAGATGGTATCTGTGTTACCGGACATTCTTTTCTGATTGATACGCATGATGTTGTGATCAGGCACATGCGCTTCCGCCGTGGAGCGCAGGACGTAGCTTTCCGTGACGATGCGTTGGGAGGAAATGCCGTAGGGAATATCATTATAGACCACTGCTCGGCCAGTTGGGGATTGGATGAGAATATGTCTATCTACCGACATGTATATAACCGGGGAGCGGATGGACATGGGCTGAAATTGCCGACTGTAAATATCACGATTCAGAATTCAATATTTTCGGAAGCATTGGATGCCTACAATCATGCTTTCGGAGCTACAATCGGTGGTCATAACAGCATGTTCTGCCGGAATCTTTTTGCCTCAAATATCAGTCGTAACAGCTCGGTAGGTATGGACGGAGACTTTAACTTTGTCAATAATGTTGTTTTCAACTGGTGGAATCGCTCCATTGACGGTGGTGATAATAAGAGTTTCTATAACATTATAAATAACTATTTCAAACCCGGACCTATCACTCCGTTGGATAAGCCGATTTCTTATCGTATTCTGAAGCCGGAGGCCGGACGTGACAAAAGTCAGCCGACGTCCTTTGGTAAGGCTTATGTAAATGGAAATATCGTCCATGGAAATGCAAAGGTTACAAAAGACAACTGGGATGGTGGTGTACAACTAGCCAATGAAGTGGATGCCGGAAAATTTATTCCGCAGATCAGGGTGGACGAACCTTTCAAAACATCTCCTGTAACCATTATGGATACTCAAAAGGCTTATAATTTCGTGTTAAGTAATGTGGGAGCGACTTTTCCGAAGCGGGATGCTGTTGATACGAGAGTCATCAAAACAGTGAAGACAGGAAAAGCCATCTATGTGAAAGACGCTCCGGAATTCATTTCTCCTTATGTGAAAAGACGTTTGCCTGCGGACTCCTATAAACAAGGCATCATTACGGATATCCGTCAGGTGGGTGGACTGCCCGAGTACAAAGGAGAATCTTATGTGGACTCCGATGGTGACGGTATGCCGGATGCGTGGGAGCTAGCTAATGGACTGAATCCGAATGATCCGAGTGATGCTGTGAAGGATTGCAATGGAGATGGTTACACTAATATTGAGAAATACATCAACGGTATGGATACGAAGATGAAAGTGGACTGGACGGATTTGAAGAACAACTACGATACATTATCCAAACGGAAAAGTTTGCTATAAAAGTATGTGTTGAAAATAAAGTTTATTGTAATGAATATGCAATTGAGAACAATCCTTCTGGGATTATTGAGTATAGGGGTTGTGCAGGGATATGCGCAAACCTTTGCTTTACAGGTTAAGAATGAAGGAATTACTTACCTGAATGATGAACGGGGAAACCGGATACTCGATTTCTCCTATTGCGGCTACCATGCTTCCGGGCAGGATATTCCTTCTGTGGACAATGCAGTGTTTGTACCCTGGAAGGCGGGTGATAATACTGCGCGAATCCAGCGTGCCATTGACTATGTAGCGTCATTGACTCCCAATGCTTCTGGTTTCCGTGGAGCCGTATTACTGGATCGTGGAGAATTCAGCTTATCCGGGGAACTTCGTATTTCCGCGTCCGGCATTGTTCTGCGTGGTATGGATAGAGAAAAAACTATTCTGCTAAAGAAAGGTGTAGATAGAGGAGCACTTATATATATAGAAGGAACGGACAATCTGAGGGCAAAAGATACCTTGCAGGTTCTTTCAGCTTATGTTCCTGTGAATGCAAGAACATTACAGGTTGCTTCGGGCACTTCTTTAAAGAAAGGAGACCGAGTGATGGTGAATCGCCCTTCCGGCAAAGAGTGGATTACCTCCTTAGGGTGTGATATTTTTGGAGGCGGTATTAGTGCTTTAGGATGGAAGCCGGGTGATATGGACCTGACATGGGATCGGACAATCAGCGAAGTAAACGGTAATCAGATTACTCTGGATGCACCATTGACGGTGGCATTGGATGCTCAATATGGGGCTTCTTCTCTCATTCTTTATCAATGGAACGGTCGCATTCAGGAGTGTGGAATTGAAAATATGACATTGGTTTCCGATTATGACAGGCGTTATTCTAAAGATGAAGACCATTGCTGGACAGGTATTTCTATCGGAGAGGCGGAGAACTGTTGGGTGAGACAAGTGAGTTTCAGACATTTTTCAGGTAGTGCGGTTATTGTCCAGCGTACCGGATCAAGAATTACGGTTGAGGACTGTATTTCCCGGGAACCGATATCTGAAATAGGAGGAATGCGCCGTTGTACTTTCCATACATTGGGACAGCAGACTTTATTTCAGCGTTGTTATTCTGAGCAGGGCATTCACGACTTTGCTGCCGGATATTGTGCTGCCGGACCCAATGCCTTTGTGCAATGCGATTCGTATGAATCATTGGGATTCAGCGGATCTATTGATTCCTGGGCGTGCGGATTGCTGTTTGATGTGGTTAATATCGATGGTCATAATCTTACATTTAAGAATCTGGGACAAGATAAGAATGGAGCAGGTTGGAATACAGCGAATAGTTTATTCTGGCAATGTACAGCCGCTGAGATAGAGTGTTATACTCCGGCAAAAGATGCGAAAAACCGCGCGTATGGGTGTTGGGCACAATTCTCCGGCGACGGTGAATGGGCGGAATCCAATAATCATGTGCAACCTCGTAGCATCTTTTATGCCCAGTTGGAAGCGCGTTTGCAGAAGAAATGTGCTGAGCGTGCCCGTATTCTGCCCAGAAATACAAGTGCAACGAGCAGTCCTACTGTAGAAGTGGCAATGGAACTTGCCAAAGAAGCTTATGAGCCACGTCTGACATTGGAACATTGGATTGAGGAGAGGGAATTTGCTCCTTCGGTGTCAGTTGTCGGCTTGAAATCTATTGAGGATATTAAAGAGAAAAAGACAATTCAGGGCGAAACGCGAGACCTACCGGAAATGGTTATTGCAAATGGGCGTGTTCAAATGGATGGGGTCTTGTTGGTGGGAAAAAGCCGCACTACTCCTTGGTGGAATGGTAAGCTCAGAACCAACTATTTGAAGAAGGCAAGTCCGGCAATTACCCGCTTTGTCCCCGGGCGTGAGGGGTTGGGACTGACAGACCGTATAGATTCAGTCGTTAACTTTATGAAGCGGAATCATATACTCGTATTTGACCAGAATTACGGACTTTGGTATGATCGTCGCCGGGATGACCATGAACGTATCCGTCGGCGCGATGGAGATGTATGGGGCCCCTTTTATGAACAACCTTTCGGACGTAGCGGTCAAGGTATTGCCTGGGAAGGATTGAGTAAATATGATCTGAATCGTCCCAATGCATGGTATTGGGCACGTCTGAAAGAGTTTGCGGAAAAGGGAAGTAAAGAAGGATTGCTCTTGTTCCATGAGAACTATTTTCAGCATAATATTTTGGAAGCCGGTGCACATTGGGTGGACTGTCCTTGGAGAAGCAGTAATAATATTAATGAAACGGACTTCCCGGAACCTGTTCCGTTTGCAGGCGATAAACGCATTTTTGTTGCGGATATGTTTTATGATATCAATCATCCTGTGCGACGTGAGCTGCATAGACGATACATTCGTCAGTGCCTGGACAACTTTGCCGATAATCCTAATGTGATTCAGTTGACCAGTGCAGAGTTTACCGGTCCTTTACATTTTGTACAGTTCTGGCTGGATGTAATAGCAGAATGGAAGGTGGAAACCGGTAAGAAGGCCAAAGTAGCATTAAGTACAACGAAAGATGTGCAGGACGCTGTTCTTGCTGATCCGAAACGTGCAGCTGTAGTAGATATTATTGATATTCGATATTGGCATTATAAAACGGATGGCATTTTTGCTCCGGAAGGGGGAAAGAATATGGCTCCCCGCCAGCACATGCGCAAAATGAAGGTAGGAAAGGTGACCTTTGATGAAGCATATAAAGCTGTGAGTGAGTATCGCCGGAAGTTTCCGGATAAGGCGGTTACTTTCTATGCACAAAATTATCCGGCTATGGGATGGGCAGTATTCATGGCGGGAGGCTCATGTCCGGTGATACCCTGCACTGACAAAGATTTCCTAAGAGATGCTGCAATGATGGAGGTAGAAGAAACAGACACTGATGACTATAGGAAAATGGTAAAATCTGGTATCGGAAGTATCATTTATTCCAAGTCCGGAACAGAAATTCCTATTCGATTGTCGTCTGGAAAGTATGTGTTAAAGTACATTCACCCAGGTACAGGAAGAGTGGATGTGATATATAAATCTTTGAAAATTAACGAAATATACCGTTTGAAGACTCTGGAAAAAGGAGAAGGAATTTATTGGTTCCACAAACTGTAAAATGAAAGGTCCCGTTGAAGCCAATTCGATGGGATCTTTCTCTTTATAGGTAATATCTAATAAAAAAGTGTTATAAAACATAGTACTTGTTTTTTCAATCTCCATATCAGATTTTACCTAAAGATTAAGTCGATACCGCATAGCTTTGCAACATCAAATCAATCGAATTAATGCTATGATGGAACAGACTAATAATTCAACCGAAACTTTACTCGCCTCTTTTCAAGCGGGCAATATGGCAGCTTTCTCTGAGCTGTACGATTTGCACATTAATATTCTTTTTAATTATGGGTTGAAGTTGACTATTGATAAAGAGTTGCTGAAAGATTGCATCCACGATATTTTTGTGAAGCTTTATGTGAAGAAGGACGAACTGGGTGTTATTGACAATCTGAAGTCCTACTTGTTCATTTCATTAAAGAATAAACTCTGTGATGAGCTTCGCAAACGCATGTATATGTCCGACACGGCTGTCGAAGAGATAAATGTGGGCTCATCTACGGATGTGGAAGACGATTATATGGAGGAAGAGAAAACCCGGAACAACCTCTTGCTGGTCAATAACCTTATGGACCAGTTATCTCCCCGGCAGCGTGAGGCGCTTACCTTATACTATATAGAAGAAAAAAAATACGAAGATATTTGCGAGATTATGGATATGAATTATCAGTCTGTACGCAATTTGATGCATCGGGGACTGACAAAACTACGTGCTTTGGTAGGGTAATAGGATTGCAGGAAAACTGTTAATATAGGCAAAAGAGGGTAGGGATTGAGTACACGTTCGGGATAATAGCGTCCTATTTATGTAAATGCTTAAAAAAAGACATAGGTATGAGCGCTAAGGTAAAGTTTTTTTTAATGGATGAAGATTTCATAGATTATGTTCTGGGTGTGGCTCCGGAATTGGCTTCTCAATGGGAAGCTTATTTCAGAGTACACCCGGAGGACATAATCGATGCGGAGGAGGCGAAAGCAGTATTATTGGCTCCTGCCGATGTGGATTGCGGTTTCTTGAAAAGTGAATGTGCAATGTTGAAAGATAGGATTATTAGCAGTATATTTTGACGCTTATTGGAATAAATTGGGTACATTTGCATGAAATTGCAATGTCCAATTAATTTCAGATCATTATGATATTAAAACAAGATATCCCTCATGGCTATGCCTATTGTTTTGCAGGTAAAGACTGCTGTCCCAAGGCGAACAGTTGCCTGAGAGCCATAGCGGCGAAGTTGCTCACAGAGAGCGAAGAACCGCAACCTCAAACCGTAAATACGGTGAATGCTATTTATGTTGAGCAATTATCCGACCTGTCTGCCTGTTCCCTTTACCGTTCGAGCGAGCCGCTCCGCTATGCCAAGGGGATGACTCATCTTTTTGACGATTTTCCTCTGAAAGAAGCTCCCTCCATTCGCTTCAGAGTCGTCAACTGTTTTTCGTGCGAACGTTACTTCTATCATTGTCGTAAGGGAGACCGGTTGATTTCGCCGGAAGAACAGCGGAAGATAGCCAATGTATTTCGTGCCTCCGGTCTTGGTATTGCTCCCAAATTCGATGGGTTTGAATATGTGATTGCATGGTGATTCCTATATTCTCTCTCAATATAGTTTTTTTAAAAGTTGTCAGCACTTCAGCACTGATAACTCTTAAACCCTTTGTCAGTCGGGGTTTGACGGCAGTGTTGACAAGGTGTTGGTAAGTGACGACAAGCGTTTTGTCAGCACTGAATTTTAAGCTATTTTCCAGCGTATATTATTATGAATCAAATAAATACTTCGTTTTTGCATGTATGGAATCTTTTCTCTTAATATGTGCATAAAAGAGCTTTCAAGTGGGTAGTTCTCGGTGCGGACACCCACATCCCCACTATATATTAATTAAAGGGATTAGAGTCGATAATCAATGTACTACTGTTCTGTTTCCCTACATCCATGTCACTGAATTACTGCAAAAGGGAAACAGTCTTACTGCAAGGCGTGTGCAGTTTCGCTGCAAGGCATGTACAGTGTTACTGTAAAGCATGTGCAGTGCTGCTGTAAAGCATATGCAGTATCACTGCAAGATATGTGCAGTATCATTGCAAGGTATGTGCAGCAACGTTGCAACACAGTTATAGCATTACGTGTTAAGAGTAAGAGCATCGATTTTCCGCATTAGGATTACAAAATCTATATTCTTTCGTCTTATTTTTAGACAATGAGAATGACTATATCAGTCTGACAGATATAGCAAAATACAAAAGCGATGATCCGACTGCGGTTATCGAGAACTGGCTGCGTAACCGAAACACAATAGAATATCTTGGTATTTGCGAGAGTTTATACAACCCGAATTTTAAACCCCTCGAATTCGAGGGGTTTAAAAAGGAAGCCGGGCTAAACACCTTTACCTTGTCGCCAACAAAATGGATAAGTACGACAAACGCAATAGGAAATGAAGGTCAAGCAAAAGATCTGCGGATGTTTCCGCACGGAGCAGGGGGGGCTGACCACTTTATGAATATTCACTCTGTCGTTGAAACCGCTAAGAAAAACGGAAATTCTAAATATAATGCCATTCTTGCTATTCTTGGATAGTGAGACTTAGCATTATGCATACTTTTGATACTTGAGTAGTTACCTATTTTGAATGACGTGATATTAATAAATTGTAATCAGCTTATGCGATCTTTTTTTTAATTAATCTTGTATTTGAAATTATTAAAAAGAACTCAGTCCTTTTTTATAGAAGAACTGATGATTACAGAAGATAATTTTTTTCGTCTTGTTATTAAGTTTAAGATAAACTTGACTCTCGTTAGAAGAGTATTCCTTTTGTTCTTTTTTAGGGGCAGGGATAATGATATTGTTTTCTCGCAAAAACTGAATAGTATTATAAATGGGAAGAATTTTGAATTTAATTAATAGTATGAATAAACAAGTCTTGATTAGTATTTATTTACTTCTTTTTGTTTTGCTTCCTGCAGGAGCTCAGAACTGTGAGGCAGTTCATGATGATTGTATACAAGTTGCACATCGCTATAAAGTAGCCGTATGTGATTGGATGATTTTGAAGCGTCAGAAGATCGGTTCGTTTCAGTTGATACATGAATTGAAAGGTGATGGTGTAGAATTGGATATGGGATCTCTTGGTAAAAGGGAGATGTTCGATAATAAACTGCGTGAACCTCATTTTCAACAATTGTTTCGTGAAACTGCCCGGAAGTTTCAACTGGAAGTCCCTTCTGTTGCCATGTCCGGTTTTTACGGTCAGTCTTTTTTAGAGCGTACTAATTATAAGGAGTTGGTTCGGGACTGTTTGGAAGCTATGAAAGTGATGGATGCCAAAGTTGCTTTTCTTCCTTTAGGAGGAATAAAGGCAGGGTGGGAAGGAGAACCGGAGCTTCGGGCTGAAGTTGTGAAGCGTTTGAAAGAAGTGGGAGATATGGCTGCTTCCGAAGGTTTAGTAATCGGAATTGAAACCCAATTGGATGCCAAAGGTGATGTGAAGTTATTGAAGGAGGTAGATTCTCCCGGCATCAAGATTTATTTCAAATTTCAGAATGCATTAGAGAATGGACGTGATTTGTGTAAGGAAATTAAGATTTTGGGAAAAAAGAGAATCTGCCAGATTCATTGCACGGATACGGATGGGGTGACTCTTCCTTTTAATGAGCGGCTGGATATGAATAAAGTTAAAAAGACACTCGATAAAATAGGATGGAGCGGATGGCTGGTCGTAGAGCGTTCACGGGATAAGGATGATGTACATAATGTCAGAAAGAACTATGGGACGAATATTGAGTATTTGAAGAAGGTGTTTCAGGAATAAATGAGGGGTAATAACGAGGTAAGCGACTGAATAAATATAATATGTATTTATTCAGTCGCTTGCCTTGTTATATAGGTTTTGACTATTATAAGGTGGGAGAAGGGAAAATATAGAAAAGTGTTGTTAATGGATTTTTTTTAGAATAATATATGAGTACGACATTTCTTGATATACGTCATTTAGAAAGACAAAACAATTATTAATTTGTTAACTGTTTAAATAGAAATGAAAAACCTAAAAAAAAGTCCGAAACAAGATTGGGAGAGAAGTATTAGGCGTACTCCTATTATCTTAGGATTATCTGTAGCATTATGTATACCAGCTACATTTTCGTATGCCAATGTAAGTGACCTGTTTATTGGTGAATTAGTCCAGGCTATTCAGCAGGGACGTATTGTCACTGGTAGGGTTTTAGATGAAAATGGAGAACCCTTAATTGGTGTTTCCGTTTTAGTGAAAAACACGACAGTAGGCACAATTACTGACTTTGACGGTAATTATTCTTTGGAAGTTCCTTCAGATATGAATGAGTTGGTTATATCTTATATCGGATATAAAACGCAAAATGTAGCTGTTGGAAATAGTAATGAACTGAATATTAAAATGGAAGCGGATACACAAGCTCTGGACGAAGTCGTAGTTGTAGGGTATGGTGTAATGAAGAAGCGGGATCTGACAGGTTCTATTGCTTCAGTAAAATCTGATGATATTGTTAAATCACCAGCATCTAATGCGATGGAGGCATTGCAGGGACAGGTCCCTGGTTTGGACATTATACGTAATTCGGGTAAAGCGACCTCAGGAGTTACCATTAATATTCGTGGTCAACGTTCACTGTCTGACGTAAAGGATGAGTTTGGTAACAATATAGCCAATGCTCCGCTATTTATTATCGATGGTATGCAAGGTGGTGACTTTTCGGATATTGCTCCCGCTGATATTGAATCTATTGAAGTTTTGAAAGATGCCTCCTCTACAGCTATTTATGGTTCGCAAGGTGCTAACGGAGTAATCATTATTACTACTAAGAAAGGGGCATTGGGCAAGACTAAGTTTTCTTATAATGGTTATTTCGGTGTAAACGGTTGGGCGCAATATCCTGACATGCTGAGTGGCGAAGATTATATGCAAGTGCGTCGTGAAGCTGCCCGTACCGGTGGTCAGTGGAGTTCTACTGTTGATGACCAGAAACTGTTTACTGTGGAGGAATGGCAAGCTATTCAGAATGGTGAATGGACTAATTGGGTGGATGAAGTACTCCATACCGGACTTGTTCAAAGCCATCAGGTAACGGCATCTGGCGGTACTGAGAAAACAACCGCTTTATTGTCTGCCGGATATTATCAGGAAAGAGGGTCTTTCAAGAATGACAAGATGGAAAAATATAATTTACGTATGAATATCGAACATAAGTTAGGCAGAACTGTAAAAGTGGGAGCAACTACACAAATTACTCATTATGCGCAAGATGAACGTGCTGAAAATGTATTGTGGCGTGCCGCGACGAATGCCCCTCTTGGTAAGGCTTATGATGAAGACGGTAAAGTAGTGGAATATCCATTGGGGAAAAATGGGCAGGTGAGTCCGTTGGTTGATGAAGCTTCGGAAATAGCAGCGAGGCATCATGTCTTGAAAACCAATTTGATAGCTAACGGCTATTTGGATTTTACTCCGATTGAAGGTTTGACCTTTCGTTCTAATTTGGGGACTAATTATGCTTTCTATCGTAAGCAGGATTTTGAAAGTTCAAGTTCTATTGATCGTTTAGGGCAATACTCATCTTCGCTCTCTAAAATAAATTCTTCTGAGAAAAGTTTTGTGAATTGGGATAATATTCTCAGTTATAATAAATCAATAAAAGAGCATACTTTTGGTGCTACAGCTTTGACTTCATGGACACAGTCTAAATATACCTCTGCATATGCACAAGGAGAAGGCCAGTTGGTTGATTCTTACTTGTGGCATAACTTGGGGGCAAATGATAAAAGTTCTTATGTGATAGGTTCTAATTATATCCAGCATCAGACATTTTCATATGCGTTGCGTTTTAATTATAGCTATAAAGGTCGCTATATGCTGACTGTTTCTAATCGTTGGGATGGCGACTCGCGCTTGTCGAAAGGCAATAAATGGGCTAGTTTCCCTTCTGTTGCGGCTGCATGGCGTATTAGTGATGAGGCATTCCTAAGAAATATAGAAGCTTTGAGCAACTTAAAAGTACGTTTGAGCTGGGGTAAAACAGGCAATTCCGGTATTATGGCTTATGGAACCCAGTCAGGTCTGACACCGAAAACAAATTCCGCATTTCAGGATAATGCTTATACCTACTATATATATAATGAATATGTAGGTAATGAAAATGTAGGTTGGGAAATGTCCAATACCTGGGATTTGGGTTTTGATTTAGGACTATTTAAGAACCGTATTTCGGTTGTGGTTGATTTATATCAGACTAAGACAACAGATATCCTATTGCCTCGTACATTGCCCACTTCTATGGGAGGTAGTAATGCTACTCCATTCAAAATGTATCAAAACATAGGTGCGACAATGAACCGTGGTATTGAATTGTCAGTTAATACTGTAAACGTTGATAATAAAAACTTTAAATGGAATTCTACCCTTACTTTTGCTGCTAATCATGAAGAAATTACAGACTTGATTGATGGTAAAGATATTATTGGTTCAGATTCTCATATTACTACCAGTTTGTTGATAGGACATCCGTTGAATTCATTCTATCACTTTGTAAATCAGGGTGTCTGGCAAGAAGATGAAGTGGACGAAGCTGCAAAGTATTTTAAGGATACTAAGAAAACCCAACCGTTTAAACCGGGTGATATCAAGCTGAAAGATTTGAATAATGATTTTATTATTGATGATAGGGATGAAACATACTTGGGCAGTAAATCACCGAAATGGACTGGAGGCTTCAATAATAATTTCAGCTATAAAAACTTTGATTTGAATGTCTATATTATAGCTCGTTGGGGACAGATGATAGATTATGAATTGGCAGGATCTTATGATCCCCAAGGGAAAGGTAACTTTCCCGCATATTTGAACTATTGGACACCAGAGAACCCGTCAAACGATTTCCCACGTCCGTCTCAGACCAATTTTTATAATTATTTGGGTTATCAGACATTGAATTACATTGACGGTTCTTATTGGAAGATTAAGACTGTATCATTGGGATATACGTTACCGAAATCTTTGACATTAAAGTTTGGCGTGTCTAAACTTCGTGCATACATAACTGCCAATAATCTCTTTTCTTTTGCCAAGAATCATTTAATTCAGGATTACGATGCGGAACGTGGAGGCTCGGCTAAGGCCCCATTGCAGCGTCAGTTTATATTTGGTTTGAATCTTGATTTTTAATATATTAAAAAGAAGCAACTATCATGAAATACAATAAGAAATATGTGTTTGTTACATGTGCTGCTCTGTTATTGGGCATGCAATCATGTGATTTGGAAGAATATAATCCGGCCGGAAGTACTCCGGACAATGTGTACAAGGAACAAGCTGGCTTTGAAGCTTTAGTAAATTCAGCTTATGCCTTTTGGGGTGGACAATTCTATGGGCGTGAAGACTTTGTATTGCTACTGAATGGTGGCGGCGATCTTTGGATTAATATTGCTAATTGCGGTTATGGTCGCCAAATGTCTAAATATGAAGAGTTGGCTCCTTCCGTTGGTCAGATAAAGAATACATGGAATCGTCTTTATGAGATTGTGAACGATTGCAATGCTGGTTTAGAACGCATTGATCAGGTGGATTTTAAAGATAAAAATCTGAGGGATATCCGCTTTGGAGAATTAAGCTTTATGCGTGCTTATGCTTATTGGCATCTGGTCGAGATTTATGGCAATGTTGACCTTAGGACGAAAGAGACTTCTGCTGAAAGTATTTCGATGAAATGCTATCGTAGCAGTTACGAGGATTTGTATGATTTGATGTTGACTGATGCGCAGAATGCGGTTGACAACTTGCCGGTAGATCCTTATCCTGTAAAGGAAGTAGGGCGTGCTACTTTAAAGGCGGCATACGGGCTATTGGCACGTGTCGCATTGACACGTGTTGCATACTGTGACAGCCAGGCAGATAAAGACAAATATTATAAGATTGCCGAAGATGCAGCCCAGTATGTCATTGATAATCAAAATACATTGAAAGTGACTTTGTATGACACACCTGCTGAAGTCTTCGATCCGAATAATAACAAGACTAATAAAGAAGCTATGTTTGTGGTAACTCATTCTACTGAGCCTTCTTTGAATATGCAGTCTAGTAATCCTAACCGTTTGCATATGTATTTCCATGCCAGTTATTCGGCAAGGGCAGGAATGGTGCAGAATTACGAATATGGAAATGATAAAAATGCCAAGTCGGGCAGTATGGCTATGATGCCTACACGTTATTTGTTGGAATTGTATAATGAAGATGTAGATGCTCGATACAATGCTTGGTTCCGTGAAGAATATAAACTAAATACAGCAAAAGCCTACTCCTGGACTAAAGATCAATTAGATTATTTCGAAAAACCGTCATCTATGGTCGGCCAAACTATTCAGCCGGGAGAAACAGCCTTGTTGTTTACCAAGAAGAAAATCGCTGATAAACGTAACTTACCTTACGCTGTGGTTGATATCGATGATACGTATACAGCTGATGGGGGAGTTAGTAGCAGTGCCAACTTTAATATTCACTTTCCGACATTACTGAAATATGAGGATGCAAGTTTGGAATCTAGAGGCTTGCCTACAAACTCGCAGGTTGGTGCCAATGATGTTATTACTATGCGTTTGCCTGAGATGTATTTCATTGTTGCCGAATGTGAAATAATGAAGTCCGGAGGAAACAAAGAGATAGCAAGAGCGCGCATCAATGATATACGACGGCGTGCGGCTATGCCGGGCAAAGAAGCTGAAATGGAGGTAGGAGCAGACAAAATGACTATTGACTTTATACTTGAAGAAAGAGCACGTGAGTATTGTGGTGAGTTCATGCGTTGGTTTGATTTAAAAAGAACTGGTAAACTGGTTGAGTATGTGAAAGGACATAACCCGGATATTCCCTTGATTCAATTGCATCATGCATGGCGTCCTATCCCTCAGATGTTCTTGGATTCAATTTTGAATCCGGATGAATTTGGTCAGAATGAGGGATATAATTAATTGGCTATTTGTTTAGTAAATCATCAATTTGCTTTTACTTGAATTATCAACTAAAAATGAGGGCTATGGAGCTTTTTAAATATTTTATAGTGTTAATGTTCTTGTGTGGAATTCATTTGAACGGCTTTGCTCAAATCACACGTGCGGCTATATTGGAAAATATAGCCCAAACAGGTGGTGTGTATTATGCCTATCCTGTGAAGGAAGCGATAGTAACTCCGGCTCCAAAAGGATATAAGCCTTTCTACATCAGTCATTATGCACGACACGGATCGAGGTGGATTCAGTCGGAACAAGATTACAAGACTGTAGTTGATATTTTTGAGAAAGCGCATCGAGCCGGAGCATTGACTGCTTTGGGTAATGATGTCCGCAAAAGGATGGCAATAGTATGGGAAGACGCAGAAGGGCATGGAGGAGACCTGACTTCTTTGGGGGTAAAACAGCATCGTGAAATAGCTGAAAGGATGTTTCAGAACTATCCTGAAGTTTTCAAGGGGACTCCTGCCATGTCTGCGCGTTCCACAACCGTATTACGTTGTGTGTTGAGTATGGATGCATTTTGTGAGCGATTAAAAGAGTTGAATCCTGCTTTACGGATTAAGCGTGAAGCTTGTGCTAAATATATGAAATATATGAATTATCATACCCCGGAAGCTGTGGAATTTGTTTCACACCAAGGAATTTGGTATGAGGAATATAGAAAATTTAAAGAAAGTCATACTCATCCCGATCGTTTGATTACTTCCTTGTTTAGTAGTTCGGATTATATTCGTAGAAATATAAATCCCGGTGAATTGATGTGGGGACTTTACTGGATAGCTTCCGATATGCAGAATGTTGAGATAGGGGTGGACTTCTATGATATATTTGAGGAAGATGAATTATTTGATTTGTGGCAAGTTTGTAATTATCATAATTATGTATGTGACGGTCCTGCACCTATTAATGGTGGAATAATGGTAGCAAGTGCAAAGTCATTACTTGAAAATATATTGGACTCTGCTGATGAAGCTATTAAGTCCGAAACCAATACTGCAACATTACGTTTCGGGCATGATGGGAATATTATTCCTTTGGTAGCATTACTGCAACTGGGAGATATGTGGAAAGCTGAAACAGAACCTGATAAGTTTTATCAGACATGGTGCAATTTCAAGGTGACTCCAATGGCTGCGAACATTCAAATGGTTTTCTTCAGAAAAAAAGCATCTGATGATATTATAGTGAAGTTTATGCATTGTGAGAAAGAAGTCGCAGTTCCTATAGAGACAGATATTACTCCTTTCTATCATTGGAAAGATGTTGAAATATACTATCGTAATCTTTTAAAGAAATTGCCATAGATCGTAAGCAATAGGTTTTATGGGCATCACACATTTTCGTATATAATATGTGATAAGAGAGGTAGGAATAGGTAAGAGGTTTATGGTTGAAATATTCTTGGTGAACAGCATTGACTTTTTGACAAATTGTATTTTTTGTAGGCTGAGAATTCGTTGTTTCCGACAGAATGCCTATGAAGGTGGAAATACGCAAATAAAAATGGGCAAGTGGTGGATTATTAATGTAATATCGAAATGATTACATTTCTTTCGGAAAGGAATGTTCCTTGAAAAGTGTGTTAATAAGAGAAAAATGTGCTGCAAGTAAGCATGTGACCGGTAAGTAGTAACCCTTTTGGCCGGAAGTAGTAACCCTTTTGCCCATAAGTAGTAATGATATCACTTCTAAGTAGTAACCCTTTTTTGTATAAGATGCCTGTAAAAGTGCAAATATATGCAGAAATGGCGGATTATCATCCTTTGTTTATACACAGAATACTCTGTAATATCATTTTTTGAAATAGGGTATGTTCTTTAAAAGGTGGATATACTGTCATTATTGTTATGAACTGGGTCGTATTTCTGTTATTTTGATATTTAAGGTTTTTGTTTTTTCTCTATCAATAGAACAATAGATAGATAACTTTTCTTTTTTTATTCTTTTCAGGTGATTACATATTTTTTAGTTGTTCGTCCTTTATCTGTAAAATGTAGATATTGGGTCCAATCAAGAGTTTTTATATTTTTGAATTTAATTTATTGAACAGATGAAAAAAGAAAAAATCTTTTCTAGAAAAACACAGAGCAGGTATCTAAGCGCTGCAAAGATTATTTGCCTCTCTTTCCTTTTTTCCGTACCAGTACAGGTTTGGGCAGAAAGCTTTGAAGATACACCTGCGTTGAATGTTGTTCAGCAACAAAAATCAGTAAAAGGTACTGTAGTGGATACGACTGGTGAGCCGGTGATTGGTGCGAATATAAAAGCGCAAGGTACTGATACCGGTACAATTACAGACTTGGATGGAAACTTCAGTTTGGTAATTCCGGCAAGTGCTAAACTTGAAATATCATTTATTGGATATGTCACACAAGTAGTGGCTGTGCCTGCAAATGGTATTGTAAAAATAACCTTGGCAGAAGATTCCAAACTTCTGGACGAAGTGGTTGTAGTAGGTTATGGAACTCAAAAGAAAGCGCATTTGACAGGTTCTATCTCTACGGTTAATCCCAATGATCTGAAAGAAATGCCCTATAGTAATATGGGTGCAATGCTGGCAGGTACGGTAGCGGGTTTGAACGTTAGCGGAGGTGACGGTCGTCCAGGTGTTGGAGCAACGATGACTATTCGCGATCCGTTCTCTACAGGGGTTTCAGGAAGTACCACTGCACCGATTTATGTGATTGACGGTGTTATTCAGTCGGATAATCCGCGTAACGGTATTTCAGCTTCGGAAGCTTTCAATAATCTCGATCCGAATGAGATCGAGTCCATTTCTATTTTGAAGGATGCCGCAGCGGCAGTATACGGAGCACGTGGTGCGCAAGGTGCTATCATCGTCACTACCAAGAAAGGTAGTGTAGATGGGAAACCTCGTATCAGCTACACTGGATCGGTGACTATGAATGATGAGATCTCACGTCCTAAGATGTTGGATGCATATCAGTATGGTCAATTCTGGAATGGATTTAAAGGTGCGGATGGTAACGAGTCAATCGGCAACCGAAAGAAAGATCTCTTCCAAATGGATGAGTTGGAGGCAATGAAAGGCATGAACTATGACTGGCTGGATAAAGCTTGGTCTGCGGCCTATAGTACCAAGCATAATGTGAATATCAGTGGTGGCGGTAACAGTTCATCCTATTTCGGAAGTATCTCTTATCAGACGCAAGAAGGTAACCTGAGTATGCTGGATTATGATCGTTGGAACTATCGCGTAGGAATGAGTACAACGATGGCTAAACATCTGAAGGTGAATTTGTCTATTTCGGGTAATTATGGCGACAGGAAGACTACTTTCAATAAGATTGGCGGAGAGAAAGATGATAACGATTATCTGGCATTGCTTACTACTCCGCGCTATGTGCCATGGTCGATAGAAAATGACAAAGGCGAAGATATCTGGCTATTGAGATATGGACCTAAAAATACTAATAGTAGCGTTCTTGGAAACTCTAATTATTTGCGTTACAATTATTTTGCCGTTGAGGATTTAGGTAACCAAAAGCAGACTAAGACGCAAGATATGACGATCAATGGTTCGTTGGAATATGATTTCGACTGGTTGGAGACATTGAAAGGTTTGAAATTGCGTTTTAGCTATGCGAAAACCATTGGTAATACTGAGGGAAGACAATTAGGTTCTAAATATGATGGTTATTATTTTACCACTCGTGGAGGTTCCGGTAATCACCTTTATATTGACGAAGGCGCACCAAGTAATAATCTGACTTTGCCATCGAATATGAAAACCCAGTCAGTTGATAATGGAAATCGTGTATTGCGTGACTTCGACCGTACAGATAGTTATCAGGTCAATTTCCAAGCCAGTTATGCACGTGATTTCGGAAAACATTCGGTAAGCGCTATGTTTGCCATGGAAAAGCGTGAAATGAATTATGAGTTTTCTCGTATATTGAAAGAAGGTCCGCTCAATGGTGACCTTGCCAATGGTGAAACCAATACAGCTACAGGTTCGGTAAGTTCAAGCAGCCAGACGTCGAGAAGCGAGAGCGGTGATTTATCCTATATCGGTCGTATTAATTACGCCTATGATAACCGTTACCTGTTCGAGTTTCTGATTCGTTCCGATGCTTCAACCAAGTTTGCTCCCGACAATTATTGGGGAGTCTTCCCTTCTATTTCCGTGGGATGGATTGTTTCAGAAGAAAAGTGGTATAAACTGGATTGGATGGATTATCTGAAAGTACGTGCTTCATTCGGTATCTTGGGACAGGATAATACAGCGGCTTGGTTGTGGCGTCAGCGATATACATATCAGGCTAATTATGGTGCAATATTTGGCACTTCACCGAGCAATAACTTAGGTTGGGCTTTGAAAACCGAGGCAGCTCCTAACTATGATGCGCACTGGGATAAAGACTACAAATATAATCTGGGAATAGATATGAAGTTCCTGAAGAACCGTTTATCGGTAGGTATCGATGCTTATCTGGACAAAAGAACCGATATGTTGGTAGTGCGTAGTGGTGTACCTGTAACTGTAGGCGCCAAGTCGGCGGCAGAGAATTTTGATGCGGTAGATAACTATGGTGTAGAACTGTCATTAGGTTGGCGCGATCATGTGTCTGACTTCAATTATTCTGTTCAGCTGAATGGGCAATGGCGTGATGCCCGCTATCGGAAAAAAGACTGGCCGGCTATATCAACTTACAAAGATGTCTATCGTGATGGCCCGGTTGATATGGGACAATGGGGATATGATTGTCTGGGTATGTTCCGCAATCAGGCTGAGATTGACAAATTTGTTGCAGACAACAATATTACTCAATATATGGGCTATAAGCCGGAGCAGATTAAACCGGGTATGTTGATATACCGCGATGTACGTGGCGAACAGAATCTGGATGGCTCATATAAAGGAGCGGACGGTATTGTAGACGATAAGGACATGATCCAACTGAGCAAAAGAAAGAGCAATCCTTACGGCATGTCTCTGATTCTGGGCGGTAGCTGGAAGGGAATCTCACTGAATGCCAACATCTCCAGCTCATGGGGTGGATATTCTACATATGCGGGAGGTTCATATATCTTTATGAATGAGGCTTCATTAGATGGTGCCAATCTTCCGATATATTGGAAAGACATGTTCGTTCCCGAAGATGTTGTGGACGATGCGGGCAATGTGGTGGCCAAGCAAAACCTGACAGCCAAATATCCTAATATGAAATACAGTATGAACAAGGAGGCATCCAGCTTCTGGAAGGTTAGTTCGTTCCGTATGTATGTTCGCAACCTGTCTTTGGGCTATACATTGCCAAAGGAATGGTTGAGCAAAGTGGGAATCTCAAGTTGTAAGATCAATCTGAGCGGAACAAATCTGTTCAGCTTCTTCAATCCTTATCCTGAACATTATACAGACCCGTTAACCGGTTACGGTACATTCCCGGCATTGCGCAGTTGGACAGTGGGATTGAATCTTTCTTTTTAAGTGATGTAATAATATAAATAAGATTAGAATATGAAAATAGATAATATCATACATAAAGGTGTGGGAATAGTTGCCTTTAGCGCATTGTTTCTGCTAGGCGGCTGTAGCGATGACTTCTTGAAGGATAAGAAGGACTATAATGGCTTCAACGATGAAATATACAGTAATTTCAGTATGGCGCAGGCAAGTGTGGATTACATTCACAGGCAGGTTGAACCCAAGGTAGGAGGAGTAAGTGCATTGAATGGTAGTACAGGTTCGGCTGATGATTTTTCCAAATCAACGCTGGAGTATGCCGGTTCTACGCCATTTGTTGGTTTGGCTGAAATCCTTACCAGCAATGTACCTTGTTATTTTAATGGCTCCAACGATCCGGCAAATAATAACGGTGTATGGTTGAATATCCGTCGTTGCAATCTGTTCCTTGACAATATTGACAAGGGGACATTGTCGGAAGGAGAAAGAAATATTCTTAAAGGGCAGGTTTACTTTTGGCGTGCATGGTTGTATTACCGTTTGGTGACCACTTATGGTGGAGTGCCTATCATAAAGAATGCGCAAAACCCTACGATTGGCGACGGTACGGTAGAAGAATCTACTTTGAATGTTGAACGTAGTTCTACAGATGATTGTGTAACGTTTGTCTGTGAAGATTTAGATAATGCAGCTTCGTTGTTGCCATCTGTTTGGAGTGATCCGTCAGTAAATTACGGTCGTGTAACCAAAGGTGCGGCTATGGCTTTGAAAGGACGCATGCTACTTTTCTATGCAAGCCCATTGTTCAATCGTTCCAACGATAAAAAAAGATGGGAGACAGCTTATACTGCAAACAAGGCTGCTTATGACGAACTTACTACTAATGGTGATAGAGAATTGGTGAGTGCAACAAGTAAGAGAGCGCAAGACTGGGAAAAGATGTTTGTGAATCCATTGTCCAAAGAGGCTGTATTGATAACATTATACAATAATATCTCTGACGATCAGTTCAGGTTCAATAATAGCTGGGAACAAAGCGCACGTCCCAAAGACATCAAAGGTGGTGGTGGAATCGCTGCCACAGCTGAAATGGTAGACTTGTTCCCTATGGCTGACGGTAAGAAGCCTGCTGAAAGTTCATTGACATATGATCCGCTGAAGTTCTACAAAGATCGTGATCCGCGCTTCTATCGTACCTTTGCATTTAATGGAGTTTGTTGGCCTTATAATACAGATAAAAGATATACAGTATGGAATTACCAATGGTTTAAGGATGCTGCGGCAGCCAATGAAGGTAAACCGGGTAATTCGGCACTTTATGACGGTGATGTCAGTTCAAGTATCTTTGTACGTAAACGTACTGACCCGAATGCTTACAATACATCCAATCTTAGTAGCGGAGTATTCTCACAGAGCGGTAGTCCATATATGGAAATACGTATGGCGGAAGTTATTCTGAATGTAGCTGAGGCGGCTTGTGGAAAAGGAGATGATGCCACTGCATTAACATTCCTGAAATATATTCGTGAACGTGTAGGTTATACAGGCAACTGCGGCTTTCCTTCCACTCTTTCAGGTGATGCCTTAATGGGTGCTATCCTTTATGAACGCCAGATAGAGTTGGCTTATGAAGGAAAAAGATTTGACGATATGCGTCGTTGGCTCTTATGGGATGACAGCTATGGTACTTGTACTCGTCTGGGTATTGCTCCTATCAGTGGAAATCAGACACGCAGACATGGCATTATTCTGGCTGTAAAACCGGAACTCTACACAAATAGTAAAGCTGGTAAGGATTATGATCCATTCAATCCGGAAGCTGCAGAATACTTAGGATCATCGGATCGCACGCAAATCAGTCTTGATCCGGATGCTTCAGATTCAGATTGGGAAAGTCAGATTGCTACCTTGGATAAATTCTATGAAAACAATTTGAATCGTGTAGTTAATGATCAGCTTGACGGTACGAGTACACCTGTGTTTTACATTACACACTTGAATAAATATTATTTCTTGGGTATTAAGCAGAATGTATTGCAAACAGGTACTAAACTGCAACAAAATATTGGTTGGTCAGATTATTATGGTTCTGAGGGAACATTTAATCCTATTGGTACCGGAAGTCTACTTCCATAAATCGCTCTTGAAATTTTTTGTTTAAGATCGCTTAAAGCTGCCAGGTGATTTCCATCTGGCAGCTTTTATTAGAATGATTGCTGTTATAAGTTATCGATTATTTTGCGATTAAAAAAGTTTCATGTGATTACAAAACATTTTTATCTTCGTCTAATAAATACATATAATTAATATATAAGAGAACAATGAAAAAGAAAGTAATACTAATAGTTTGTACTGCCGCAATGCTGACTCCGACTATTGCATGGGCACAATACCCGCAATTAACGGATGAAGCTAAGGAGACTTATAAGAAAATGATAACTGAAGAACGGAAACGTTCGGATGAAGCTTGGGCAAAAGCACGGCCTGTTGTTGAGAAAGAGGCTCGGGAAGGTCGTCCATATATTGAATGGGCTTCTCGTCCGGATGATCTTCCTCAAGCCGGCATTCCCGCTTTCCCCGGAGCTGAGGGTGGTGGTATGTATGCGCTTGGAGGTCGTGGTGGTAAAGTAATTACAGTAACCAATTTGAATGATCGTGGTCCCGGTTCTTTCCGTGAAGCTTGCGAAACAGGTGGTGCACGTATCATTGTATTCAATGTAGCGGGTATTATCCGTTTAGAATCTCCCATTATTGTTCGTGCTCCTTATGTAACGATAGCCGGACAAACAGCTCCGGGAGATGGAGTTTGTATTGCTGGAGAGTCATTTTGGGTGGATACTCATGATGTAGTGGTACGCCACATGCGTTTCCGTCGTGGTGAAACGAAAGTCCACCACCGTGACGACTCATTTGGAGGTAATCCGATTGGCAATATTATGATTGACCATTGCTCATGTACCTGGGGGCTGGATGAGAATATTTCTTTCTATCGTCACATGTACAGTCCGGGCGAAGGCTATAAAGATGAGAAACTTCCGACTGTCAATGTAACCATTCAAAATACAATTTCCGCTAAGGCACTGGATACATATAATCATGCTTTCGGTAGTACCTTGGGTGGTGAGAACTGTGCCTTTATGCGCAATCTTTGGGCCAGTAATGCTGGACGTAATCCCTCTGTCGGCTGGTATGGCATTTTCAATTTTGTGAATAACGTTGTGTATAATTGGGTACACCGTTCAATGGATGGCGGTGATTATCGTGCGATGTTCAATGTGGTCAATAATTATTATAAACCAGGACCGTTGACTCCGAAAGATTCTCCGGTGGGACATCGTATTTTGAAACCGGAAGCCGGGCGTAGTAAGTTGAACTATAAAGTATATGGTCGTGTATATGCAGATGGTAATGTAATGGAAGGGTATCCTGAAATAACTAAAGACAATTGGGCAGGTGGTATCCAGATTGAAACTCAAAAGGATACTGAGGGATATACCGATCAAATGCGTGCTTATCGGCCTTTCGTTATGCCTTATATCAATATTATGTCTGCTAATGATGCTTATGATTATGTCTTGAAATATGTGGGCGCCAATATCCCTTGTCGTGACATTGTTGATGAGCGAGTTATTGAGGAAGTGAAGACCGGTGTGGCTTATTATGAAAAGAAACTTCCCAAAGATGCTTATGGAGATAGATGGGGGTTAGCACCGAAATCTCAAGATGAAGAAGGTTATTTTAAGTATCGTCGTTTGCCGAAAGATTCTTATAAATCGGGGATTATTACTGATATTCGCCAGATGGGTGGTTATCCTGAATATAAAGGTACTCCATACGTTGATACAGATGGCGACGGTATGCCTGATAAATGGGAAATAGAGAATGGGCTGAATCCGAATGATCCGAGTGATGCGAATGAAGACTGCACCGGCGATGGATATACCAATATTGAGAAATACATCAATGGTATCAGCACCAAGAATAGGATTGACTGGACTGATATGAAAAATAACTACGATACATTGGCTGAAAAAGGTAAATTAATGTAATTATGAAAAAGATACTGTTACTCTCTTTGTTATTTCTTACCGGATGGGCGTTTACCGCTCAAGCCATTGATCTGGACAAAGAGAATCGTGATCCTGAATATGTAGAATCCATTGTGAAACGCTCGCAGAAAATTGTGGATAAACTTGGCATTAATGATGCGAAGGTAGCTGAAGATGTACGCAATGTTATTGCCAATCGCTACTTCACATTGAATGACATTTATGAGGTACGTGATGCGAAAATAAAAGAAATCAAAGAGTCGGGATTGACTGGCGATGCGAAAAATAATGCGTTGAAAGCTGCAGAAGACGCTAAAGATGCAGCTCTCTACCGGATTCATTTCGCTTTTCCTGCAGAATTGTCCCTTTTTCTGAATGAGGAACAAATAGAAGGAGTGAAAGACGGGATGACGTATGGAGTTCTGGAAATAACTTATAAATCGCATCTCGACATGATTCCTTCTCTTAAGGAAGATGAAAAGGCTCAGATTTATGCTTGGCTGAAAGAGGCCCGTGAATTTGCCATTGATGCTGAAAACTCAGATAGGAAACATGCTTTTTTCGGCAAGTACAAAGGGCGAATCAATAATTATCTTACTAAACGTGGATATGATTTGAAGAAAGAGCGTGAAGAGTGGTATAAACGTGTGAAGGCACGTGGAGGTTCTCTGTAAACGCCATAATGGTTAGTGTTTGATGTGGAAAAAGGCAACTTGTAAGGTTGCCTTTTTTGTTGTTGAAACTTCCACCTCTATTTGAGTACAAATCTCTTTTTCCACCGTCTACTCTGCATATATAATATAATATCGAATAAAAGATTTATAGAAATGAGGAAATTTAGAAATACATTAGCTGCAATAAGCATCTTGTTTTTAGCTTCTTGTGGGGGAAACAAAGACTATTATATGTTTACTTCATTCCATGAGCCCGCTGATGAAGGGTTAAGATATTTATATAGTGAAGATGGTATGCATTGGGATAGCATCCCCGGTGTCTGGCTGAAACCGGCATTGGGGCAACAACAGTTGATGCGTGACCCCTCAATGGTGCGTACCCCGGATGGAACCTATCACTTGGTATGGACTACCAGTTGGAAGGGAGATCTTGGATTTGGCTATGCACATTCCAAAGATTTGGTCCACTGGTCGGAGCAACAAATGATTCCGGTAATGGCTGATGAACCGACGACTGTCAATGTATGGGCGCCGGAGATTTTTTATGATGATGAGAACGGACAATTTATGGTTGTTTGGGCATCTTGTGTCCCGGGTCGCTTTGAAAGAGGAATAGAGGAAGAAGAAAATAATCATCGTTTATATTACATCACAACGAAAGATTTTAAGACGATATCGGAAACCAAACTTTTATATGATCCGGGATTCAGTTCGATTGACGCTACCATCCTGAAACGTGCGAAAAACGATTACGTAATGGTGCTTAAAGATAATACACGCCCCGAACGTAACTTGAAAGTAGCTTTCGCCGACTCACTTACAGGACCTTATTCTCCAGCTTCGCAACCGTTTACCGAGTCCTTTGTAGAGGGACCGTCGGTAGAGAAAGTAGGAGAGGATTACCTTGTTTATTTTGATGTTTACAGAAAAAAAATATACGGAGCCGTACGTACCCGGGATTTTATTAACTTTACCGATGAAACCAGAAACGTAAGCATACCTGTGGGACATAAACACGGGACTATCTTCAAAGCTCCGGAGTCACTTGTCAAGGCTTTACTTGAGGGGAATAAGAAGAAATAATTATAAATCCGAAACAATAAACCGTAATCATGAATAACTCCACAAAACTTCTTTTTGTATTGGCTGCCGGATGGCTGGCAGCAACAGTTTCTGCGCAGGATAGAATCCACTATACAGGAACGGAATTATCGAATCCTGCCTATCATGACGGACAGTTGTCTCCGGTGGTGGGAGTGCACAATATACAGTTGGTACGTGCCAACCGTGAAAACCCTGATGCATCTAACGGTGCCGGGTGGACTTATAATCACCAGCCGATGCTGGCATATTGGAACGGGCAGTTTTATTATCAGTACCTGTCTGACCCTTCGGATGAGCACATCCCGCCTTCGCAGACTTTCCTGATGACCTCTGAAGATGGTTATCAGTGGACAAATCCGGAAGTAGTGTTTCCACCTTATAAGGTACCGGATGGATATACAAAAGAGTCTCGTCCGTGCATACAGGCTAAAGATTTGATTGCAATCATGCACCAGCGTGTAGGATTTTATGTTTCCAAATCGGGCCGGCTGATTACAATGGGAAATTATGGAGTTGCCTTGGATAAAAAGGATGACCCTAATGATGGAAATGGAATTGGACGTGTGGTACGCGAAATAAATAAAGATGGTTCTTTCGGACCGATCTATTTTATTTATTATAACCACGGGTTCAACGAAAAGAATACTGACTATCCATATTTCAGGAAAAGTAAGGATCGTGAGTTCGTAAAAGCTTGTCAGGAAATTCTGGATAATCCGTTGTATATGATGCAATGGGTGGAGGAAGCTGACCGGGAAGACCCGGTTATTCCTTTGAAAAAGGGATATAAAGCGTTCAACTGTTATACATTACCCGATGGGCGTATTGCCAGCCTTTGGAAACATGCCCTGACTTCCATCAGTGAAGATGGCGGACATACCTGGGCGGAGCCTGTGCTTCGTGCCAAAGGTTTTGTCAACAGTAATGCGAAAATCTGGGGGCAGCGTCTGAGCGACGGTATGTATGCTACCGTGTATAATCCGTCGGAATTTCGCTGGCCGCTGGCAATCTCCCTGAGCAAAGATGGGTTGGAATATACGACTCTGAACCTGGTGCATGGTGAGATTCCTCCGATGCGTTATGGTGGGAATTACAAATCTTACGGCCCGCAATATGCCCGTGGCATTCAGGAAGGAAACGGAGTACCTGCCGATGGTGACTTGTGGGTTTCCTACAGCGTGAATAAGGAAGACATGTGGATATCCCGTATTCCTGTTCCCGTAGAACTGAAGGCGTCCGCGCATGCGGATGATAATTTCTCCGGATATGAGACCATTGCAGGACTGACGAACTGGAATATTTATTCTCCGGTTTGGGCGCCGGTCTCTTTGGATGGGAAATGGCTGCGCCTGCAGGATAAAGATCCTTTTGATTATGCAAAGGTGGAACGTAAAATTCCGGCTTCCAAAGAGTTGAAAGTAACCTTTGATTTGCAGGCCGGACAGAATGATAAAGGTACGCTTCAGATTGACTTTCTGGATGAGAACAGCATTGCCTGTTCGCGGCTGGAACTGACTCCCGATGGCGTTTTCCGTGCCAAGGGCGGTTCGCGTTTCGGAAATATGATGAAGTATGAGCCGGGAAAGACTTATCATGTCGAGGCTGTTCTTTCGGTTGCCGACCGTAACATCCAGGTTTATGTGGATGGCAAAAGAGTGGGCCTCCGCATGTTCTTTGCCCCTGTAGCCTCTATCGAGCGAATAGCTTTCCGCACTGGAGCGCCACGCACATTCCCCACTGTAGATACTCCTGCCGACCAGACATACGATCTTCCGGATGCAGGTGCCCGGGAGGCTTTGGTTGAATATCGTATTGCCAATGTGAAGACTTCTTCTGCCGATAAAGATGCAACAGCCGCTTTTCTGAACTATGCGGATTTTAAGCATTATGTGGATTATTTCAATGGAATGGAAGATGAGAATATAGCCCAGGCTATTCCAAATGCGAAAGCTTCGGAGTGGATGGAAGAAAATATTCCTTTGTTTGAGTGCCCGCAACGTAATTTTGAAGAGATGTATTACTACCGTTGGTGGTCGCTACGTAAACATATCAAACAGACTCCTGCCGGTTACGGCATGACGGAGTTCCTTGTGCAGCGTTCATACGCCGACAAATACAATTTAATTGCTTGTGCTATCGGGCATCATATTTATGAAAGCCGTTGGCTGCGCAATCCCGAGTATCTGGATCAGATTATTCACACCTGGTATCGTGGTAACGAAGGTGGTCCGATGAAGAAAATGGATAAGTTCAGTTCCTGGAATGCGGATGCCGTGCTGGCCCGCTATATGGTGGATGCGGACAGGGATTTCATGTTGGACATGAAGAAGGACCTGGAAACGGAATATGAACGTTGGGAGCGTACAAACCGTTTGAAGAATGGACTGTATTGGCAGGGAGACGTGCAGGACGGTATGGAAGAGTCTATCAGCGGCGGTCGTAGAAAGAAGTATGCACGCCCCACGATCAACAGCTATATGTATGGCAATGCAAAGGCGCTTTCGCTGATGGGTATCTTTGCCGGTGATGAGGGAGGAGCTATGAAATATGGAATGAAGGCGGACACACTGAGAGGTCTGGTTCAGAGTGAACTGTGGAATACGCGTCATCAGTTTTTTGAAACCATGCGTACGGATTCTTCCGCAAATGTGCGCGAAGCTATCGGTTATATTCCCTGGTATTTTAATTTGCCGGACACAGCCGGACAATATGCAGTCGCCTGGAAAGAGATTATGGACGAGAAGGGATTCTCCGCCCCTTACGGATTGACAACAGCCGAACGCCGCCATCCTGAATTCCGCACACACGGAGTAGGTAAATGCGAGTGGGACGGTGCAATCTGGCCGTTTGCTTCGGCACAGACTCTCACGGCTATGGCTAATTTCATGAATAACTATCCGCAGACTGTGTTGTCAGACAGTGTCTATTTTCGTCAGATGGAGCTGTATGTGGAATCGCAATATCATCGCGGACGGCCTTATATCGGCGAATATCTGGATGAAGTGACTGGTTATTGGCTGAAAGGCGACCAGGAACGAAGCCGTTACTACAACCATTCCACTTTCAATGATTTGATGATTACGGGTTTAATCGGACTTCGCCCACGTCTGGACGATACGGTAGAGGTGAATCCGCTGATACCGGCGGATCGATGGGATTGGTTCTGTCTGGACAATGTTTTGTATCACGGGCATAATCTTACTATTCTTTGGGATAAGTACGGTGATCGTTACCACCGGGGAAAAGGGTTGCGCATCTTTGTAGATGGAAAAGAAGTGGGACATGCGGATACATTGACGAGGATTGTTTGTGAACATGCATTGAAATGATGGCAAATGATAATTTAACGAAGCCCCGTGAAGCCGCCGGAAAAGCACTTGCGCAGGGGGTCAAAACTGCGTGCGCACGCAGTTAAAAATGGAAGCGCAAGGAGTTTTAACTGGAAGCGCAAGCATTTTCAACCGGAAGCGCAAGCATTTTTAAGCGCCCGCGCAAGCGTTTTTCAGGCAGCTTCACGGGGCTTCGTTATTGTATAAGACTGATGTGATTACTTACTGAAATAGAGATAGACTAATGATGGTTTTAAAAAGATATATTCTTCTTCTTCTTTGTTTGCCTTGTCTGGCGCAGGCAAAGAATATAACGGTTAGCCGCCTCACTTGTGAAATGCAGGAGGGAATGGTGATTGTTGAGGGTTATCCCCGTCTGGGATGGGCTATGTCGTCATCCGAAAACGGGACGAGGCAGACCGCCTATCAGGTTGAAATTCGTGAAGCCTGCACGGGACGTTCTGTCTGGAACAGCGGAAAAGTCAAGTCTTCTCAAAGCCAGTTAATATCCACTCAGGAGGCTGACATTCATCGTTACAGTCCCTATAGTTATGTTTGGCGTGTGCGCGTTTGGGATGAAACAGATGCGCCGTCCGAGTGGAGCCGTGAGGCGAAATTCCGTTTAGCTCCCGAAAGTTTATCTTCTGCAAAATGGATTGGCGCCATCACCCGTGAAGATGCCCGTCTGCCCGAAGGACGGAGATTTCATGGCGCAGAGTTGAAGAAGCCGGAAGTTAAAGCGGCCTGGGCGGCTGTGGACACATTGGCTAAGAAAAGCATTTGTCTGCGCCGGGAGTTCAGGACTGATAAGAAAGTGGTGGAAGCCACCGCATCAGTCTGTGGTCTGGGATTTTATGAATTCTCCCTGAACGGGAAGAAAGTAGGCGACAGTGAGTTTGCCCCGCTTTGGAGCGATTATGATAAAAGCGTGTATTATAATACGTATGATGTAACGGAATTGTTGCAGAAAGGTGAAAATGTCGCCGGTGTTTTGTTGGGTAACGGCTTTTATAATGTGCAGGGCGGGCGTTATCGTAAATTGCTGATAAGTTTCGGAGCTCCGACTCTTTTGTTTTCATTGGTCATTAATTATGAGGATGGAACGCGGGAGACAATCTATTCGGATAACGACTGGAAATACGATTTGAGCCCTATCACTTTTAATTGCATTTACGGGGGAGAAGATTATGATGCGCGCCGTGAACAGGAAGGATGGAATAAAATCGGTTTCAATGACAGGCAATGGCGTCCGGTAGTGGTTCAGGAAGCTCCGAAGGGAATGCTTCGTCCGCAGAAGGCGGCTCCGGTAAAGATTATGGAGCGCTATGACATTCAGAAGGTGACGAAACTTACGTCTGAACAGATTCTTTCTGCCTGTAAATCAACCAAAAGAACGGTCGATCCTTCTGCCTTTGTACTGGATATGGGGCAGAATCTGGCTGGTTTCCCGGAGATTACCGTGCGTGGAAAGCGGGGGCAAAAGGTCACTTTGATAGTTGCCGAGGCCTTGACCGATGAAGGTGCTTGCAATCAGCGTCAGACGGGACGCCAGCATTATTATGAATATACCTTGAAAGGTGAAGGCGACGAGACTTGGCATCCCCGTTTTTCTTATTATGGCTATCGTTACATCCAGGTGGAAGGGGCGGTGCTGAAGGGACAGAAGAATCCGGGAAAACTGCCTGTCTTGAAAAACATTCAATCGTGCTTTGTTTATAACTCGGCACGAAAGGTATCTACGTTCGAGTGTTCCAACCCCATCTTCAATGCGGCTCATCGTCTGATAGAGAAAGCTGTGCGCAGCAATATGCAGTCGGTGTTTACGGATTGTCCCCATCGTGAAAAGCTGGGTTGGCTGGAACAGGTGCACCTCAATGGCCCGGGCTTGCTCTATAATTATGATCTCACAGCCTTTGCCCCTCAGATAATGCGGAATATGGCAGATGCCCAGCATGCCAATGGAGCGATGCCTACGACTGCACCGGAATATGTGGTTTTTGAAGGTCCGGGAATGGACGCTTTTGCCGAATCTCCGGAGTGGGGAGGAGCTTTGGTCATTTTTCCGTATATGTATTATGAAACATACGGAGACGATTCACTGATAAAGAAATACTATCAGAATATGCGCCGCTATGTAGACTATCTCTCCACCCGCGCCGACCGCCATATCCTTTCTTTCGGCCTGGGCGACTGGTATGATTACGGGGATTTCCGTGCCGGTTTCTCCCGGAATACACCGGTTCCGTTGGTAGCCACGGCGCACTATTACATGAGCGTTGACTATTTAATTAAAGCGGCATCTATTGTAGGTAATGATTATGATGTCAGATATTACAGTTCTTTGGCATACGACATCATGGTTGCGTTTAATGAACGCTTTCTGAATCATGATACGGCACAATACGGCACGGGAAGCCAGTGCAGCAATGCATTGCCGCTTTTCCTCCGGCTCACTCAAAGCGCCGGACACCAGGGCATCTATGAAATGGATCATCGCCTGAACCGGAAGGTCTTCATGAACCTTGTGAAAGATGTGGAAGCCCATGGCAACCGGTTGACCACCGGTGATGTAGGCAACCGCTATCTGATCCAGACGTTGGCCAATTACGGTGCGGATGAACTTATCTATAAGATGTTCAACCACGAAGAAGCACCCGGATATGGCTTCCAACTCAAGTTTGGCGCCACAACTCTGACGGAACAGTGGGACCCCCGCCAAGGCTCTTCCTGGAATCACTTTATGATGGGACAGATTGATGAATGGTTTTTCAATTCGCTGGCCGGAATCCGTCCGTATGTTAAGAATGGATACCAGATTGTTGGCATTGCCCCGAAACCGGTTGGTGACTTGAAATATGTGAAATGCTCTTATGATACTCCTTACGGTGTGATAGCTGTAGACTGGACTCATGAGAGTGGAACGTTTACGTTGAATCTTTCTGTTCCGGTAAATACAACCGCAGTCGTTACCCTTCCCGGAGAGATAGCGCCGAAAGAAGTACAAAGCGGAACCTATCAATGGGTAGTGAACGAAAAATAATCAATAACAATATGACTATGAAACTCAGAATAACCCTTTTCTCCCTCTTCTGTTTTTGTGTAACTATTGCGCTCCGTGCGGAACGGGTGGATATGATTAAGGCAGGTGCGGCAACAGACGGGAAGTCCTTGAATACACGGCTGATAAACTCTACCATCGACCGCCTGAATGCCAATGGCGGAGGAACGCTTTACTTTCCCGCCGGAACTTATCTGACAGGAAGCATCCGTATGAAAAGTAACATAACCCTCGAACTGGAGGCAGGGGCCACCTTGCTGTTCTCCGATAACTTTGACGATTACCTGCCTTTTGTGGAGATGCGTTACGAAGGGGTGATGATGAAGAGCTTCCAGCCTTTGATTTATGCCGTAGACGCGGAGAACATCACCATCAAGGGAGAAGGAACTCTGGATGGCCAGGGCAAGAAGTGGTGGATGGAGTTCTTTCGCGTCATGATTGACCTGCGAGATAACGGCGTTCGCGATATAAATAAATACCAGCCGATGTGGGATAAGGAGAACGATACGAAGGCCATTTATGCTGATACGAACGAAGACTATGTCGGTACGCTGCAACGTCGTTTCTTCCGTCCTCCATTCATACAGACTGTCCGTTGTAAGGGAGTCAGAATAGAGGGTGTGAAGATTATCAATTCTCCATTCTGGACGGTGAATCCAGAGTTTTGTGAGAACGTGGTGGTAAAAGGAATCACCATTCATAACGTACCTTCTCCCAATACGGATGGAATTAATCCGGAATCTTGCCGGAACGTGCATATCAGCGATTGCCACATTTCGGTAGGCGACGATTGTATAACGATTAAATCCGGTCGGGATGCGCAAGGACGCCGTCTGGGAGTACCTTGTGAGAATATTACAATAACCAATTGTATCATGCTTGCCGGACATGGCGGAGTAGTGATTGGCAGTGAAATGAGCGGAGGAGTCCGTAAAGTGGCTATTTCCAACTGCATTTTTGATGGAACCGACCGTGGCATCCGGCTTAAATCGACCCGCGGGCGGGGAGGAGTCGTCGAAGATATCCGTGTCAGCAATATTGTGATGAGCAATATCAAACAGGAAGCCGTGATTCTGGATTTGAAGTACAGCAAGATGCCTCTCGAACCCAAGAGCGAGCGTACTCCCATATTTCGTAATGTGCACATCAGCGGGATGACTGTGACGGACGTTAAAACTCCGATAAAGATTGCCGGCCTGGAAGAAGCTCCGATATCCGACATTGTACTGCGTGACATCCATATCCGGGGTGCCGGGCAGAAGTGTGTGTTTGAAGACTGCGAGCGTATTACGCTGGATGATGTCAACGTCAACGGTGAAGAAGTGAAACTTAAATAACATGATACAGAAATATGAAACGAATTATTTTCTCCGTGCTTCTTGCCGCATCTCTTTCGGCAGAAGCACAAACGCAAACTTATGAGACGGCATTTGCCCGTCCGCTGAATGAAGTACTGGCGGATATTCAACAACGTTTTGGCATTCGTTTGAAGTATGACATAGATACGGTAGGAAAAGTATTGCCATACGCGGATTTTCGTATCCGTCCTTATTCAGTAGAAGAATCCCTGACGAATGTATTGTCACCTTTCGATTACAAATTTGTCAAGCAGGGGGCGGATATGTATAAGTTGAAAGCATACGAATATCCCCGCCGGACGGATGCTGATGGTGAAAAAATGCTGGCCTATCTCAATTCCCTTTATGCGGATAAAGAGGCTTTGGAACTCCGTGCCGATTCTTTGAGAAAAGAGGTTCGTCGGCGTTTAGGCATTGACGCTTTGCTGGCTCAATGTGTGAAGTCAAAGCCGGTTCTTTCGAAGGTGAGGAAATTTGACGGCTATACGGTACAGAATTTTGCACTCGAAACGCTTCCCGGACTCTACGTCTGCGGTTCCGTTTATGTCCCTAAATCGAAAGGGAAACATGCGCTTATCATCTGTCCGAACGGACATTTCGGTGGCGGGCGTTATCGCGAAGACCAGCAGCAGCGTATGGGAACCCTGGCGCGTATGGGTGCCGTTTGTGTGGATTATGATCTTTTCGGCTGGGGAGAGTCCGCCTTGCAGGTGGGCAGTGCGGCACATCGCAGCAGTGCGGCGCATACCATTCAGGCTATGAACGGACTTCTGATTCTTGACTATATGCTTGCTTCCCGTAAAGATATTGATGTGAACCGTATCGGAGTAAACGGAGGGTCCGGTGGCGGGACGCAAACTGTTTTGCTGAGCGTGCTCGACGGGCGTTTTACGGCTTCGGCACCGGTGGTGAGCCTTGCCTCTCATTTCGACGGAGGGTGTCCCTGTGAGAGTGGTATGCCTATCCAGCTTGCTGCGGGAGGAACCTGCAATGCCGAACTGGCTGCAATTTTTGCTCCTCGTCCGCAGTTGGTAGTGTCTGATGGCGGAGATTGGACTGCAAGCGTCCCTACGCTGGAATTTCCCTATCTGCAACGTGTTTATGGATTTTACGGTGCAAAAGATAAAGTGGTGAATGTACATCTGCCGAAAGAGAAGCATGATTTCGGTCCCAATAAGCGGAACGCTGTTTATGATTTCTTTGCCGAAGTCTTCGATTTGGATAAGAAGATGCTGGATGAGAGTAAAATCACTATTGAGCCGGAATCTGCCATGTATAGTTTTGGCGAGAAAGGTGAGTTGCTTCCGGAAAGCGCGGTTCGTTCATTTGATGGAATAGCCGCCTACTTTGATAAGAAAGCTTTTGCCCGATTGAAATCAGATGCTTCTCTTGAGAAAAAGGCAAACGAATGGGTAGCTTCTCTGAATCTGGATGATGACAAGAAAGCCGGTTTTGCTGCAACCGCTGTGTACAATCATTTGCGTAAAGTTCGCGACTGGCATAATGAACATCCTTATACTACTATTCCTGCCGGTATCAATCCTCTGACCGGTAAACCGCTGAGCAAGCTGGACCGTGAAATGATAGCCGATTCTGCCATGCCGGAAGAAGTTCATGAAAAGTTGATGAAAGATTTACGCAGAGTGCTGACAGAAGAACAGGTGGAACAGATTCTTGATAAATATACGGTTGGTAAAGTGGCTTTCACTTTAAAGGGATATCAGGCTATTGTTCCCGACATGACGGAAGAGGAAACGGCTTTTGTGCTGGAACAGTTGAAGTTGGCTCGTGAACAGGCTATTGATTATAAGAACATGAAGCAGATTTCCGCAATCTTCGAAATCTATAAAACCAAGTGTGAGCAGTATTTTAATGAGCATGGCCGTAACTGGCGTCAGATGTTCAAGGACTATGTAAATAAGAGGAAGGCGGAAAAGTGAAAAGAAAGGAATTATTTCACCACAGAGGACACAGAGAGCACAGAGGTTATAATTATCTCTGAATTAGAAGTCTAAAAACTCTGCGTTCTCTGTGTCCTCTGTGGTGAAAAGATTCATAACCGCTCAGAAAGGAAGAGAATAGATTCACTTGTTTTCAAAAGAAGTCAGCCTTTCCTCTTCCCTGTTTAAAAGAAAAGCCTATCTTTGCCTGTCCTTCAAAATCAAACGGACGAAACATACTCCCATCTCCCCCCTCTCGACGACAATGCCGCAAGGAAGAAGAAGCCGGTATAACGATACACATTTATTAATCCGAGACCACGCCTTCGCCATCTGAACGAGACGGACACGCAGCCTCACAAACAAGAACTCCATTCATTATGGCTGAAACAAGAACTTACAAGAACGAGCTGGACCTGAAGGCCTACCTCAACGAACTGACCCCTGACATCGACACGGACTACACCGTGAAAGTAAACACCAAAGAGCAAACGTTGACTGATGACGACATTGCTGCCGACGTGGCTCTGTTGAGCGGCAAGTACAACAAAAGCGAAATCCGTCACCTCTTCGACCTCCAGGCGCAGGCCGTGGCCGCAGCCGTCGCCAGCGGTTACAACATCGCCACGCAGCTGTGCTACGTGCAACCCATGGCCAGCGGTGTCATCATGGAAGAAGAACTCTCTATCCCGGTGGACCGCGAGAAAGTGAAAGTCTACGCCAGCCTGCGCCCCGGAATCGCCCTGAAACAGGCTATGGAACAGACCAAACTGACGCTCTTCATGCAACCCGCCGCCACCGGTCCGCACATTGCCGGCATGGTGAGCGCCGAGTATGCCGACGCTGACGCCACCACCCGTGCCCCGATGGGTGCCAGCGGCATGGCTGTCATCACAGGCAACGGACTGAAACTGGTGGGAAAAGACGCCTCGGTGGGTATCACGCTGACTTCCGTGGCGGACGCTTCGAAATCGTTCTTCATTCCAGCCTCACGCGTCAGTCCCAACACGCCCAAGAAGCTGCAATTCGTGCTGCCTGCCGGCATCACCGAGGGGCAGTGGACGGTGAAGGTGACTACGCAATACACCCACGGAAACTACCAGACGAAGGCGGCACGTACCTTCGAATTGCAACGCCCTATATATATAGGTGTAGTTCCTGAAGGTGGAGGTGGCGAGGGAGGAAACACCGGTGGAGGCGGTCTGGATGAAAATCCACTTGGCTAATACCGAATCCGGAGAATAGGTATTCAACAGACCGGAGAATAGGTATTCAACAGACCGGAGAATAGGTATTCAACGGACCGGAGAATAGGTATTCAACGGACCGGAGAATAATTATCTCCCGACTAACACCAATAAAGGCTGTATCCGGTTCGCGGTACAGCCTTTTTTTTCGGATGGGTTACTCTCTGTGGTGGACTATACCCGGAAAAGCCCTATCGAAGTTTTGATAAATCTATTTCCGCATATTTAACCCGCTGCCTTCTCCATGTATAAACAGCATGCAGCTTACCATCTTTTCCCTGAATAATACTTGGATAGGAATATTGACTGATAGGGCTGTCTTCCAATGTAAGCACAGGTTGCCAATTTATACCATCTTCTGAAATGGCTACGCAGAGAGGAGTTCGAGGTCCTTTCGGTGTGCCGGGCAGTGTCGAGAAATTATTGTAGATGAGCACATGGCGACCGTCCTGCAATGTTACGGCATCTGTTCCCGAATTATTATTCGGAACATCCAGAAGTGTTACTTTGCTCCAGGTATCGCCATTATCATTGCTCCAGGCGGTGGCAATCCGGGCATTGCGTGTGCGGCACAATACTTGTAATCTTCCGTCTTTGTGCACCAGTATGCTGGGCTGTATCGCATATATTGGCTTTGCACCTTCACCTTCGACGGCTTCGCCGCCTTCCTGATCATCTACGTTGACACCTCCTTTTTTGCGGTGCTGAGTAAGTACGGAAAGTTCCGCAGCCAGTGATTCCGTTGTCTTCCAGGTCTTGCCGTTGTCATCGGAAATTTCGAAATGAATGCGCCATCCCTTGCCGCCTTCTCTACTGGAAGGACAGATGATACGGCCGTTAATGTATTCCGGTTTATTCTTGATAGGACCGAGGAAGCCCTCCGGCAACGGTTCACGCCTGCTCCAGGTTTTTCCTCCATCGCGAGAGCGTACGAGCCAGCCTGTCCAGTCGCCTACGCTCAAGCCTATTTTATAGAAGAGAATCAGATCACCTCCCGGAATCTGGAAAAGTACCGGGTTCCAGCAAGCTTTCCGACGGGCAATCAGCTTTCCCCGGGCATTTGTCACAGGAGTACAAGTGGAATCAATGCCTGCCAAAGTTGCCTGCGCATCTTTTATTGAGAATATGCCGTCGGCAGCGAGTTGCGGAGAGGTCCATTCTTTGGCGCCTTTCGGCTTGCGGCACACCCAGATGCAACAATCCGGATTGCGCTCTTTGGTACCGCCGAAAAATGAAGCGACAAGATCTCCGTTTTTCAATTCTACGATGGTGGCTCCATGACATTCCGGGAAGGAGGCTTTCTCATATAGGAACTCGTCACTCAGGATAGCTGCATGCCGGGTAGGAATATCTACACTGAAGTGATGCTTGCCTGAACCTACCATTTCTTTCCGCCCGTCGGGAAGATATACCTCGCCTGTAGTGTTGGCGGGGAGTTCAATGTCCCATTCCAGATGTGTCGGGGTCTTTGTCCACCGGCTGGTTATTTTTCCATAGATACTTGTGTAGGATGCATCTACATTGCTTAGTTCCTGAATGTCAAAGGCAGGCTGGAAGATGATATGTTTGTAGCCGGGCTTCCAACGGTCGGCACGGATGCCAGCCAGATTGTTGAAGCACCAGGGAAGCAGGTCGCCTAAGAGCATGACGTGGTTTCCACTGTTCATTCCGGGATTTGCTTTGTCGCCATTCCAGAGTTCCCAGATGGTGGTGGCGCCTTGCGCGGCCATATATCCCCACGAAGGATAAGTCTTATTAGTGGCCAGAAGATAGGCGACATCGGCATGGCCACGGCGGCTTAGTTCGCGCAGCAACCATTGCGTACCGATGACTCCGGTGCTGATATGTCCCTTATTGGTAGTGATGATGGTAGCCACGGTATTCTTGGCAACTTCGTCAATGTAGTGTTTGGGGACAAGTCCGAAAGCAAGCGGCAGGATATTGGCGGTAACCGTATTGTTACCGTAGAAGATGCTGTCCGGATATAAAGTATGTCCGGGTACGGGCGAAGTACCCTCCTTCACATGAAGGAAACGTGCGTTGAAGGCATCTTTTATTTTACGTTCCAGTGCTCCCCATTCTTCGGCTTCGGCGGTGAGGCCTTGCAGGCTTGCAAAACGATGCATCAGTTGCAGGACTTTCAGATAATAGGCGGTAGCTATAAGTGCACCATCCGTTTTGCGGGCAGGGTCGTTGCTATGAATCATTTCCAAAGACTCGGGAGGCACGCACCAGTCACCGTATTTGTCTTTGGTGATGATAAATTCCCGGTTCAGGTAATACTCGCGGATATGAGATACCCATTTCTTTAAAGCCGGATAATTTTCTTCGATTGCGCGCCGGTCACCGTAGTTGGTGAAAAGCATGTCGCATACCAGGGGGAGGGTAGCCGGCCAGGTGACGTTATCCGAATAGTAATTCCAGTAGGCCGGAGCTACATCCGGGATGCAGCCGTCCTCACGCTGTGCTTCACGAATATCACGTGTCCATTTGTTGTATAGGGCATGATTGTTGAAAAACAGGCTTTCACCCCAGGAACCCATCGCGTGATCGCCCAACCAGGGTTGGCGTTCGTTGCGTTGCGGGCAGTCGACGGGCATACCTTTATAGTTACTGCGGATACCCCAGAAGGCATTGCGCAATACCTGGTTGAGTGTTTCATCCGAGCCGGTGAAGGTCCCGGTATGAGCCATTTCGTCATCTACTACTTCTGCCGTAAAATCTTCGGCCTTGGCATTGGGATAACCGCTGATTTCCACATAGCGGAAACCGTGGTATACAAAGCGGGGAGCCCAGGTGGCATCTTGTGGTTCACGTCCGCTGACAACATATATATCCGTGCAATGTGCATCGCGCAGATTCTTCGTAAAGATTTCGCCATCCGGTTGCAAGCGCTCGGCAAAGCGGAGACGGATACTGTCTCCTGCCTGGCCTTTGATACGAATACGTAGCCATCCTGCCATATTCTGGCCGATGTCCAAAATGTGTTTGCCTCCCTGTTTCCGGATAGAAACAGGTTTCAGGCTTTCCGTAACTTTCATGCCCGGTATCATTTGCGCACGCAAGGTTCCTGAGGGAATGCTGACGCGCTGTGCGGATATCCAATTCGTATCATCGTAGCCTGTCCGGTTCCAGTCTCCTAATTCCTTGCGTGCATCGTATTCTTCGCCATCGTACTCATTGTTGCTGCGGATAGGGCCTTCGGTGGTTAGTTTCCAGGAAATGTCCGAGGCGATTGTCTGTCTGCTGCCGTCCGTATATTCAACAATCAGGTTCAGGCGTAGTTTGGGATAGCCGAAAGTAGGTATCTTGTAGGGTTTGTAATTCTGGCGCATGGTGTAGAAGCGTCCGTTGCCGAGGATGACACCGATGGCATTTTCTTTTCGGAGTTGCGGGGTGACGTCATACGTGTTGTACAGAATAGTTTTCCGGTAATCGGTAGGGGCGGGTGCCAGGACTTGCTCACCGATGCGCTGACCGTTGATAAAGAGTTCGTAAAGTCCCATTCCGGCAATGTGTACCGTGGCTCGTTTCACTTCTTTGGTCAGTGCAAACTCTTTGCGGAGGTAGCGGGCGGCAAGGCGGCTCCATTGTGTCTCGCTGTCACCGGGGGCGGGGCGGTCCAGGCCGATCCACTGCCCTTGCCAGTCGGCTTCGTTCAGTAGTCCCATGCTCCAGGAGGCGGGTTCGCTCCAGTCGGTTTCATTGGTATGGGTATAGACTTTCACTTTCCAGTAGTAAGGGGTGTTACGCTTCAACGTTTCACCTTGATAAGTGATCCATTGGGAAGCGTCTGTTTTCACCTTGCCCGAATCCCAACAGTCTCCTTTGTCTTGTGCCAGGAGTTCGGGGGAGGAGGCTACAAGAATATGATAGGCGGTTTGCATCACATTTTGTTCGTCCGATTCGATACGCCAGCCCAGACGGGGGTGGCGGATGTCGATTCCCAGTGGATTCTTCAATTGCTCTGTTCGCAGGTCGGTGACGCGCAAGGCTGCGTGTGCCGTACAGGCAAGGAGGAGTAGGGAAAGTAGGGATATTGATATCTTCTTATTCATATTGATTGCGTTATGATATTGAGTAATAGTTCAAGTTTACTTTTATAAATGATAATTTAGCGGGCGGGAATGGGTACGCGGACGACGCGGATGAGGCGGACGAACGCGGAGTATCTTTATTCTCCTCCTCCAGTTGGAGGAGGAGTACCCGTAGGGGGAGGTGGTAGGTAAGCAATAAAATACCTATTAATAAGAATATAAAGGATTTCTTCTCTCACCTACCACCCCGCCCTTTGGGCACCCCTCCTCCAACTGGAGGAGGGGAATTAGGATACTTCTACAATAAATATCGAGAAAAAAGTCCGCGTTCGTCCGCCTTATCCGCGTCGTCCGCGTACCCATTCCCGCCCGCTAAATTATCATTTATGTAGTGACGTTGCACTTACTTTTTCTCCCATCGTTGTTGTGCATCGGGCAGTTCGTCCCATTCCTTATTTACATAGTCTTTACTGCTGTCCACTACAATCAGGATATGATCGTTTCCGCTGCTGTAGCCACTATCGTGCTGGAAATTGTGTATTCCATTGTCAAACTCACCGATATATTCCAGTTTGCCGTCTTTGGTGGTATACCACCAGGCATTCTTCTTGGCACCGCTGATTTTGCTGAAATCTACTTTCATCGGGCGTCCGGTGTAGTTATACACCATCAGATAATCTTTGCCGCGTGTGGCGATGGCACGGTCGTAGCGTTCTCCGTTTGTACCGGTAATGATAGACTGGTCGGGTACACGTTCGAAGAATGGGAAAGTCAGCATCAGGTTTTTGAGATACTTCATTTGGTTGAATCCCGGATTGTTCAGGGCATCGTACCAGGGTTCCTTTGCACTGTATGCACCGCCAACACCGGGTTTGAGGAACTGCATGATGGAATTATTACCGTAGGTATGTCCGAAGGAACCGGCAAATACTGACCAGTAGGCATAACGGCGCACATCGTAATCTTTCCAGCGCAGTTCATTCTCATCGTGCAGACCGTGAGGAATTTCCTCGTAGATAGGTTCACCGTCGATGACGGGTTTCATGGGATTTGTGGCCATACTGCGTTCTACGAAGCGCCAGTTATCTTCTTCGGTATTCTCTTCAATCGGATAATCACCGTCACCGAAACGTTGTCCGTAGCGGCGATGCCCGCTTTGGAACATGTTGAAGTCCAGCCAGGGAGCGGCATTGAACCACGTTGAGGAAGTGGTGCGGCCGCGTGGGTGGAAGGTCATCAGGTGGTTCTTGTCTATTGCTTTGATGGAGGTGGCGAGAGCTTCCCATTCGGCGGTTTTTACGTCACCACGGATGTCGCCGCCAATGAACCAGATGATATTCGGCTCGTCTTTATAGCGCTCGGCGAGGAATTTGCCGTACGCTTTGGCTTGGTCTACGGTCATTTCGCCACGGCTGACGGGGCTTCCCCAGATGCAGACCATGCCGATGTAGATGCCTTTACGGGCGGCGGTGCGGATGATGTAGTCCATATGGTCCCAATAGCCATAGACGCCCGGGCGGTTGATGTTCTTGAAGTTGTAGCCGTCGGTCATGGAATATTGTCCGTAGGTGTTTATGGAGGGGACATTGTTCAGAGTCTGAACTTGAATGACGTTATATCCCCGTTGTTTGCACTGTTCCAGATAATACTCGGCTTCATCGCGGTTCAGGCGCTGGGGCAGTAGCCATCCGGTTTCGCCCAGCCAGAAGAAGGGAGTGCCGTTTTCATGTTTCAGATAGCGGCCTTCTTCGGAGACCATTAGTTTGCCATTGTTCCAGGGGATATACGTTTTCTGTGTTTTCTTCTGTGCTGAGGCTGAAACGGCGGTCAGCAATAACAGAAAAAGGGTGATTAGTTTGAATGTTTTCATTACGATTTGAGTTATAATTGTTGTTGTTATTATTGGAATGAGGTTGATAAATGATGATTTAGGGGCGAGGGAATGGGTACGCGGACTACGCGGATAAGGCGGACGAACGCGGACTTTAATCTTTTAGACGCGGATGACACGGATGACGCGGATTTTTAAAGCTGCGCTATACATACCGGCATATCACACCGGAGGAAAAAAGAATCCGCGTCATCCGTGTCATCCGTGTCTGAAAGATTACTTGCACGCCGAAGGAGAACCTTGCTCCAGCGCTACGCTGGTAAATCATCATTTTGCTCTTTCTTTCATTCGTTCATATTCTATTGCCGCCAATATGAACGCCCCTACGGATTTGGGATCATTCTCTATCACGGGTTCGCCAATATAATACTCGAACGAGCCGTCACGATACTTTCCGGAGTTTCCGCCCAGACCGGCTACGGCGCAGCAATTGGTCAGGGTGTAAGTGCCGTCCTCTTCAAGGCGGGTGAACTCACGGACCATGCCGTCGAATGCTTTCTGCACGGGGGCGATGTATTCGTTTCCGATATATCCCCGGTTGATGGCTTTGGCAAGTGTGTACACGAACAGGGCGGTGGCTGATGATTCCAGATAATTACCCTTGCGTGCTCCCTGGTCGGTCACTTGATACCAGGTTCCGGATTGCGGGTCCTGATACTTCACCATTGCCTGTGCCAGACCTTGCAGAATTTGTAGTACGCTGTCGCGTCCTGCGGTTTCCTGTGGTAAGTAATCCAATACATCCACGATGGCGGCTCCATACCATCCGATGCTGCGGCTCCAAAAGTTGGGTGAACAACCTGTCTCGGGATTTGCCCATTTCTGTTCGCGGCTCTCGTCCCAGCCGTGGTAGTAGAGTCCGGTTGCAGGGTCGTGGGTCTTGCGGGCTATAAGTAGAATTTGTTTCACAGCTTCGTCCTGCAGGGGCGGCTCCCCGAAAGTGGCGCCATATTGCGCCAGATAAGGAGAGGCCATAAAGATGCCGTCCAGCCACATCTGATGCGGATACCTCAGCTTGTGCCAAAAACCGCCTTCGCTTGTGCGAGGTTGCTCCTGCATTTGTTTGCGCAAGGTGTCCATGGCTATTTTATAGCGTTCATCTCCCGTCCGGGCATAGAAGTCGAAGAGAATCTTTCCGGCATTGACGTTGTCGATGTTGAAGGAAAGGTACTTCATGGTCAGGATGCGTCCGTCGGCGTCAATCAGGCTGTCGGCATAGATTTTGGCGTAGTCGTAGTAGGTGCTGTCGCCCGTATGCTTCCATTCTTCGAGCATGGACTTTACTACCAGGCCGTGGGTATATCCCCAGCGGGGTGTCCGAGCCTTTTCAATCATCCAGGGTTCGGGGAAACGCTTCATTTCGGAGTGTGCCATGCGCTCGCTCCATTTCTCGGTCTTTGGCTTTTGGGTGGCTGTGCAGGCCATGAAACAGGCAATTCCGCACACCGTCAGTAGTTTCAGTGAGATACGATTCATATGAGTTCAGTATTTAGTTTCCAATCAATGTATATTCTTGTCCTGCCTGGGTGGGCAGATCGTATAAATAGGTCTTTGCTATTTCCACTTTGTTCAACTTGGCTTCGGGGTTGATTAACGGTCGGGCAATGACGGGAACTGCATAAAGCGGGTTGGGATTCTCACCTTTGGCACGTTTCAGACCTTTGCCTGTCAACGGACTCGCTGAGCGAAGGCGGCAATTGCCTCCTTTATGAGATTTTACCACCAGACGCTCCACTTTCCCGTTTTTCCAGCTGAGATCCAGTTCGAAGCCGCCGCGGGCGATGATGCCGCGGACTGTGCCCTCCTTCCAAACTGCCGGTAATGCGGGCAGAAGGTAGATGAAGCCGTCGTGACTCTGCATCAGCATCTCGATGATGCCTGCGGTACAGCCGAAGTTTCCGTCGATCTGGAAGGGCGGGTGTGCATCGAAGAGGTTGGGGTAGGTGCCCCCTTTCTTCTTCTCGTTCCGGACGAGGGTCAGCTGGTCTGTAATCAGTTTGTAGGCATGGTCGCCGTCGAGGAGGCGTGCCCACAGGCAGACTTTCCATCCCATGCTCCAACCGGTGGAGGGGTCGCCGCGGTGGATGAGTGAGGTGCGGGCGGCATCAAAGAGTCCGGGGGTGCGGTAAGGGGATATCTGGTTGCTGGGGAAGAGGCCGTAGAGATGGGACACATGACGGTGTACGTCGTTCGGGTCGTCCCAGTCGTGCATCCATTCCTGCAACTGACCCCAACGGCCCACTTGCATGGGAGGCATTTCGGAGAGGCGGCGGGAGAGCCGGGCGGCAAACTCACGGTCTGTAGCCGAGACTTTCGTTCCCGGCATCCCTGTTCCCGGCATCCCTGTTCCCGACATCCCCGTCCCCGTCGTCTCCGTTCCCAATATCTCCGTGGCGGAGATGATGGCCGTCCAAAGGTCGAATATCAATTGGTTGTCGAGGGTGCATCCGGCAGCTGTGGTAGACTTGCCGTTACTGCCCGAATGCACGTTCTCGGGTGAGTTGCTGGGACAGACCACCAGCCAGTTGTGCGCAGGTTCCTTCACCATGATTTCGTCGAAGAAGCGTCCGGACTCTCTCAGGATGGGATAGACGGAGCGCAGGAATCCGGTGTCTCCGGTGTAGAGGTAACGTTCCCAAAGATGCCGGCAGAGCCATGCGCCGCCACTGGGCCATAAGCCTGACGGGGCTTTGTCCACTGCGCCCGTGATGCGCCATATATCGGTGTTGTGATGCAGCACCCAGCCATTGGCTCCATACATGATGCGGGCGGTTTCGCGGCCTGTTTCGCTGACTTCGCGTATCAGGCGGAACAGGGGTTCGTTCAGTTCGCTCAGATTGGTGACTTCCGAGGGCCAATAGTTCATTTCGAGGTTGATGTTGCAGGTATATTTGCTGTCCCAGGAGGGGAAGAGCTTGTCGTTCCAGATTCCCTGAAGATTGGCGGGTTGCCCGCCGGGCTGGGATGAACAGATCAGGAGGTAACGTCCGAACTGGAAGTAGGTGGCCACCAGATGCGCGTCATTGGTCTGTTTGAAGTTCTCCACGCGCTTGTCGGTAGTCACGTGTTCGTAGCGGTTGTCTCCTAAATCGAGGGAGGTGCGTGTCAGGTATCGGCGGTAGAAGTCCGTATGGCTCTTCCGGGCTTCGGCGAATGAATGTGCCGTTGCTGTTGCCAGATAATCTTTGGCACGTTCGGCCGGATTGCCTGTGATGTCCTGATAGTTATTGAAGTTGGTGGCGATGGAGACGTAGACGGTGGCTTCGTCGGCTCCTTCCACGGAAAGCACACCGTCGGCACACGACATCCGGCCGCCGGTGTTCCGGGCGGTCAGTCTTCCCTGAAACTCCACCTTGCCTTTCAGACCTTCGTGCAGGGAAGATACGCCGGAAAGTGTTACGCAGGGGAGGAGGGGGGAGGTGTTTCCGATGTTGGCAGCTTCGGGAGTGATACCCGCAGCTTCAGAAGTGATGACGACATCCTGATGGGGGGAGGTGAGTTGGGCGTTGAAAGTAATCCGTCCCGGACGGTTGGCGGTGAGGCGTACCATGACTACCTGGTCGGTGAATGAAGTGATGGTTTCGCGCCGGTACTGCACTCCGTCCACTTCATAGCGGACGAGTGTACGGGCGGAATCGAGGCTCAACTCCCGGTAATAGTTTGTGTAGCGGGTGTGTCCGGGAAACGCGATTCGCAGGTCGCCGAAGCTTTGATAGGGCATTCCCGAATTGGTCTTTGCCATTACCTTCTCGGTGGCGAGGGTCTGTGCTTCGAGATATTTGCCGGAAAATACCAGGTGGCGTACCCGGGGAATGTATTCCAGTGCATTGGGGTTGGCGTTGTTGTTGGGACGTCCCGCCCAGATGGTTTCTTCGTTCAGTTGTATCTGTTCCGTGGCGGGGGTGCCGTATACCATGGCTCCCAATCGTCCGTTACCTAAAGGGAGGGCTTCCGTCCAGACTTGTGCGGGGCGGTCGTACCAGAGTTTGTATTCCTGTGCGGAGGTATGTGGGGCTTGTGCCCGGAGGCACCCCGCAGATAACAGGACTAACAGACAGTTGATGAATCTCTTTCTGTTCATTGTCTTTCGGTGTTGCTTTATAGTTTATGGTAAGATGACGGATGAAGGAGAATTTTGTACCCAGTGGGGGAGTTGCTGACAACGGAAAAGAAAAAGAGGCAAATGATAAGCGATATTTTAGACACGGGAAAGTAATGAGTTTTCACCACAGAGTAACACAGAGTCTCACGGAGTTCTATTCTTTTGATTTCAAATTGATTAAACTCTGTGATACCCTGTGTTACTCTGTGGTGAATTAATTCATAACCGCGTAGGAATGAAATAAATTATTGCTTCCCGGCATGTCGGGAACAGAAATAATGCTTACCTTTGTGCGTAACCGGAAGACTAAGACAGAAACTCTAAAACAAAAGTTATGGTACAGAAAGACAGATATATACGATTCGACTGGGCGGTGAAGCGCTTGCTGCGCAACAAAGCCAACTTCGGTGTGCTCGAAGGTTTCCTCACCGTGTTGCTGGGCGAGCCTATCCGCATTGTCGAGATACTGGAAAGCGAGGGCAACCAGCAACGTGAAAACGACAAATTCAACCGCGTGGACATCAAGGCGCGCAACAGCAAGGATGAAATCATCATCGTCGAGGTGCAGAACACGCGCGAGATATACTACTTGGAGCGCATCCTCTTCGGCGTTGCCAAGGCCATCACGGAGCATATCGAACTGGGAGAGCTTTACTCCCAAGTGAAGAAAGTGTACTCCATCAGCATTCTCTATTTCGACATTGGCAAGGGCAACGATTACCTGTACCACGGTCAGAACTCCTTTGTGGGCGTGCATACGGGCGATTTTCTGGAGGTCACTACCAAGGAGAAGGACGCCATCGTGCGCAAGCTGCCTGCCGAAATCTTCCCCGAATACTTCCTGATTCGTGTGAATGAGTTCAACAAGGTGGCCGTCACCCCGCTTGAGGAGTGGATAGAGTATCTGAAAACCGGAATCATTCGCCCCGATACGAAAGCTCCCGGGCTGGAAGAGGCACGCCGCAAACTGATTTATTACAATATGGACAGGGCGGAACAACTGGCGTATGACGAGCATATCAATGCCGTGATGATTCAGAATGATGTGCTGAGTACGGCGGCGGATGAAGGCAGAGAGGAAGGAAGACAAGAAGGATGGCAGAAAGGTATGCAGGAGGGCAGACAGGAAGGGCTGGCAGAAGGCAGGCAGGAAGGTTTGGCAGAAGGTATGCAGAAAGGTATGCAGGAAGGCAGACAAGAAGAGAAAATAGAGAATGCCCGAACGATGAAATCCCTGAACATCCCCTCCGCAGTCATCCACCAAGTGACGGGTTTACCCATCGAAGACATAGAAAGACTTTGAATTAAGACATAGAAAGACTCTAAATTTGCAATCCGGTTTATAGCCGGTTACGTAACACCGAAAATCCCCTCCACGCTGCCTGCCCCGGTCTGCGTGGAGGGGATTTCATTCTTTACTACGATGGCACGGCGGGTGTCAAGAGGCAGGCACTCAAAATTCCTTGCGCTTCCGTTCAAAAATACTTGCGCTTCCGTTTAAAAATGCTTGCGCTTCCATTTTTAACTCCTTGCGCTTCCATTTTTTGCTCCTTGCGCAAGGAGTTTTCCGTCGGCTTTGCGGGTTCATAAAACGCCCTGCCTTTTGCGTCTCCTTTCGGGAACTCTGCCGATGGAGAGGAGGGGCAGGGCGGTTCATTGAAGAGAGATTCTGTTCTTTACATACCTCCGGGCGTCACGCTGCCGCTTCCGAGGGCGGGAAGGGTGTAGGACTGGCCGTAGTAGTCGGTGACACTGCCGGTGCCGGTGCCGGTGCCGGTGGGGAGCTGGGGCGTGAAGGTCCATTTTGCGCTGCCGTTAAGGGTGAGGGTGACGGGGACGGGGGTGCCGTTGGCGTCCGCCACCGGGAGGAGGAAGACATCCCTGTCCTTGTCGGCGGCGGAGAGTTGGAGAGGGGTGGTAGAGTAGTTCGGACGAGACAAGGATACGCCTCCAAGCTGATAACTCGCGTAGTATCCGTAATTTCCCATCTCCAGGCCGTATCCGGCAGGGATGCGCAGGCGGGAGCAACAGTAGGTGAAGCTGAGCGTGAGGGGCCGGCTAAAATCGTGGGAAGAATCGAACGCCTGCATCACCGGAACGGAGGCGCCGCTATCGGGAGACGGGATAGTGATTATCCCGTTCTTGTCCGGCTTGCCATTGCCTGTGTAGTAGGCGTAGATTTGTACATTTGTGTATTTACCACTTCCGTCGGGCTTGTCGTAGATAAGGGTGCGGTTGAAGTGATAGCTGCCGAAGGCCTTTAGTCCGAACTCGTCGGCTTCGTCCTCGGTGAGGTAGCGCCATGTGGTGCCGGTGTATTTTAAGGCGGAGTAGTAGCCTCTTTGCTCCATTCCATCAGCGAATCTGGCAAACAGCCACACCACATCCCCCTTTTCCCACTTCGTCTCCTTTTCCGTCTGCAGTGCTCGGGTGTTTGTACTGTTTTTCCCGTCGGGCATGGTGATGGCTGCCTGGGTGAATGCGGGCTTCGGGGCGATGGTGATGCAGAGTGAGTTTCGGGCGTCTGCCGGTTGGGTTCCGTTGGCGGGGCCTTGGGGCATATCGTCGTCGGTGGCGGTGCAGCTCCACGCCGCGAGGGCGGAGAGCACGAGTAAGAAGATATTGCGTATCATAGGGTTATATTGTTTTTGTAAGTTTATAAATCAGGTGGATTGAGGGGGATTGTTAAAGGCCGCCGTATTCCATATCGAGTGCGGGCCAGGTGGGGTCGGTGGCGAGCCAGAGCCAATTCAAATCTATACTCCGACTACTTACACTGATGCCGTAGGCAGGCGTGGCGGAGGCATCGTAGAGGATGGTGGATATATAGAACTGGGTGTTCAACACTATTACATTCCTTATCTCCCTCTCTCCCGGCGACTCGTTATAGGCAATAGACCCTGATGCCGCCTCAAGCCCCGACGTCCCGGCGCCTCCGGCTCCCGCACCGAAACAACGATTTGTGTTGCTATTGTTATTATATCCCCCTATAATAGCGCCTGCATAACCTTTTGCCTTGCTGCCTGTGGCGGCTGTGGCTGTACCCCGGGCATAACTGTATTGGAGGGATCCCCTATCATCGTTATACCCCACCAGCCCACCGGCATAAGCGTTCACGGCATCGGTGCCCGTATAGGTGACACTTACGTTGCCCGTCGCCATGCATGCTCGGATGTAGGAAGCATTGAGGTCGTTGGCGTAACTGTTTCGTCCGGCTATCCCCCCGGCGTAGAGGGCCTGAGTATCCGTCGATGTCCCCGCCCCGGTGAGGCTCACCTCGCCCTCGGACTGGCAGGCAAAGAGGGTACTAGCCTCGCGATTATCTCCCACGATTCCCCCCGCATAGGCCCAGCCGTCGCCTTTCAGCGTCACATCCGCCTTGATGTTCACCTTCGTGCGGCAACGGTTGATGGAACAGCCGTCGCTCATGCCCACCAGCCCGCCGAGGAAGGCGCCACTGCCGCCGGGCAATGTGGCTTCTATCGTTCCCTCCGCCGAGCAAAGGGTCACCGTTCCGCCACGGACATAGCCGGCAAGAGCGCCGGTGTATGAGCCAGTCGTGCCCGTTATCCGTACATCCCGCAGATGGATGCCCGTCAGCAAGGCGCCGCTGCCAGTGATAGAGCCGAAGAGCCCGTTGTTGCCCGTCCCGTGATTGGATTTGATGCGCAGCCCCGAGATGGTATACCCGTTGCCGCAATAGATGCCTTCGTAGGTGGGAGCGTAGACGCCTACCTTGCTGCCTATCGGCACCCAGTCCTCCGCCAGCTTTTGCAAGTCGGGGTCGGCGGACCGGGCAAGGTCTTGCAGGTCGATGTCCGCCGTTTGCAGGGCGTTGAGTTTGGTCAGCTTCGACGGCGTGGTCCCGTCGCCGTTCACATCGCGGGCAAACCGTGCCAGGTCTTCCGCCGTGCGAATCAGCCGGAACTCCTTGCCGTCAATCTTCGTGGTAAGGACGCCGTCCTGCCAGGGCACGTCGCTGCCGGTCACCGTCACTGCCAGGCGGTTCGCCTCCACGGTCACGTTGTAGACGTATTCGTGTCCGCCCTTCAGCATGCTGCCGCTCGCCGCCATATGCCCCAGTTCGGTGCCATCGGAGAGCCGGACTTTGATGAACGCTTTCCCGCTTACGTCCTGCGGGGGCATCAGGGCTTCGTAAGCCACGACGTAGCCCGTGGGGGTGTCGGCACAACGGTGGGGCGTGATGGTTTGCGGTCCCAAACGACCATCGCCAGGGACAGGGACATGGGCTGTCAATGTCCCGTTCTGCGGGTCGATGTCCGCTATTGTAAAAAGGTTCTTGTCGCCCAACAGCACGGAGGCGCCTGCCACGTCCTCATCCGTGAGGGAGCCGCCGGAACGCAACCGGAGGACGACGCGCGCCATGCCGTGGCGGAAACTAAGCGCGGGCTTGCTGCGGTAGAGTGTCTGTGCGGTATAGACATAATCGCTATGCCTATACTCACGGTCATCATTCTGTGCTGCACTTACATAGACTTCGTATAAGAGGGCCCCGTCCCCTGCAGAAGAGATACAGGCCGTGGGACCGTAAGCAAGGAGGCTTTTTTCGGCTTCTCCGTCTTGCCACACGGGAGGTGTGGGGTCGACGTTCGTGCCGGGATAGTTGGGGGCGTGCACAAAGCCTTGGGCTGTGCTGTAAACGAAGGCTTTCCGCTTGCCGTCCATGTGGACGAGAATCTGGTCGCCTTCCTCGAAGGTTCCGTCGGGGATGGCACGGCTGGCGGGGGCGGTGGCATTGGCGTTGTTGCGGGCTTCGCCGTTGTCGTGCCCTTCGCGTGCAGCGATGGTGGCGCCGAAGGTGACGGAGGTGCCGTCACCGCCGATGGCTGTTTCCGGGTCGTTGTCCGCGCTGCATCCCGTGAGGGTTGCCAGCGTTGCCGTCATCATTGCCGTTAGCGTTGCCGCCGTGGCAAGCCACCGGCGGATGCTGTGCCGCCGGATGGCTTTCGGGAGGGTATGGTTGTGTATCTTCATGTTCTCTTATGCTTTTATTTCTTGTTCTTGATGAATGGCAGGCGCGGCTACTCGCGACGGAGCACGGGCAGGTTGCCGTCGGTGACTTCCCAAGTAGTGCCGAAATCCCAAGGGGTGAGGGTTTTGGTGCTGCCGGTGGGAATTGTGTAGCTATCCGCCCATCTACCCGATTCCTTCCACCACGAGGCGGCAGGCTTGGCACCGCAATCCGCACCGTCCGGTTTATCGAGTCCTTTATCTGTGAAAGTGCCCGATGTTGCCGAGGCATAGTTGTTGACTATGGTACCGAAAGTGCTTCCTGTAATACGGTGGATGTAGGTATTCGTCTGCCCATCCTTGCCTGATATATTGCTGTTGAGTGCGGCGCAGTTGGCTATTTCGCTGATGTTATCTCCTGCAATGCCTCCCAAAGAGACGTACTGGACAATAGCCGCACTTTCTATCTTTCCGGTGGCATAACAATTAAAGATAGAACCATGATTAAGTCCCGCGATGCTTCCGGCAGAAAGTTCACCCATCTTTCCCGTTGCAGTCACCGTGACGTTGGAGATGCAATCGGTAACGGTGCCGTAGATATACCCACAGATTCCTCCCGCGTAGTAATTTGCGTTTTCATCCGTGCCGTTCACCGTTATCTGCCCGTCCACCCGCAGGCGGCGCACTTCTCCTTCAATACAAGCAAAGAGAGAAATAAAGTAACCGCCGGCCATGTTGAAATCTGCCCGTATGGGCTTCACCCCATTGAGAGTAACGGTATGCCCTCCGCCATCGAATGTTCCGGAGAAACCCTCACCTTGACCGCCTCCATAGTCGTAATAGATAGCCTCCCAGTCATCGAGCACCAGGTCGTTGCAGAGGCGGTAATGCTTCTTCCGACTTTTGTCACTCGCCCCGATGTCCTTCATCCCCTGCGCATCCGTGATAAGAATCGGATTGTCTTTGGCAGAGCCGTCGCCCGACCACTGGGCATAGAGGGTGAGGTCTCCGGCAGGCATCGTCAGCGTGCTGCCCGCGGCATAAAACTCGCCTCCGCCTCTGGGCAGGGTGTTCCATCCCACAAAGGTTTTGCCGCTTGGGGGTGTCAGAGCGTTGCCGTAGGGCAGGGATGTCGTGGCGCCTTCAAAGACTTTGTCGCCCGCTATCGTGCCGCTGCCGCCGTTGGGGGCGAAGGTCAGGGTGCGGGCTTCCTGCAGGGTGATGTCCTTGCTGCCGCCGCTCGTCCAGTCATCAATATCGGCTTGGCCAACTGTGATGCCGGTGCGCTCCACGGTCACATTAAAGGTATAGGAGGTGGAGGGGGCAAGGGCTTCGCCTGCCGTGCCGGCCGGGAAAGTGAGCGCGGCGCCGAAGGTGTTATCGCCCAGCTTCAGTTGCAGGCGCATGGAACTTACCGCCTGCGGCCAGAGGATGGCGATGCCTGTGATCTGTCTCCCGATGGTGGAGGTGGGCAGGTTTTCGAGGTTGGACACCGTGCCTGTGGCTTTGGCTTCACCGGTGGAGGTGTCGAAGGTTCCCTCCGTTGCCAGTTGGGTGAGGGTGTAGGTCAGCCCGTTCGGGAGCGCTGTTCCGGCACCCGCCTTGAAGTTCAGGATGAGGCGGCTCATGCGGTGTGAAAACCGGAAATCGACCTTCGGGTTGCTACTTTGGGCTGTCCGCTGCGCCCAGAGGTAGTCGATGGCGGGCAGGTTCTCCGGGCTCTGGTGGGCGGCGGTGAGGGTTCGGGTGATGACGCCGTTGTTGCCGGGCTTGGTGCCGTTCGCGCCCTCGTAGGGGTAGTAAGCGGTGAAGGTCGTGGGGGACTTGTCCTGAAAGTAGATGGTGTTGTCTTCGTCCGCCGCACCGGGTACGGGGCTGAACACGCTGCCGTTGGTCTTGTAGCGGATATTGACATAGTTTGTCTTCCCATTCACGGAAGAGGTGGAAATGCCGATACAGTCATCGACATCCCATACCGTGTTTGCGGCGCGGGAGGACACCACGTTGTCTGTCTTGCCGACAGAAGCGGTGATGATAGCTGCGTTCGAGGTGTTGCCTCCGGGTTCGTTTTCCTCCCCGCTGCATCCTGCGGTCAGGAGGAGGGAGATTGCCGCAACGGAGACGGCGGCAATGTGGCGGATGGATGTGAATGGTTTCATGTGTTATCTGTCTTTTAGAGTTTATAATTCCGATGCTATGAATGTGCTTAGTGTGCCCGGTTTCACCCCGGTTTTGTCGTAAGCCGGGATGAAGGTAGGTAAAGTATCTGAAAGTGAACTCTCAAAATAGGTATTTAAACTCCCAAAATAGGAATCGACTGTGCCGCAGTGAGTTACAATGCACTGTTTCCCCCCCTTTGAGATACTGCGGAAATAGCCTGGCGGCATGCCGGTGCGCCCGGAGCTTCCTCTATTGAGTACAAAACACGGGCTGTTTCGTCTCCTCTTTTAGAATATAGTATGTACCAACCGAACCCCTATTCATGAGACAGATTAAACTGATACTTCTCTTAGCTTCCGCCTCCGTCACGGCAGCACTCGCACAGAGCAACGGACTGACGGATATGAGCCGGAGCCGCTACGCCCGGATGGTGAACACCGGCATCGACGCCGTGCACTGGACGGATGGCTTCTGGGCAGAACGTTTCGACGTGTTCAGCCGCACCTCCCTGCAAAGCATGTGGAACACCTGGAACACACCCGACGTCTCCCACGGATTCCGTAACTTCGAGATTGCCGCAGGCATCAGCCAGGGCGAACACTGGGGGCCGCCCTTCCACGACGGCGACATGTATAAATGGATGGAAGGCGTAGCCTCAGTCTATGCCGTCAACAAAGACCCCGAACTGGACAAGCTGATGGACCGTTTCATAGCCTGCGTCGTAAAAGCCCAGCGGGCGGACGGATATATCCATACCCCGGTCATCATCGGCGAACTGAACAAAGGCATCGACACCCATGCCCTGCCGGAAGAACCGCACGGGCAAACAGTCGTCGGAACCAAGGTGGGTGCCGAAGACGAGAAAGGAGCCTTTGCCAACCGGCTGAACTTTGAAACCTACAACCTGGGACATCTGATGATGGCCGCCATCGTCCACCGCCGTGCCACCGGGAAGACCACCCTTTTTGAGGCAGCCGTTCGTGCCACCGATTTCCTTTGTCATTTCTATGAGACCGCTTCCGCCGAATTGGCCCGTAACGCCATCTGCCCTTCCCATTATATGGGCGTAGTCGAGATGTACCGCGCCACGGGGAATCCGCGTTACCTGGAACTGTCGAAGAATCTGATAGACATCCGGGGGATGGTGGAAAATGGTACGGATGATAATCAGGACCGCATTCCTTTCCGCGAACAGTACCGGGCGATGGGGCATGCGGTGCGTGCCAATTACCTGTATGCCGGGGTGGCGGATGTGTATGCCGAAACCGGCGAAGAGCAATTGATGAAGAATCTGACCCGTATCTGGAACGACATCGTCACCCGGAAGATGTACGTGACCGGGGCTTGCGGTGCCCTTTATGACGGAACTTCGCCCGACGGCACCTGTTATGAGCCGGATAGTATTCAGAAGGTACACCAAAGCTATGGCCGCCCTTACCAATTACCCAATAGCACAGCCCATAATGAAACCTGCGCCAACATCGGCAATATGCTTTTCAACTGGCGCATGCTGGAGGTGACGGGAGATGCCAGGTATGCGGAGATAGTGGAGACATGTCTTTATAACAGCGTTCTGAGTGGTATCAGTCTGGACGGAAAGAAGTATTTCTATACGAATCCGCTCCGCATCAGTGCCGACCTGCCTTATACACTTCGCTGGCCGAAGGAACGGACGGAGTATATCAGTTGCTTCTGTTGCCCGCCCAATATGCTGCGCACACTCTGCCAGGCGCAGAACTATGCTTATACACTGGGTGCCGAAGGCATTTATTGCAACTTGTATGGCGCGAATATATTGACTACAAACTGGAGAGATAAAGGGGAAATTGCTTTGACACAGAAGACCGCTTATCCCTGGGAGGGCAATGTACGTGTAGAGTTCGACCGGGTGCCCCGCAAGGCCGGAGCGTTCTCCCTTTTCCTCCGCGTACCGGAGTGGTGCGGGAAAGCCACGCTCACCGTAAATGGAGAGCCGGTTCCGGTTGCCGCAAAAGCAAATACGTATGCGGAGGTAAAACGTACCTGGAAGAAGGGGGATGTGGTAGAGTGGGTGATGGATATGCCTGTCCGCTTGCTTGAGGCTCATCCGCTGGCGGAGGAAATACGCAATCAGGTAGTGGTGAAGCGCGGGCCGCTGGTATATTGCTTGGAGAGCGCGGATATGGCAGGTGGCGAAAGCATTGACAATGTACTGATCCCTGCCGATATTAAGTTTGTTCCAAAGAAAGTGACGGTTGCGGGCAGTCCGGTTGTCGCCCTTGAAGGCAAAGCCCGTCTGATTTCATCCGATTCCTGGGAAGGGGTACTTTACCGGCCTGTCGGTTCCGCCGGGAAGACGGTGGATATCCGTTTGATTCCTTACTATGCCTGGGGGAATAGGGGGAAAGGGGAAATGACCGTTTGGATGCCGCTGGGGAGATAAATACAGATCCGCGTCGTCCGCATATCTATAATCAAATCATTATGTCGAATAGAAGAATCATACTAATAACTGCCTTGTCGCTCCTCACCCTTGTAGGGCATGCAGGCGATATTTGGGTTTCCCCACGTGGAAATGATCAGAATGATGGTACCCGCCAATCTCCGAAGGCAACACTGACCTCCGCCCTGCGTCAGGCACGCGAGTGGCGCCGGACAGGAGATAATCGTGTGCAGGGAGGCATCACAGTATATATGGAGGGTGGTGTCTATTCCCTCTATGAACCGGTATTCGTTCGTCCTGAAGATAGCGGGACGCGGGAATCGCCCACCGTTATCCGTTCCGTTCCGGGCGAGGATGCCGTATTAAGTGGCGGTACGCCCATCAGGAACTGGAAGAGACAAGGAAAACTATGGGTGGCGGATGTACCGATGTTCAATGGCCGTCCGCTGGATTTCCGCCAATTGTGGGTGGATGGGCGGAAGGCCACGCGTGCCCGTGATGTGGAGGACTTTGAGAGGATGCATCGCATTTGCAGTGTCGATGAGAAGACTGAGACGCTTTATGTGCCTGCCGCCGCCGTTCGTCAGATTACGGATGGGAGAGGCGCGTTAAAGTCAAGATACGCCGAAATGGTGCTTCACCAGATGTGGTGTGTGGCCAATCTCCGGATTCGTTCGGTGCAGGTTCTGGGAGACAGTGCGGCAGTCCGTTTCCATCAGCCCGAGAGTCGTATCCAGTTTGAACACCCCTGGCCGCGCCCCATGGTGACGACCGACGGGCACAATTCAGCTTTCTATCTGACCAATGCACGCGAACTGCTGGATGTTCCGGGAGAGTGGTATCATGATATAGATACCCGTAAACTTTATTATTATCCGCGTGAGGGAGAAGATATGCAATCGGCGGAAGCGGTTGTGCCTGCCATTGAGACATTGGTGCAAGTTGAAGGTACTTTGGATCGCCCGGTTACTAATCTTCGTTTCGAGCGGATCACTTTCTCCCATACCACCTGGATGCGTCCTTCCGTAAAAGGGCACGTCCCCCTTCAGGCCGGTATGTATCTGACGGACGGGTATCGCATCACCCCGAAGATGAAACGGGATTACAGGAATCATCCGTTGGATAACCAGGGCTGGCTGGGACGTCCTGCGGCGGCAGTTCGGGTGGTTGCTGCCGGGGCGATAGATTTTGAACGCTGTCATTTCGAACATCTGGGCTCCACAGGGTTGGATTATGAAGAAGCGGTGCATGGGGGAATCGTCCGTGGTTGCCTCTTCCGTGATATTGCGGGGAATGGCTTATTGGTCGGGAGTTTCTCCCCGGCTGCCCACGAGACACATCTTCCGTACGATCCTGCCGACCGCCGCGAAGTGTGTACACATCAACGAATCGAGAACTGTTATTTTACGGAGACGGGTAACGACGATTGGGGCTGCCTCGCCATTGCCGCGGGATATGTAAGCGACATCCATATCGTGCACAATGAAATATGCGAAGTGCCTTATAGCGGCATCAGCCTTGGCTGGGGATGGACTCAGACTGTGAATTGCATGAAGAACAATCAGGTTCATGCCAATCTGATCCATCACTATGCGAAGCATATGTATGATGTGGCAGGTATTTATACGTTAGGTTCCCAGCCCAAGACATACGTGACGGAGAATTGTGTGCATAGCATTTATAAGCCGGGTTATGTGCACGACCCCAACCACTGGTTCTATCTCTATACCGATGAGGGTTCGTCTTTCATCACCGTCCGCGATAACTGGACGGAAGGGGAGAAGTATCTGCAAAACGCCAACGGCCCCGGAAATGTGTGGGAGAATAACGGGCCGGGAGTGGATGCGGCAATCCGTGAGCGGGCAGGGCTGGAAGAGGAATATAGAGGCTTGAAGAATGAATGATAATTTAGCGGCAAAGCCGCTAAATTAAGTTACGAGCTACGAGCTACCAGTAACGAGTTGCTGCGCTGTACTCGTGGGCGAATAATAATTCGCCCGGCTATCACGCCGAAAGGTACTTGTCACTTGTAGCTTGTAGCTCGTTACTTATCGCGCTTTGCGCGATAAATTATCATTTACCAAACTTCTACAATCATAACTCAAATATATAGTAGCAATGAAGAACAAATGGATAATAACCTTGGCTGCCATGTCATTGGCCGCCTGCACCTCAGCCCAGACCTGGATATGGTATCCGGGCGATTATGAAATATGGTTAGGCAATCAGATGAATAACCGCCGCACGGAGCGCGGTGCCTTTTTCCCTCCTTTCTGGAAGACCGACAGCCACTATGTAGTCGTGGAATTCAGCAAGCAACTGAACCTTTCCGAACCGGAAGAGATCTTCATTGCCGCCGAAGGAAAGTATAATGTTAAGCTGGATGGGAAACTCCAATTCGGTATGCCGGAAACCTTATTGCTTCCGGCCGGGAGACATAACCTGAATATTAAAGTCTGGAATCAGTCGACTCCTCCTGCCATCTACGTAAAAGGTAAGACCGTAAACTCCGATGCTACCTGGCGCGTGACTTATGAAGACAAGGAATGGATTGACGAAAGCGGCAAAGCCAGTGACACCTCCGCCACCATCTATATGGATGCCGGATGCTGGAACTTTGACGGAGCCACCGAGCGTCCTTCCCAATTCCGGCTGATGCGGACCCCCCATCAACCCACCTCCCGCACCGCGCAACCCGAAGGAGGCATCCTCTATGATTTCGGAAAAGAAACATTCGGTTACCTCACTCTGAAGAATCTCTCCGGCAAAGGCATCATCGACATCTATTACGGTGAAAGTCCGGAAGAAGCGAAAGACAAGGCATACTGCGAAACGTTGGATAAACTGCAACTGGAAGCGGGGCAAGTCACCGACCTTGCCATCCGCCGGACATCCCCCTTATCCTCTTCCGAAAACGGGCGTACATCCTCGTCCTCTTCCTCTTCCTCTTCCTCTTCCGAAAACGAGTATACCCTGGAGAATAGCAAAGCTTTCCGCTACGTCTACATCACCCACGAACCGGGCGTGCAGATAGGCGAAGTAGCCATGCAATACGAATACCTTCCCGAAGAATATCGTGGAAATTTCCGTTGCAACGACGAAGAGTTGAACCGCATTTGGGAAGTGGGTGCCTACACCATGCACCTCACCACCCGCGAGTTCTTCATCGATGGCATCAAGCGCGACCGTTGGGTGTGGAGCGGAGACGCCATCCAAAGCTACCTGATGAACTACTATCTCTTCTTTGACAGTGAGTCGGTGAAACGCACCATCTGGTTGCTTCGCGGCAAAGATCCTGTGACCAGTCACAGCAATACGATTATGGATTATACATTCTACTGGTTCCTCAGCGTCTACGATTATTACCTGTATAGTGGTGACCGGCAGTTCGTCAATCAACTCTATCCACGTATGCAGACTATGATGGATTATGTATTGGGACGCACCAACCGGAACGGCATGGTCGAAGGTATGTCCGGTGATTGGGTATTTGTGGACTGGGCGGACGGTTATCTGGATAAAAAGGGAGAACTCTCCTTTGAGCAAGTCCTGTTCTGCCGGAGTCTTGAGACCATGGCGCTCTGTGCAGGGTTGGTGGGAGACCGGACCAACCAACAGAAATATGAAAAACTGGCTACCGCCTTGAAAGCCAAACTGGAAACGACATTCTGGAATGCCTCGAAACAGGCCCTTGTACATAACAGCATCAATGGTGCTCAGAGCGATGCCGTCACCCGTTATGCCAATATGTTTTCCGTTTTCTTCAACTATCTGAGTCCGGAGAAACAGCAGGCCATCAAACATTCCGTTCTTTTGAATGACAGCATCCTGAAGATCACGACTCCCTATATGCGCTTTTATGAGTTAGAAGCCCTTTGTGCGCTTGGTGAACAAGAAACAGTGATGCAGGAAATGAAAGCGTATTGGGGAGGAATGTTGAAAGAAGGTGCCACTTCCTTTTGGGAAAAATATAATCCGGAGGAAAGCGGTACGCAGCATCTTTCCATGTATGGTCGTCCTTATGGGAAGAGTCTGTGTCATGCCTGGGGAGCAAGTCCTATTTATCTGATCGGCAAATATTACCTGGGAGTGAAACCTGTGAAAGAAGGCTATAAGGAATTCTCTATAACTCCGGTACTGGGAGGTCTGAAATGGATGGAAGGCAGTGTACCTACACCGAACGGAAATATACATATCTATATGGACCGAAGAACGGTTAAGGTACGCGCGACCGAAGGCAAAGGTTATCTGACGATAAAAAGCCGCCGGCAGCCAAAGGCCAATATCGGAACTGTGGAAAAGATTGATGAGAATACCTGGCGCCTCCGGATAGATACTCCGGAAGAGAGAATTGTTACCGGATTGAAGGACTGAGAAGCAGTATGTGAGTACAAACGGGTACTTGCTGCGTCTTTTTACTATAAACTCTCCTCTTTCCCTTCTTCCGTAGAAAAAGAGAGAGACAGTAATCATAAATAGAAATATGAGAAATATCAGATTATTCATGTTTGCGGCATGTGCACTTCTTTTTGCAGCGTGCGGCAAGCAAACCGTGAAGATTATAACTCCGCCGGATGCGTCGAACCGTATTCTGTTTGGTGCGGAACAGTTACAAACCACTCTGGATAAAGCGGGCTATCAGGTTGTGATGCAACAGGGAGATACTATACTCTCCAACCCGGATGTCCGAACCATCCTACTGACAGAAACCAATGATACGACTTTGAAGAAAGAAGGCTTTCAGATTACAACTGTTGGTAATCTGACGAAAGTATCAGGCAGGGATGGCAGCGGTGTCATCTATGGATGCCGTGAACTGATAGACCGTGTGAGTAGTTCGGAAGGCAAACTGAACTTCCCCGAGAAACTGACGGACGGGCCGGAGATGGTATTGCGTGGCGCTTGCGTGGGATTGCAGAAGATGACTTATCTGCCGGGTCACGGCGTATACGAATATCCTTATACACCGGAGAGTTTTCCCTGGTTCTATGATAAAGAACAATGGATTAAATATCTGGATATGCTGGTTGCTAATCGTATGAACTCACTTTATCTCTGGAACGGGCATCCGTTTGCTTCGTTAGTGAAGCTGGACGACTACCCGTTTGCATTGGAAGTGGACGAGGAGACCTTCAAGAAGAACGAAGAGATGTTCTCTTTCCTCACGGAAGAAGCGGATAAGCGTGGTATCTTTGTGATACAAATGTTCTACAATATCATCCTGTCAAAGCCGTTTGCCGAACATTACGGTCTGAGAACACAGGATCGTAACCGTCCTATTACTCCTTTAATTGCGGATTATACCCGTAAGAGCATTGCCGCTTTTATTGAGAAATATCCTAATGTAGGATTGCTTGTTTGCCTGGGTGAAGCCATGTGTACAGTGGAGGATGATGTGGAATGGTTCACAAAGACAATTATTCCCGGAGTAAAGGATGGATTACAGGCACTTGGACGTACAGATGAGCCGCCTCTCTTGTTGCGTGCACACGATACGGACTGTAAATTAGTGATGGATGCTGCCCTGCCGCTCTATAAGAATCTTTATACCATGCATAAGTATAACGGTGAATCACTGACCACTTATGAGCCTCGCGGACCCTGGGCAAAGATACATACGGATTTGAGCTCACTCGGTTCTATCCATATCAGTAATGTTCATATTCTGGCGAATCTGGAACCTTTCCGTTGGGGTTCTCCCGATTTTGTGCAGAAGGCTGTAAAGGCCATGCACGATGTTCATGGTGCGAATGCCCTGCATCTTTACCCACAGGCTTCTTACTGGGATTGGCCATACACCGCCGACAAATTACCGGATGGCAAGAGGGAATTTCAGCTTGACCGTGACTGGATATGGTATCAGACCTGGGGACGATATGCATGGAACTGTCGTCGTGATCGCTCGCAGGAAATTGATTACTGGAATCATCAGTTAGGCAAATTCTATGGTACATCTGATGAAAATGCCGGACTGATTCGTGAGGCATATGAAGAAAGTGGCGAAATAGCACCGAAGTTGCTGCGTCGTTTCGGCATCACAGAAGGAAATCGCCAGACATTGTTGCTGGGTATGTTTATGAGTCAGTTTGTCAATCCATACAAATACACCATCTATCCGGGGTTCTATGAAAGTTGCGGACCGGAAGGTGAGAAACTGATAGAATATGTAGAAAAGGAATGGAAAAAACAACCTCATGCAGGTGAGTTGCCTTTGGATATCATTGCCCAGGCTATAGAGCATGGAGATAAAGCGGTAGCCGCCATTGATAAGGCAGCAAATTCCGTATCTGACAATAAAGATGAGTTCGCACGTTTGCAGAATGATATGCATTGTTATCGCGAGTTTGCATATGCGTTTAATCTGAAAGTGAAAGCTGCCAGACTGGTATTGGATTATCAGTGGGGGAAAGATCTGAAGAATCTGGAAAATGCCATCCCTCTGATGGAGCAGAGTCTGGAACATTATCGTAAGTTAGTGGAACTTACAGATGCGCATTATCTGTATGCCAATAGTATGCAGACAGCACAACGCCGTATTCCTATAGGTGGAGATGGCGGCAACAATAAGACCTGGAAAGAATTGCTGGTACACTACGAAAAGGAACTGGAGAATTTTAAAGCGAACCTTGTTCTACTGGAGGAAAAACAAAATGGAAAAGCAACTGTTGAATCGGTGGATATTCCGGCCTGGGCTTCCGCTAGCGTGAAAATTCTATCCGGTTATCCGACCGTTAAATTAAGTGAGGGCGCTTCCCTGTTTACTAATCTGCCGGGAAAGATAGAAGCCATGGCTCCTGAACTGGAAGGATTGAAAGCATTTCGTTTCAATGCCAATGAGCAGCGTGAAAAGGGAACAAGTATTACTTTTGAAACGGATGCGCCGGTAAAATTGCTGGTTGCCTATTTCAAGGATGACCAGAAGAAATATGCCAAAGCACCGAAACTTGAGATTGATGCTTCGGCTAATGATTACGGTCAGGCCGAACCGATATTGACGAATGCTGTTCGTATCAGTGGAATGCCACTGGCCAATGTACATGCATATAGTTTTCAGGCAGGCAAGCATACGCTGATGTTGCCGAAAGGATATCTTCAGGTTCTGGGGTTTACGGATGCGGATATGAAAGCCCGTAATGCAGGATTGGCCGGAGACGAAGAAACAATGGATTGGTTGTTTTATTAATACTGAATCATGAGAAAACTATCACTGACATTCTTTTGCATGATATCTGTTTGGTCCGTTTTTGCTCAGCGTGATGTTGCGCAGGAGCGGATGGAACAGATTTTCGAAGAAGCAAAAACACCCTATAAATATGGACTGGTGGTTGCCCCGGAGGACAATCACCATAAAATAGATTGCCCTACGGTCTTCCGTCAGGGAGACAAATGGCTGATGACCTATGTTGTTTATAACGGTAAGGGAGGGACAGACGGCCGTGGTTATGAAACCTGGCTGGCAGAAAGTGATAATTTGCTTGAGTGGCGCACATTGGGGCGGGTTCTCTCGTACCGGGATGGTGAATGGGACTGCAATCAAAGAGGTGGATTTCCTGCCCTGCCGGATATGGAGTGGGGAGGAAGCTATGAACTTCAGACTTATAAGGACCGTCATTGGATGACTTACATCGGTGGAGAAGGAACGGGGTACGAGGCTGTGAAGGCACCGCTTTTTGTCGGTCTGGCATGGACGAAAGGAGATTTGTCTACTGCACACGAGTGGGAGTCCCTGAATAAGCCCATTCTGAGTATCCATGACAAGGATGCCCAATGGTGGGAAAAGCTGACTCAATATAAGAGTACCGTCTATTGGGATAAGGATAAGACGTTGGGTGCTCCCTTTGTTATGTTCTATAATGCGGGAGGCCGCCATCCGGAAACAGGTCTGAAAGGGGAACGTGTAGGGATAGCCCTTTCTAAAGATATGAAAATATGGAAACGTTATCCCGGAAATCCCGTCTTTGCGCACGAAGCCGATGGAACCATCACAGGAGATGCCCATATACAGAAAATGGGAGATGTGTATGTAATGTTCTATTTCTCAGCTTTTGAACCGTCACGGAGATACAAGGCTTTCAATACTTTTGCTGCCAGCTATGACTTGGTGCACTGGACCGACTGGACTGGAGAAGACCTTATTATTCCCTCTAAAAACTATGATGAACTGTTTGCTCACAAAAGTTATGTGGTAAAGCATGATGGAGTTGTTTATCACTTCTATTGTGCGGTTAATAATGCGGAACAACGGGGGATTGCGGTTGCTACCAGTAAACCGATGGGACGTTCTGCCGTCCGTTTCCCAAAACCGGAGACGAAGAACCGTCGTATGCTGACCGAACTGAATGAAGATTGGAAAACCTATACAATTGACAATTCAATTGACAATGGACAATTGAATAGTCAATTGGTACGTTTGCCTCACAACTGGGATGATTACTATGGTTATCGTCAGCTCACTCATGGCAATCTGCATGGCACTGCCATCTACGTGAACGACTTCACCCTCGATAATTGTCAATTGTCAACTGTCAATTGTCAATTGCCCAAGCGCTACTTTCTTCGTTTCGAAGGAGTAGGCACTTATGCCACGATTCAGCTGAACGGTCAGGATTTTGGACGGCATCCCGTAGGACGCACGACATTGACCTTGGATGTGACCGATGCATTGAGGCAAGGTAGCAATCATCTGGAGGTAAAAGCTGAGCACCCGGAAATGATTGCCGATATGCCTTGGGTGTGTGGCGGCTGTTCTTCGGAATGGGGATTCAGTGAAGGCTCGCAACCCTTGGGGATCTTCCGGCCTGTGGTGTTGGAAGGTACAGATGAAATCCGTATCGAACCTTTCGGAGTACATATCTGGAATGATGAGAAAGCAGCTAATGTATTTGTCGATACGGAGGTTAAGAACTATGGCGGGACTACGGAAACGATTGAAGTGGTCAATAAATTGAGCAATGCGGATGGAAAGCAAGTGTTCCGTCTGGCCAGGAAAGTGACATTGGCACCGGGAGAGATGAAGGTGGTTCGCCAGCACTCTCCTGTAGAGAATCCGGTGTTGTGGAGCACAGATAATCCTTATCTGTATAAACTGGCAAGCATGATTAAACGGGATACGAAGACTACGGATGAGATATCGACTCCTTTCGGTATCCGTACCATCAGCTGGCCGGTGAAACGGAATGACGGAGACGGACGTTTCTATTTGAATGGAAAGCCTGTCTTTATCAATGGAGTTTGCGAGTACGAGCATCAGTTCGGACAAAGCCATGCATTCAGCAGGGAGCAGGTAGCTGCAAGGGTAAAGCAGATATGTGCGGCAGGCTTTAACGGTTTCCGTGATGCCCATCAGCCCCATCATCTCGATTATCAGAAATACTGGGATGAAAAAGGTATTTTGTTCTGGACGCAATTCTCCGCACATGTATGGTATGACACACCGGAATTCCGGGAGAACTTCAAGAAGCTGCTTCGCCAGTGGGTGAAAGAGCGTCGCAATTCCCCCTCAGTAGTTATATGGGGATTGCAGAATGAAAGTACATTGCCCCGTGAATTTGCACAGGAATGTAGTGAGATTATCCGGGAGATGGATCCGACGGCGCGTACGATGCGTGTCATCACTACCTGTAATGGTGGAGAAGGAACCGACTGGAATGTAATCCAGAACTGGAGTGGTACGTATGGGGGAGATGTTACCGAATATGGAAAAGAACTCTCCCGGAAGAACCAGCTGTTGAACGGAGAATATGGTGCATGGAGAAGCATCGGATTGCATACGGAACCCGGAGAGTTTGAGGTGAACGGAGTATGGAGTGAAGACCGCATGTGCCGGCTGATGGAAACTAAGATCCGTTTGGCGGAGCAGGCAAGAGATAGTGTTTGCGGACAATTCCAATGGATATATAGCAGTCATGACAATCCCGGACGCCGCCAGCCGGATGAAGCTTACCGGAAAATAGATAAAGTAGGACCATTCAATTATAAAGGATTGGTGACTCCGTGGGAAGAGCCGCTGGATGTATATTATATGTATCGTGCCAACTATGTTCCGGCAGCCAAAGATCCTATGGTTTATCTCGTATCGCATACCTGGACGGATCGTTTTAAGGAGGGGCGTCGCCGGGCTACCGTCGAGGCTTATAGTAATTGCGATTCTGTATTGCTCTATAACGATATGTCTGATGGGAAAGTCACTTTCCTCGGACGGAAGAAAAATAATGGAATAGGAACTCACTTCGTGTGGGAGAACCGGGATATCCGCTACAATGTACTTCGTGCAGTAGGTTATTACAAAGGAAAACCTGTTGCGGAAGATATAATCATTCTGGAAGGATTAGAGCAGGCGCCTCGCTTTGATGCGCTTTATCAGGAAGCAAAGCCTGTACTGAAGGGAGAGGAGGGATATAATTACCTGTACCGCATCAATTGCGGTGGAGATGAATATACGGATAGCTTCGGGCAACTCTGGTCACAGGATAATCTGGGGTATTCCCGCTCATGGGCTGCCGGTTTTGAAGGTCTGAATCCTTATCTTGCCAGCCAGCGTACGACGTCTGATCCGATACGTGGCACGCGCGACTGGATGTTATTCCAGTCCTTCCGCTTTGGCCGTCACCAGTTGGAATATCGTTTTCCTGTAGCCGAAGGAATCTATCGTATCGAATTTTACTTTACAGAGCCCTGGCATGGTACGGGAGGAAGTGCTTCTACCGATTGTGAAGGTTTGCGCATATTTGATGTAATGGTGAACGATTCCCTCGTCTTGGATGATTTGGACGTATGGGCTGAAAGTGGTCATGACGGTGCATGCAAAAAGGTAGTATATGCCGTTGCGAAGCAAGGCCTGCTGAAAATACACTTCCCGGAAGTAAAGGCCGGTCAGGCACTGATTTCCGGAATTGCCATTGCTTCTGCAAATCAGGAACTGAAACCGTCTGTGTTTCCGGCTTCTGACTGGAGTTGGGAGGCGGCAGACAAAGAGCTTTTGGAAAAGACTCCCAAGGAATTGCTTCCGGAAGATAAAAATGCTCGTGCCAGTGTGGCGTATGAGGCTGAAACAGCTTCTGTAAAAGGTACTTTTACGAAGAAAGAGCATCGCAAACAGATGGGCGTCTTTTGGGGAAAGGGAAAGAAGAACAGCATCGAGTGGAGTGTTTCTACCGGATTGGCCCAAATCTACGCTCTCCGGTTTAAGTATATGAATCGGGCAGGTAAGCCGCTGCCTGTACGGATGCGGTTTATCGACTCGAAAGGTGTGACGTTGAAAGATGATATCCTTACTTTCCCTGAAACGCCCGATAAGTGGAAAATGATGAGTACCACTACCGGAACATTCATCAATGCGGGCTATTATAAAGTGCTGCTTTCGGCGGAAGATATGAATGGATTGGCGTTTGATGCATTGGATATTCAGTAAATCAGCTACAAGCTACCAGCTACAAGTGCCTTTCGGGATATAGCGCAGCTACTCGTAGCTTGTAGCTCGTAGCTTGTATCTGATACTATCAGAGTACAAAACGTATCTTCATCCGTCTATCCTATATATTAATAGCATAGCGAATGAAGATATATACTTTACTCTTTGGTCTATTGCTCTTCAGTCAGTTGTCAGCACAAACTGTGCATGACTGGGAGAATCACCATGTACTTCAAATCAACCGCGAACCGGCGCGGGCCGCATTTACTCCTTTCCACGCACAGAAGGGAGATTGTTCCATCTGTCTGGATGGAACATGGAAGTTTCACTGGACACCTGTGCCCGATGAAAGAATCGCGGAATTCTATCAGACAGACTTCAATGATAAAGACTGGGTCAGCTTTCCCGTACCCGCCAATTGGGAAGTAAACGGATACGGTACGCCGATATACGTTTCGGCAGGCTATCCGTTCAAGATAGATCCTCCCCGGGTGATGGGTGAACCGAAGGTCGGCTATACTACTTACAAAGAGCGGAATCCCGTAGGACAGTATCGCCGTTCGTTTCAGTTGCCTGCCGGTTGGGAAGCAAGAGGCCAGACCTTTCTTCGTTTCGAAGGAGTGATGAGTGCTTTCTATGTCTGGATAAATGGCGAGCGGGTAGGGTATAGCCAGGGAAGTATGGAGCCGAGTGAATTCAACATTACAAACTACCTGCATGCCGGAGAGAATCAGATCGCACTGGAGGTTTACCGGTATAGTGACGGCTCTTATCTTGAAGATCAGGACTTCTGGCGTTTTGGTGGTATTCACCGCAGCGTCCATTTGCTGCACACACCCGATATCCGTATCCGTGATTATGCAGTGCGGACTCTTCCGGTTTCTACGGACTATCAGGATTTCATCTTGCAGATAGATCCTCAATTCAGCGTTTACAGGGGGATGACCGGAAAAGGAACTACCCTGCAGGCAGTATTGAAAGATGCTTCCGGACGAGAAATCGCGACACTGAAAGGGGATGTGGAAGATATACTCGACCTGGAACATAAAGCGGGCAGGATGAATGAATGGTATCCTCAACGTGGGCCCCGTAAATTGGGACGTATGTCGGCAACGATAAAATCTCCGAAAAGGTGGACTGCTGAAACTCCTTATTTGTATAAACTGCACCTGACTCTGCAAACTGCCGAAGGTGAAGTAATAGAGCGGGCGGAACAATCTGTCGGTTTCCGTTCAGTGGAAATACGAAACGGACAACTGCTGGTTAATGGCGCACCGGTTCGTTTCCGTGGGGTGAACCGCCATGAACACGATCCCCGTACGGCTCGTGTCATGAGCGAAGAACGTATGTTACAGGATATTCTTCTGATGAAGCAAGCCAATATTAATGCGGTGCGAACCAGTCATTATCCCAATGTCAGCCGCTGGTATGAGCTTTGTGACAGTCTGGGGCTTTATGTTATGGATGAGGCTGACATAGAGGAACATGGTTTGCGCGGAACCTTAGCCAGCACTCCCGATTGGCATGCCGCATTTCTGGACCGTGCCGTGCGGATGGCAGAACGGGATAAAAATCATCCAAGCATTGTAATGTGGAGTATGGGTAATGAGAGTGGTTATGGTCCGAATTTTGCCGCTATTTCAGCCTGGCTGCATGACTTCGATCCGACACGTCCCGTGCATTATGAAGGTGCGCAGGGAGCCGGAGGTGAACCCGATCCGAAGACGGTAGATGTAATCAGCCGTTTCTATACCCGGGTAAAACAGGAGTATCTGAACCCCGGCATTGCCGAGGGAGAGGATAAGGAACGTGCGGAAAATGCACGTTGGGAGCGGCTGTTGGAAATTGCGGAACGTACCAATGACAACCGTCCCGTGATGACGAGTGAATACGCTCACTCCATGGGAAATGCTCTGGGGAACCTCAAGGAATATTGGGACGAGATATACAGTAATCCCCGTATGCTGGGCGGATTTATCTGGGATTGGGTAGATCAGGGTATCTACAAGACGTTACCCGATGGACGTATCATGGTAGCTTACGGTGGTGATTTTGGTGATAAACCGAATCTGAAGGCTTTTTGCTTCAATGGTCTGCTGATGAGTGACCGCGAAACAACTCCTAAATATTGGGAGGTGAAGAAAGTATACTCACCCGTGGAGTTGAGAGTGGAGGGTGGAGAGTTGAAAGTGACGAATAGGAATCATCATACGGATTTGTCCCAATATCGCTGCTTGTGGACGCTGTCCATAGATGGGAAGCAGAAGGATCAAGGAGAAATAACATTGCCCGGAGTAGCCCCCGGAGAAAGTGAAACTATCCCTTTACCTGTTTCCATAGCCGGCAAGAAAGCTTCGGCAAAGGCTACTTCTGACCTGCGTCTCACGATAAGCTTCATCTTGAAGCGGGATGCTCTTTGGGCAAAAGCCGGGCATGAAGTGGCATGGGAACAGTTCTGCATTCAGGAAGGCGCATTCTTGTCTTCCAAACTTGAGAATAGAGGGAGACTGAAGGTAAGGGAAGATGAAGAACATTTATCCATCAGTGGGAGTGGCTTTTCTATTCAATGGGAGAAAAACGCAACCGGGAGCCTGACTTCCCTTACTTATCATGGAAAAGAAATGCTGGCTCATCCGGCTGATTTTCCTCTTCAACCTGTAACGCAGGCCTTCCGTGCACCGACAGATAATGATAAGAGTTTTGGCAACTGGTTGGCTAAAGACTGGAGCTTGCATCAAATGGATAATCCTCGTATTAGTCTGGACTTTCTGAAGCATGAGATCCGTGAGGACGGAGCGGTCATTGTCCGGGTTCAAACCAGGAATCGCTATAAAGAAGGTATGATCGTGACAAAGTATCTTTATACTATCCTTTCCGATGGAACCATAGACTTGAAAACTACTTTCCAACCGCAAGGAATTCTGCCCGAATTACCCCGCTTGGGAATAGCATTCTGCCTTTCATCCGATTATCGTACTTTTATCTGGCAGGGGCGTGGTCCGCAGGATAATTATCCTGACCGTAAGACTTCTGCTGCTGTCGGACTTTGGAAAGGATCGGTTGCCGACCAGTATGTACATTATCCCCGCCCGCAAGATAGTGGAAATAAGGAAGAAGTGCGTCGCCTTATGCTGACCGACAGGCATGGTAAAGGTATTCGTATCGATGCTGTGGAAGATGTCTTTTCTGCTTCTGCCCTGCACTATACCGCACAGGATTTATATAAAGAAACGCATGACTGTAATTTGAAACCACGTTCTGAGGTTATCCTGAGTTTGGATGCCGCTGTACTTGGATTGGGTAACAGCAGTTGCGGGCCGGGCGTACTGAAGAAGTATGCCATTGATAAGAAGGAACATACCTTGCATATACGGATTACCAGCGCCGCACTGGTATCAGTACATGAGAATAACGGTATAGAAAGGAACTATTTCACCACAGAGGGCACAGAGGACACAGAGTTTTTTAGACTTCTAATTCAGAGATAATTATAACCTCTGTGTCCTCTGTGTCCTCTGTGGTGAAAAGATTTATAACTAACCAATAATGAAAGTAACAATGAGAAAAGTAACCACTTTATTATCAACCCTGGCATTAGCCACCACCCTGACTGCCCAGACATTTCCGCAGACAGAGCGACAATACCTTTCCGGCCACGGATGTGACGATATGGTAGAATGGGACTTTTTCTGTACTGACGGACGTAACTCCGGTAAATGGACGAAAATAGGTGTCCCGTCTTGCTGGGAGTTGCAGGGTTTTGGTACCTATCAGTATGGAATCAGTTTTTATGGTAAAGCCTTTCCCGAAGGCATTGCCGGTGAGAAAGGAATGTATAAATATGAGTTTGAAGTTCCCGAAGAATTTCGTGGCAAGCAGGTGAACCTTGTGTTCGAAGCATCCATGACCGATACGGAAGTTAAGGTTAACGGACGTAAGGCAGGATCGAAACACCAGGGAGCCTTCTATCGCTTTTCATATAATGTCACGGATTTACTGAAATATGGCAAGAAGAATCTGTTGGAAGTAACAGTTTCCAAAGAGAGTGAGAATGCCAGTGTGAACCTTGCCGAACGGCGCGCCGATTATTGGAACTTTGGCGGTATCTTCCGCCCGGTATTTCTGGAAGTAAAACCTGCCGTCAACCTCCGCCATATCGCCATTGACGCGCAAATGGACGGATCATTCCGTGCCAATTGCCACACGAATATCTCCGGTGACGGAATGAGTATCCGTGCACAGATTTTGGACGGTAAAGGGAAGAAACTGGCAGATACCACCGTACCCCTAAAAGCCGGAAGCGACTGGACTACTCTGCAATTGAATGTTTCTGCCCCCGCCCTATGGACCGCAGAAACCCCAAACCTCTATAAAGCTCAATTCTCCCTGTTGGATAAAGAAGGCAAAGTCCTGCATCATGCGACCGAGACATTCGGTTTCCGTACTATCGAAGTTCGTGAAAGTGACGGATTGTACGTGAACGGGGTGCGTATCAATGTGCGTGGTGTCAACCGTCATAGTTTCCGTCCCGAAAGCGGTCGTACCTTGAGTAAAGCGAAGAATATTGAAGATGTACTTCTGATGAAGGGCATGAATATGAATTCTGTCCGTCTGAGCCACTATCCGGCGGACCCGGAATTTCTGGAAGCGTGCGACTCTCTTGGACTCTATGTTATGGATGAACTGGGTGGCTGGCATGGCAAGTACGACACCCCTACGGGAGTACGTCTGATTGAAGGCATGATAGAACGTGATGTGAACCATCCGTCCGTTATCTGGTGGAGCAATGGTAATGAAAAAGGCTGGAACGTTGAACTGGATGGAGAATTCCATAAATACGATCTGCAGAAACGCCCGGTCATCCATCCGCAAGGTAACTTCTCCGGTTTCGAAACCATGCACTATCGTTCGTATGGAGAAAGTCAGAACTACATGCGCCTGCCGGAAATCTTTATGCCTACTGAATTCCTGCACGGTTTGTACGACGGAGGCCATGGTGCCGGCCTGTATGATTACTGGGAAATGATGCGTAAACATCCGCGTTGTATCGGTGGTTTTCTGTGGGTATTGGCGGATGAAGGCGTGAAGCGTGTGGATATGGACGGGTTCATAGACAATCAGGGAAATTTCGGAGCTGACGGAATTGTAGGCCCTCACCATGAAAAGGAAGGCAGCTATTACACTATCAAGCAGCTATGGAGCCCGGTGCAGGTTATGAATACCGCTATCGACCGGAATTTCAACGGTCGACTCTCTGTCGAGAACCGTTATGATTATCTGAACCTGAACACCTGTCGTTTTATCTGGCAGCAAGTGAAGTTCCCGTCAGTAACGGATGTTTCCAATACAACTACCCGGATTCTGAAACAAGGTGAAGTGCAGGGAAGCGATGTAGCAGCCCATGGAGTGGGAGTGGTGGATATCAAGACTCCTATTCTTCCCGAAGCGGATGCTCTTTTCCTGACAGCTATAGATAAATATGGTCATGAGCTATGGCGCTGGACTTTCCCCGTAGATAAACTGAACCGGGAAACAGAACAGTTTTCTGCATCATCCGGCCGTGCATCCTATACGGAAACAGAAAAAGGCATTACGGTAAAAGCAAACGGACGTACTTTTGTCTTTTCAAAGGAAGACGGGCAGCTGAAAGATGTATCCGTCAATAACCGTAAGATTAGTTTTGCCAACGGTCCCCGTTTTATCGGTGCACGTCGTGCAGACCGTTCCCTGGATCAGTTCTATAATCATGACGACGAAAAAGCCAAGGCAAAGGACCGTACTTACACAGAATTTCCCGACGCGGCAGTCTTCACGAAACTGGATGTAAAAGAAGAGGGGGGTAATCTGATCCTCACCGCTAATTATAAACTGGGCAATTTAGACAAAGCTCAGTGGACAATTCATCCGGATGGCATGGCTACTCTTGATTATACCTACAACTTCTCCGGTGTGGTAGACCTGATGGGTATTTGCTTTGATTATCCTGAAGGACAAGTGCTCAGCAAGCGTTGGTTGGGAGCAGGTCCGTATCGTGTATGGCAGAATCGTATTCATGGCACGCAGTATGATATCTGGGAGAATGATTATAACGATCCTATTCCGGGTGAGACATTCACCTATCCTGAATTCAAAGGATATTTTGGCAGTGTCTCCTGGATGAGTATTCGTACGAAAGAGGGAACCATCAGCCTGACGAATGAAACTCCTGATTCCTATATCGGAGTATATCAACCCCGTGATGGTCGTGACCGGTTACTGTATACACTTCCCGAAAGCGGAATTTCTGTTTTGAATGTAATTCCTCCGGTGCGTAATAAAGTAAACTCCACGGATTTGTGCGGTCCTTCTTCACAACCTAAATGGGTGGATGGCCCGCAAACGGGACGCCTTGTCCTTCGGTTTGAATAAGACTTTGTAATTCCGGTTCAGGCAGAAAGAGATTAGCTCTTTGTCCTGAACCGGTAAGTAATATCATTCATTTCTCCTTGTACAATCTTGTAAAGCCGCTGGTTGGTTTGTTCAGACTTCAAACCACCGCGGCTTTCTACGTAAGGCCCAAGTTTTATGTATTGGAAGTTCCGGATCGGGAACCCGTCAGGCAGTTCCGACTTACCGGAATACCAGCCCACTTTAACCGGGGCAATCTGTTGCTGCTGTAGAAAATTGGCAAAATACGTTACATCATAAGGATCTGCATCTCCTCCCATAAAACAGACGCATGTAACAGCCTTTCCATACTTTTGTAAAAGTACGGAAAGGTTTTCTTCTGTCAGTGTTTCTCCGACATCATGTTGCAGATAGGGACTATGGCAACCTTTACACCTGTTCGGACAGTTCGAAAGGTTGATTGCCAATGTCACCTCATCCGGTATCTCCTGAAAAACAATGTCGTAATCAGTGTACTTCAGCATAATATCTTCGGGCAGCCTCCTTTTGCCGGGCTTGAGAGAAATTGCTGATTCGTTTCATGTAGCCGATGACGCGGGTCAGATAATCCACGTTCTGGCTATGACATTCCGGACACTCTTTCAAGTATCTTTTGTCAATGTGGTTGCATTCGTTGCAAACCGTGTTAGGTATATTGAAAGTAAAGTAATTGCAGCCTTCAGTGGCGGCTACCCGAAGTAATTGTCTGTATTGCTCTTTGCTCAAATGCTCTTCCAGGTTCATGTGGAGTGCCGAACCACCCGTCAGGTGCTCTATGTACCTGTGTCCATGCATACGGAACTTATCGATGACGTTCAGCGACTCATCCTCTACAATGTAGAAATAGCTGTTATAGCACTCGCGGAATGTCTGGAAACCGGCTTCTTTGTCCCATTTGGCATGTTTTACGCCTACATTCTCAGCCGGTATCATTTCGCAGTTAAAGAGTATATCTTTCGTTCGATATTTCTTATTGTATTTTTCAACTATTCCCAGAATCTCCTGCACAAAAGCTTCATATTTAGGATTATCGTTGATTTCAATTCCCATGAATTGAGCGGCTTCCACCAGCCCGTTTACACCGATTGTCAGATATTGGCGTCCCATATTAATGTATCCGGCATCGAACAAAGGCAACATTCCTTTGCTTTGCAGATGCTTTAGGTTTTCGTTATAGGCCAGTTGTACTTTGTGTACCAGATCTACTACCTCTTCAAGGAAGAAATGATAAAGCAATCCGGATTTCACTGCATGCTGGATGCAACGGTTCAGGTTGATAGTCAACACACTTTTTGATCCGGTAGATACGCCGCCTGCTCCCAGGGTGTAACTAAATCCATTATCCTGTATTTCATTACGCAAGCGGCAACAGCTACTTAACGAGTCGGCATTATCACTCATATATGTAAAGAAAGAGTGCCCTTCCGCATACATTTCGGCCGTGAAGTCACCGTATTCCTTGTCCAATACATCTCCGTCTTTGGTCAGCAAAGCCATTGTCTCTACGGGGAAGGTAAGAATGGCTTTGGTACGTTCCTTATTGAACCACTTCATGAAGCGCTTTTGCAACCAGCTCAATGATTCCCAATGGGGAGCGTTTCCGTCCGGGAAGACGAAATGTTCAAAAAGGCTATTGAAATAATATTGATCATAGTAAGCTACATTCCAGAATACTGCCTGAAAATTCCGTGCCCCCGTAGGTTGATTGATGGAATATACGATCTGTTCAAAACAATCGGTGATTATTTTATCTATGGTCCTTTGTTTGGAGGAAAGGTCGGCAAGTTGTTCCGGATGTTTATAGTAATCCTCTCCGTATTCTTTTTCTATGAAATAATTCATATACATCAGAAATTCCGGTGTGGCGCAGGCGCCGCTGAGCATACTCGATACGATAAATACCATATTGATGAATCCTCCGCAGAAAGACTTCAGATTGGTGGGTGCCGTGGAGTTACCGCCTACGGATGCGGTTCCGCTGATCAGCCACGGATACATGGTGATGCTTGCGCAATAATTGGCAAGATTGGTTTCATCATTCTTGTATATGAAGTGTTGGTTCAGCAATTCGATGTAGCGGTCTGAAAGTTCCTTGCCGTACATGTCCTTCAGGCGGTCAGTCAGCAAACGGCGGTTCAGACGGATGAAGTTCGATTTGGGGAGTTCGCCTATCAGTGTGGCTATATTTTTATTTTCCACATTGGCGTTAGCGTCATACTTGCTACCGGTGGCAGGGTTGGAGGCATCGCAGTAATCCATTAGGAAACGGAGCTTGTCACGTACTTCCCGGTCTTCCAGATGTTTCTGTCTGTATAGCATGAACGCTTTTGCTACACTGTAATAGTGTTCAGCCATCAGTGCCACTTCTACTTGGTTCTGTATATCTTCTACACTGGTTCCATCACTGATGTTCACGCGGCTGAGTATGTTGGTGATCACATCTTGTGTGGCAAAACTGCCGACAGATAAAAATGCTTTACTAATTGCGTTCTTGATCTTATCAAGTGAAAACGCTTCTTTTTTCCCATCTCTTTTGACGATGAAAGTCTCCGAATTGATCATACCTGTAATTTAAGATTTAACAAATAAATATTCTTTGTTTAGTTAGCTATACTAAATCAAACGACAAAATAAGGAGAGTAAGTAATAAAATGAATCTTGGAGGATGCACTCTATCGCTTTTCACCCGAAAGCCTGAATGATTACAGATATCGGCAGGTCTTCTGACTTGTTTCCGTTGTGGCGCCTTCCCGGTCTTTGCAGGACCAGTGGCTAAAGAATGCCACAATCTTTTCTCCACATGGTAGGGAGATGAAACTTACAGCTACGGGGATAGTCCCTGATTTTCACAGGATTCCCTTTTAATTCCGTTTCACGCTTGCGGTGATTTGGAAACCGTTATCGCTGACAAAGTTAGAAATAAAATCAATAATCCAACGGATGATAGAAAAAAATATTCCCTGCTTATATTTTTTGTTTTAAAAAGCATCTCCAATGATAATTTCCACTATCTTTGCCCCGAATTGGTTTCGGATGAACATTTCTGTCATTTGGATTAAAAGGGAATCGGGTGTAAATCCCGGACAGTCCCGCTGCTGTGAAGCTCCATAACTTTCTTGATAAATACTTTAGCCACTGGCTGTGAATTGGAGGCCGGGAAGGAATCAGAAAGGGAGTCAGTCAGAAGACCTGCCATTCGTTAAAGTCTGTTGCTACTCGTGGGATTAGGGGAACAGTACGAACGAATAATTGTTTTAATTTAATTAATGCGAGAGGGATGCCTATGAAAAAGGTATGTCCGCGTTGTGGTGCAACCTTTGAGTGTATGCACGATCGGATTTTGTCATGCCATTGCGCTACGGTACGACTGAATGAGCAGCAACGTGCTTATTTGCAAAAGAATTATCCGGGCTGTTTATGTCATGACTGTCTGACGGCAGTCAAAGAGGGTATTGTTATGGATGTATGTGATGCACCCCTTTGCGATAAACAGAAGAACAATGATTAAAAAAGTATTGATTGCCAATAGAGGCGAGATTGCTGTACGTGTAATGCGTTCCTGCAAAGAGATGGGAATACGTACAGTAGCTGTCTATTCGGAAGCGGATCGTGCAGCAAAACACGTCATGTATGCCGATGAAGCCTGTTTGATAGGTCCGGCAGCTTCCAGAGACAGTTATTTGAATATAGAGAATATAATTCGTGCTGCCCGGCAGCATGAAGCGGATGCCATCCATCCCGGATATGGTTTCTTATCTGAAAATGCCGACTTTGCCCGTCGTTGCAAAGAAGAAGGCATTATTTTTATCGGGTCTTCTGCCGAAACAATGGAAGCGATGGGTGATAAAATCTCAGCCCGTAAACACATGATTGCAGCCGGAGTACCGGTAGTTCCCGGTACGGAACAACCCTTGCAGAGTGCCGGGGAGGCTGTGATGATATGTAATAAGATCGGCTATCCCGTGATGCTGAAAGCCTCTATGGGTGGTGGTGGAAAAGGTATGCGACTGATACATAGTGAGGATGAAGTGGTTGAGGCTTACAATACCGCCCGCTCGGAGTCTATGTCTGCTTTTGGTGACGATACGGTATATCTGGAGAAATTTGTGGAGGAACCCCATCATATTGAATTTCAGGTATTGGGTGATAATCATGGCAATGTGATTCATTTATTCGATCGCGAATGTTCTGTTCAGCGTAGAAATCAAAAAATTGTGGAGGAAAGTCCATCTCCCTTCCTCACTCCGGAATTACGCAGAGAGATGGGAGAGAAGGCTGTGGCTGCCGCCAAAGCAGTGAACTATTCGGGTGCAGGTACTATCGAATTTCTGGTTGATAAGCACCGTTATTTCTATTTCCTGGAAATGAACACCCGTTTGCAAGTGGAACATCCCATTACCGAAGAAGTGGTGGGTGTGGACTTAGTGAAAGAACAGATCATGATTGCAGCCGGTTATCCGTTGCATCTTAAACAGGAAGATTTGTTTCAGCGGGGACATGCTATCGAATGTCGTATCTGTGCGGAAGATACAGAGAATAATTTCATGCCGTCTCCGGGAATCATTAAGTTATTGGCTGAACCGAACGGTATCGGTGTCCGAATCGATAGCTATGTTTACGAAGGGTATGAGATTCCTATCTATTATGATCCCATGATCGGAAAACTGATCGTATGGGCCACCAATCGGCAGTATGCCATTGAGCGTATGCGCCGTGTGCTGTATGAGTATAAAATTACCGGATTGAAGACCAATCTTACTTATCTGAAGCGCATCATGCACAACCCCGATTTCGTAAAGGGAGAATACAACACGCTGTTTATCGAGAAAAACTCGCGTATGTTGCAGCGTCCTAACAGTAATAATGAAGAAATTGAGAATATTGCCATGATTGCCGCTTATATAGATTACCTGATGAACCTGGAAGAGAATTCTTCCACGCAATCGTCTGATGGTCGTCCTATCAGTCGCTGGCGTGAGTTCGGTTTGCAAAAAGGAGTTTTACGTATTTAAAGAGGGAGGAAGTAGTTAATGGAAATACATATTGGAAACCGCGTTGCCGATGTGACGTTGGTCAGTAAAGAAGATAATAAAGTCCGGTTGAATGTTGATGGAAGAATCTACGATGTGGATATTGCCATGGCAGAAAACGGTAGCTGCTCCATCTTACACGACGGAAATTCTTACAATACGGAAGTCATCCGCGGTGAAGGAGGAAAAAGCTATGATGTGAATTTGTTCTATCGCTCTTATCATGTGGATATAGCAGATACCCAGGTGAAATACTTGCGTATGCGAAAAGGAGGAGAAGAGAGACAGGACGATAAGATTATTGCTCCGATGCCGGGTAAAGTTATGAAGATTCCTGTACAGAAAGGTGACCGTTTGTCGGCGGGAAATATTGTAGTGGTGCTTGAAGCTATGAAAATGCAAAGCAACTATAAGGTCAATTCGGACTGTGTAGTGAGAGAAATCTTGGTGGCGGAAGGTGATTCAGTGAGCAGTAACCAGATTTTAATGACATTGGATATTATAAATGAAGAATAAGTATGGAAAGGACAGAAATATATAATCAGTTTGAAGAACTTAATAAGCGTGCCTCGCAGGGTGGAGGCATTGATAAGATAGAAAAACAACATGCTGCCGGGCGGATGACCGCACGCGAACGCATAGAAGCCTTGCTGGATAAAGGGACATTCAATGAGTTGGACAAGTTTGTAAATCACCGTTGCACCAATTTCGGAATGGAGAAAAAACAGATTCCGGGTGATGGCATGGTGACCGGTTATGGCAAGATTGACGGTCGTCCGGTATTTGTGTACGCCTATGACTTTACGGTGCATGGCGGTTCTTTGAGTGAAACTAATGCAGCGAAAATAGTGAAAGTACAGCAACTGGCACTCAAAAATGGCGCTCCGGTTATTGCTCTGAATGATTCGGGAGGTGCCCGTATTCAGGAAGGTGTCGGCAGTTTGTCAGGATATGCTTCTATTTTCTATCAGAATACGATTGCTTCCGGGGTGATTCCTCAAATCTCAGCTATTCTGGGCCCATGTGCCGGCGGTGCCTGTTATTCACCTGCATTGACGGATTTTATTTTTATGGTGAAAGAGAAAAGCCATATGTTCATCACAGGGCCGGATGTAGTGAAAACGGTTACGCATGAAGAAGTGGACAAGGAAGAGTTGGGTGGAGCCTATGCACATAGCAGTAAGAGTGGCGTTACTCACTTCATGTGTAACACTGAAGAAGAAACCATGCTGGCCATACGCGAATTGCTCAGCTTCCTGCCTTCCAATAATATGGAGGATGCTCCGCTTATTCCTTGTACGGATGATGCCAGACGTCAGGCAGAAGAGCTTCAAACTGTGATTCCGGAAGACCCGAACATTCCTTATGACATTAAGGATATTATAGAGCCGGTTATGGATAACCAATATTTCTTTGAAGTGATGCCCCATTTTGCAAAGAATATTGTGGTTGGCTTTGCCCGTCTGAATGGTCGTTCGGTAGGAGTTGTAGCCAACCAGCCGGCTTATCTGGCTGGTGTGCTGGATATAGACGCTTCCGATAAGGCTGCACGTTTCATCCGTTTTTGCGACTGCTTCAACATTCCGTTGATTACCTTCGAAGATGTACCGGGCTTCCTGCCTGGCGTGACGCAGGAGCATAATGGCATCATTCGTCACGGGGCAAAAATCGTCTATGCTTATGCAGAAGCTACTGTCCCTAAAATTACCCTGATAACCCGTAAGGCTTATGGCGGTGCGTACATTGTGATGTCCAGCAAACAGACAGGGGCAGACATCAATCTGGCCTATCCGCAGGCTGAAATAGCTGTGATGGGAGCCGAAGGTGCTGTGAATATATTATATAGAAATGTTACACCGGAAGAAAAATCCGGTCTGATCCAGGAATATGAATTTAAGTTTTCTAATCCGTATCGGGCTGCCGAGCGTGGTTTTATTGATGAGATTATCATGCCTCGTGATACCCGGTATAAGCTGATTCAGGCGTTAGAAATGACGCATAACAAGAGTCAGAGCAACCCACCTAAAAAGCACGGCAATATGCCACTATGATTTAGTTATGTTTCAATGTGTGCGTCTCCCCGTAGAAGTGATTTCTCCGGGGAGACTTTAAACGGATTATATGAAGATAAAATTATATATGCTTTAAATTATGGAACTATTGAAGAACCTTTTTGAAGGATACCCTGATCTTTGGGGTGGAGGAGTGGCTCATTCCGTACTGATCCTTTCACTTGTGATAGCATTTGGCATCATGCTGGCTAAAATCAAAGTGGCGGGAGTTTCATTAGGTATCACATGGATACTTTTTGTGGGTATTGTATTCGGGCATTTTGATATGACTCTGAATGAACACTTGCTTCATTTTATGAAAGAGTTCGGTCTGATCTTGTTTGTTTACTCCATAGGGTTGCAAGTGGGACCCGGTTTCTTTTCTGCTTTCAAAAAAGGCGGACTTACCTTGAATCTGTTGGCTATGCTGGTCGTTTTTCTGGGAGTAGTCATCACGATTATATTACATTTTGTCACGGGTACGCCTATCACTACTATGGTCGGTATCCTTTCCGGTGCGGTAACAAATACTCCGGGACTTGGAGCTGCCCAGCAGGCAAACAGTGATTTGAACGGAATAGATGCCCCTGAGATAGCATTGGGATATGCGGTTGCTTATCCGCTGGGTGTAGTCGGTATTATCTTGTCATTGATAGCCTTGAAATATATTTTGCGTATCAATACCAAGACAGAAGAGGCGGAAGCTGAACGTGGACTCGGACACATACAGGAACTCACTGTGCGTCCTATTTCGTTTGAAATCCGTAATGAAGCTATCGACGGGAAAAAGATAAAAGATATACGTCCGCTGATGAACCGTGATTTTGTGATTTCGCGTGTACGGTATCATGACGGGCAAGAAACGGAATTGGCTAATTCAGATACGGTATTGCATCTGAATGATAAAATTTTGGTTATCTCTACCCCTAAAGATATTGAAGCTATTAGCGTCTTCTTCGGTAAGCAGATTGATATGCAATGGGAGCAATTGGATAAGAAACTGATTTCCCGTCGTATCTTGATAACGAAACCTGAACTGAATGGAAAGATGCTTTCCCAATTGAAGATACGTAATAATTTCGGAGCCAGTATTACCCGTGTGAATCGTTCGGGAGTGGACTTGGTTGCTGCTCCGCAATTACAATTACAGATGGGCGACCGTGTTACTATTGTTGGTAGCGAGCTGGCGGTCAGTCATGCGGAAAAAGTATTGGGAAATTCAATGAAACGCTTGGATCATCCTAATCTGATACCTATATTCCTGGGGATAGCGTTAGGATGTATCCTGGGTAGTACGCCTTTCGTATTTCCGGGTATTCCCCAGCCGGTAAAGTTAGGATTGGCGGGTGGACCTCTTATTGTTTCCATTCTGATCAGTCGCTTCGGCCCTCAGTACAAAATGATTACTTATACTACCATGAGTGCCAATCTGATGCTGCGTGAGATAGGAATTTCCCTTTTCCTGGCTTGTGTGGGATTGGGTGCCGGTAAAGGATTTGTGGAAACGGTGATTTATGACGGTGGCTATGTCTGGGTAGGTTATGGTGTTATCATAACTATTGTTCCTTTGCTGATAGCCGGGCTTGTCGGACGATATGTCTTTAAATTGAACTATTATACGTTGATCGGAGTATTGGGTGGCTCAACCACGAATCCGCCCGCGTTGGCGTATTCCAATGATCTGACTTCGTGTGATGCTCCTGCGGTGGGATATGCCACTGTTTATCCGCTTACCATGTTTTTACGTGTGCTTACTGCACAAATGCTGATACTTGCATTAGCTTAATTCCTAAACTTTAATTGAATCAAACATTTTCTCTTTTGGCTTGTTGTTTACTCCCCGTAAGATTATCTTTGCGGGGAGTTTTTATGTGTAAGAAAAATGTAGTAACCAAAATGTATACAAATAAAGTAAAGAGAATAGCTGCCGTTCATGACCTGTCTGGTTTTGGGCGTGTATCCCTTACGGTTGTAATTCCGATTTTGTCTTCCATGGGCTTTCAGGTTTGCCCTTTACCTACGGCTGTGCTCTCCAGTCATACGCAATATCCGGAGTTCTCTATTCTTGACCTGACGGATGAAATGCCTAGAATTATTGCCGAATGGAAAAAGCTGGATGTACAGTTTGATGCTTTCTATACAGGATATCTCGGAGCTCCGCGTCAGGTACAGATTGTTTCGGATTTTATTGATGACTTCCGCCAGCCGGACAGCTTGGTGGTAGTTGACCCCGTATTGGGAGATAACGGACGGCTATACACAAACTTTGATGAATCAATGATTCGCGAAATGCGCCACCTGGCAACGAAGGCGGATGTGATCACCCCAAATCTCACTGAACTTTTTTATCTGATGGACAAGCCTTATAAAGCAGATAATACGGATGAAGAATTGAAATCTTACCTTCGTTTTTTATCTGATGCAGGTCCTCAGGTGGTTATTATAACAAGCGTCCCTGTTCATGAGGAGAGTCACAAGACCTCGGTATATGCTTATAATCGGGTAGGGGATCGATACTGGAAAATTACTTGCCCGTATTTGCCGGCTCATTATCCGGGAACCGGGGATACTTTTACAAGTGTCATAACCGGTGCTTTATTGCAAGGGGACAGTCTTCCTATTGCTTTGGACCGTGCCACGCAATTCATTCTTCAGGGCATTCGCGCTACTTTTGGGTATGAGTACGACAATCGGGAGGGTATTTTATTGGAAAAAGTACTGCACAATCTGGATATGCCTATCCAAAGTGCCAGCTACGAATTGATTTGAATAAAATAAGGGGGTGAACCATTCAAAAGGGACACCCCCTTATGGAAGTTATGTTATTTGTTTGGAAGTGACGCTTTTAATAAGATAGGTACTTCTGCCGGTTCATTTGCCACTTGTATTCCTGCTGCTGTCAGTGCTGCAATCTTTTCCTCGGCAGAACCGGAATTACCGGAAATAATGGCACCTGCATGTCCCATTTGCTTTCCCGGAGGTGCAGATTGTCCGGCAATAAAAGCTACGACAGGTTTTGTTACGTATTTCTTTATATATTCAGCCGCCAGTTCTTCTGCATTTCCACCAATCTCACCGATCATGACGATGGATTCCGTATCCTTATCATTTTGGAACATTTCCAATAGTTCACGGAAGTAAAGTCCTACTACGGGATCACCTCCCATGCCGATAGCGGTAGATTGGCCCATGCCGTTGGCTGTAAGATGGTAAACAATCTCGTAAGTCAATGTTCCGCTACGGCTGATCACTCCGACATTTCCCTTTTTAAAAACGTTGCCGGGTAAGATTCCGGCCAGGCTCTTTTCCGGAGAAATTAAACCGGGGCAGTTCGGTCCGATCAGCATGGCTCCTTTCAGTTGAGTGAAGCGATACGCTTTGATTACATCGAGGGTAGGGATACCTTCGGAGATACAGATAATCAGTTTGATTCCGGCATCTGCGGCTTCCATGATAGCATCTGCCGCATAGCTGGCGGGAACAAAAAGAATGGAGGCATTGGCCTGCGTCTTTTCCACTGCCTCGTACATGGTGTTGAAAACGGGAAGCCCGTCTACGGTGCTGCCTCCTTTTCCGGGAGACGTACCGCCTACTACATTCGTACCGTATTCTTTCATTTTTACGGCATGAAAATGTCCGTCTCTGCCCGTAATACCTTGTACCAACAGGCGGGTCGATTTATCAATAAGTATGCTCATAATGTTTCTCCTTTCACAGATTTTACTACCATCAGGGTGGCTTCATTCATGGTTTCCGCTACCTGAAAGCGGTTACTGTCTTTTAATAGTTTCCTGCCGATATTTTCATTGGTTCCCGTCAGTCTTACAATGACAGGAATTTCCGTTTGCAATTGGTCGAAAGCCTGTATCAATCCTATAGCTACATCGTCGCAACGAGTGATGCCGCCAAATATATTGATGAAGACCGCTTTTACTTTCGAATCATTCAGCAGTATCTTCATGGCTTCAATCACCTTCACGGGGTTTGAACTCCCACCGATATCCAGGAAATTGGCAGGTGAACCGCCATATAACTTAATCATGTCCATGGTAGTCATTGCCAGTCCGGCACCGTTTACCATGCAACCGATGTCTCCGTCCATACGTACATAACTGAACCCTCTTTCTTTGGCTGTAGCTTCGAGTTGTTCCTCCGGTGTAGGTTCGAAAAGGGCATGGATATCGGGGTGGCGGTAGAGAGCGTTATCGTCGAACACCATTTTAGCATCGATAGCCAGAAGTGTGCCTTTAGCCGTCAATACCAGCGGGTTGATTTCAGCAAGCGATGCATCGTTTTCCATGAAGGCTTTATAAAGATCCTGAAGGATGGAAGTCATACGCCTGGCTTGTTCCGCCTGGTCAAAAAGCATGAATGCAAAACGCTGTGCCAGATATTGGGGCAATCCTATCAACGGGTCGATATTATAGCGAATGATTTTCTCCGGAGTGTTGCGGGCTACTTCTTCAATATCCATTCCTCCTGCCGCACTCATGATAAGCACTACTGAACGCGTGTTGCGGTCAATGGTAAAACTGACATAATATTCAGCTGCGATATCTACAGCTTCGCTGATTAAAATTCGGGTTACAGGAAAACCTTTGATGGTCATTTGCAGAATTTCCCGGGCGTGCTGTCTTACCAGTTCTTCACTGTCAGCCAGTTTTACGCCTCCTGCCTTTCCTCGTCCACCGGTCAACACTTGTGCTTTCACAACTACTTTGTCCACTTCTAACTGCCGGAAAGCTTTTACGGCTTCATCGGGCGTATTGCATAACACATGTCGTTCTACCGGAATTCCATACTGGGAGAAGATTTCCTTTGCTTGATATTCATGTACTTTCATGGATCATGGATTATAGATTAGTATATGTCTCTAACAAATAAGATGGCTAAAAAGTTGTCAAATAAGTGATTAAGAACGAAAATAAGAAAAAGGATCGTTTCTTGTGCAATGTTATTTGTTATAAGAAAAATATGGTAATAGCGATAAAAAATGAAGTGTATTATGAAAAAAACTTGTCTTAGACTGTGAACTTTTCTGCATTTTTGGTTAATTTTGCATATTAATCTCATATTTTAATATTAAACCGTTGGGATTCCTGGTCAGATTCGGAGTCAGGAACCCTCGGATGATAACACACGAACTGTGATGAACAGGAGAAGATTTTATCAACAGAGAAAAACCTCCATGCTGTTTGCCATACTCGTATTTTTTACTCAGGTATGTGTAGCCCAGGCATATAAATATATAAGTATGGAGGATGGTCTGGGCAGTCAGAAAGTTTATCGTATCCTACAAGATTCTTTAGGATATATGTGGTTCCTTACTCAGGAAGGTCCGGACCGTTACAATGGCAAGGAAATCAGACACTATGAATTGACGGATAAGGGACAGAAGCTCAATATGCAGTTTAGCCTGAATTGGCTTTACATGGCTGACGACGGTGTGTTGTGGGGAATAGGACGGAAAGGCCGCATTTTCCGCTATGAGCAGGGGCGTGATCGGTTCGAACAGGTGTATATGCCTCCTTTGCCGGAAAAGGGAATCTCTTCGCCGAATATTACATATAGCTATATGGATCATTCCAGACGTATCTGGCTTTGCAGTAAGGAACAAATGGCATTGTTCGATACCCGTACAGGAAAGATATCGCAATTATCATCCAGTATAATCAGTAATGTCACTTCTATTGCCCAGATAGATAGGGAAAACTTCTTCATAGGTACGGAGTCCGGGTTGTATCGGGCGGTATTGGACGAATCTCGTACGTTACTTTCGTGTACGCCGGCATATAATCTTCATGCACCGGTGAGCGAGTTATTCTTTTCAGCTGCTTTGAAGAAACTGTTTGTCGGTACTTTTAAGCAGGGAGTGTGGATTTGTGATCTCAATACTTCTCAGGAAAATCGGTCGGATGAAACCCTTAGTGACGTGAATATCAAACGTATTATACCCTTTGGGGAAAGGGAAATTCTGATAGCTACTGACGGGAAAGGAATCTATCGTATGAATATTGATACATGTTATGCAGTTCCTTATATTGTAGCAGATTATAATATCCATAATGGAATGAATGGCAACAACATAAACGATGTGCATGTAGACCATGATGGTCGCATCTGGATTGCTAATTATCCCAGTGGAATAACCATCCGCGACAATCGTTACAGCGGCTACCGATGGACTCGTCATTCGGTTGGAAACCGCCAGTCACTTGTCAATAACCAGGTGCATGATGTCATTGAAGATAGTGACGGTGACCTTTGGTTCGGTACCAGCAATGGCATAAGTCTATATAGTTCCGCTACGGGGGAATGGCATTCCTTTTTCAGCACTTTTGATCATGAACTGGAAGATAAGAATCATATATTCCTGACGCTTTGTGAAATCTCGCCCGGAATTATTCTGGCAGGTGGTTTTACCTCCGGTCTTTACCAGATAGATAAACGTGCCCTTACGGTTGACTATATTGCTTCTTCTCTTTTCTTTCATTTAGACCTGCGTCCCGATCAGTACATTCGTGACATAAGGAAAGATTCGGAAGGTAATATCTGGTCAGGCGGTTTTTACAATCTGAAATGTTTTGATCTTAAAAGTGGCAAATCTCGCCTGTATTCCGGCTTGAATTCTATTACCTGCATTCGCGAAAAAGACGATTCTTCGATGTGGATTGGCACTTCGGCAGGGCTATATTTGCTAGACAAGTTTTCCGGAAAATACCGCAGCATCGATATGCCTGTGGAATCTATGCATATCCATGCCTTGTATCAGGGAGATGATGGTGTGTTGTATATAGGTACCAGTGGTTCCGGACTGGTGCTTTATAATCCCGAAGAAGAGGCCTTCGCTCAGTATTATACAGATAATAGTGCCCTTATATCCAACAATATCTATACAATTCTTCCTAAACCGGACGGGGATTTATTGCTTAGTACGGAAAATGGAATTGTTCATTTTTCACCTCGTAGAATGTCATTTAATAACTGGACGCGTGAACAGGGGCTTATGAGTGTCTGTTTCAATCCCGGTGCCGGTATTTTGCATAGCAGCGGTCGTTTTATCTTGGGAAGTAATGATGGGGTCATTGGCTTTCCTTCGGATATGCACATACCGGTCCCAACTTTTTCTCCGATGTTGCTTAGTGATTTGAATATATCCTATCAGCCTGTATATCCCGGTGATGAAGGATCGCCCTTGGAAACGGATATTAACGATACGAAAGTTTTGAAACTTAAATATGAACAGAATACTTTCTCACTGAGGGCTTCCTCCATTAATTATGACTATCCTTCTAATATTTTATACTCCTGGAGATTGGAAGGCTTTTATGATGAATGGACTACACCTTCTTCCAACGGCCTGATGCATTTCACTAATATTCCTTCGGGTAAATATATGCTTCATGTACGTTCCGTGTCTAACGAAGAAAAGTACAAGAGTTATGAACAGCGCAGTATGTTGATTACCATATCTCCTCCGTTGTGGGCTACTCCGTGGGCTATAGCCGGTTATATTATATTGGCTGTTCTGGTGTGCGTGATTCTGTTCCGTATCATTACGCTGAGGAAACAGAAGAGGATTTCGGAGGAAAAGACACGTTTTTTTATAAATACAGCTCACGACATCCGTACACCTCTGACCCTGATAAAGGCCCCGCTGGAAGAATTACGGAACAAAGATATGGTGAATGAGGAAGGTAAGGGACATGTGAGCATGGCTCTGAGAAATGTGGATGTTCTTTTACGGCTTATAACAAATCTTATTAATTTTGAACGTATCAACACCTATTCGTCACATATGTATATTGCTGAATATGAATTAGGTGCGTATATGTCAGGCATTTGTGACACATTTCATGCGTATGCAAACATCAAGCATATCAGGTTGACTTACGAAAGTAATTTCCAATACCTGAACGTGTGGTTTGACAGGGATAAGATGGATTCTATCATGAAAAATATCCTATCGAACGCCATGAAATATACACCGGAAAATGGGAACATATATGTCAGTGCATCAGAATATGAGGATGGGTGGGGCATTGAGGTGAAAGATACCGGAATCGGTATTCCCCGCAATGAACAGAAAGGACTTTTTCATACCTATTTTCGAGGTAGCAATGCCATCAACTTGAGGGTTAGCGGTAGTGGAATCGGCCTGGCATTGGTGCATAGGCTGGTGCGTTTACATGGTGGAAAAATAACTATAGAAAGTACGGCGGAACAAGGTACACTGGTAAGAATCATTTTTCCTAAGGGGAACAAACATTTTCGTAAAGCCAGTATCATATCTGCAACTCCGGAGCGATCTATCAGCATGCCGGAAGTTGTTACTCCGGCACTTTCTGCCGTTGAGCCCAAGCAGGGTGATGCTTCTTCCCGGCGTATCCTCATCGTGGAGGATAATGACGATTTGCGTATTTATCTGGTGAATACGCTTGGTGAGGATTATCTGGTGCAGTCCTGTCACAACGGAAAGGAGGCTCTTGAAATCCTATCCGAGTTTAAGCCGGATCTTGTGTTGTCAGATATTATGATGCCGGAAATGTCGGGAGATGAATTGTGTGCCGCCATTAAGGGTAATATTGAAACATCTCATATTCCGGTGCTTCTGTTGACTGCATTGGGTGATGAGAAAAACATGCTGGAAGGACTGAAGATAGGTGCGGATGATTACATGGCGAAACCTTTCAGCATCAGCATACTGAAGGCGAGTGTCAACCGTTTGATTACCAATCGGATCTTATTGCATAAGAAGTATGGCAGTTCGGACTTCGAAACTGAAAAATGGCCGAAAGGGTGTCGGGATACACTTGACTGGAAATTCATAGCTTCCGTCAGGGAAAATGTGGAGAAGAACATGGCCGATCCGGATTTTACGGTAGATATGCTTTGTTCGCTTCACCACATGAGCCGCAGCAGTTTCTATAATAAAGTGAAAGCATTGACTGATTGTTCTCCGGCAGATTATGTACGTCTCATCCGTATGCAGTATGCTGCCCGAATGTTGAAAGAAGGCGAACACTCTATTACGGAAATAGCGGATATGACCGGGTTCTGCGATGCAAAATATTTCAGAGAGGTATTCCGGAAGCATTTCGGGGTCAGTCCGAGCGAGTATAGGGGAAAAGTCTGAAATACGTGCCGGATGATTTTATTTTCCGGCACGTATTCTTTTTACACATTCATGGCATTGGCACTCAGTGCCCCTACTATAGCCGAAGCTACCGCAATCACAATTTTGAAAATTTTATCCCAGATAGACTTTTTCATATTCTTTGATTAAATGATTAGTGATATTTTAACCCAGTGGATTTTCATCCAGTCCTCCACCGCCGGAACCTCCCTGCCCATCTGACGAACTTCCGTCCTTGTTTACCAATGCTTCCAGATCGTAGAAGTCAATTTTCTGTCCGGCGCGTGTTGCCGTTACGTCCGGTCTGATGGTGGTCGAGGGTCGGAAATTGATTTTCACGGCCTTGATGTTCTTAGCCGTGCAATCCTCCTTTTTCTCCACTCCGAGGGTCCGTGCCGACAGGCTGAAAACCCCGAAGTCCTTTATGTTCACCGATTGTCCGCCATACAGCTTGTCAATCAGTGCTTCTACAAAGTTGGTAATTACACTTTTAATGTCTCCCAAGGTAAGTGAACTTTTCTCCTTCATCACGTACGCCACGTCTTCCAGGTCGGCATTGTCCCCTAACGTTACTAGTTGTGGATAAAACTTTGCCACCGCATCCTCCTTTCGCGGATCTTTCCGCGGAATCTTCTTGAATGGTACTCCCATAATCAATAATTTTTTAAAAGTTAAAAAACAAGGTTATTTAATGATCCTCGGGGGAAAGCTGTCCGTATCCTCTTCTCATGCTTTTCTTAATTTACTCTGCCATCATGGGCTTGCCGGAAGATTTTCGCTCTTTTCTCCTTTGGACACTGCAAATATACCCTGTTCTTTTTCCTTCCACTTTCCGCTTGACGTTATTTGAGTTTGTATGAAAAAAAGAGACTTTCAATGAGAGGTAATACCTCCTTTATTCCTTTCGGATATCGTTGCAAATGAGTACCTTTATACCATATAAATCACTAAAAAACAAACTTATGAAAGAAGAAAACTTAGATGAGAAAGTCCCTGTCCGTGCTTATACCAAAGCCGACCTTGCCATGCTTTACAATCCCGGTGTATGTATTACTACCGCCCTGCAGCTTCTCCGCCGGTGGATTTATGCTAACAAGCAACTGATGACGGAATTGCAGGAAGCGGGTTATAACAAGAACCGCCATTTCTATATGCCCCTTGAAGTAAAACTTATCTTCAAGTATCTGGGAGAGCCTTAGAATATCCGGCAGGGAGTGTGCCTCTCCTTTGTAAATAAAATGCCAATATATGTGGCGGGTGATAAGAATATATGTAATGCCACATTACAATACATCTAATCACCCGCTATATTATATGCTACCCGGTGGAATCTTCTTCCCGTGGATTCTATCCGAAATCCCTAAAACGGTAATCCCCCCTCGGCTTTATCGCCTTCTTCCGTCTTCCCGTCCTGTCCTTTTTTCCTGAATCCTTTTCTTACTTCATCTTCCGTCAAGTCCACCACCTGATATTCCGTGCTTCCCTGTTCGTTCTTTCTCGTCCTGAATCCGTATTTTTCCAGTGATAGCGCCAAGGTCTGTATGGTTTGCCTGTTCACCTGTATTTTGCCGTAGATCGCTATTTTGGTAAGTATGGCTGCGGCCGGTATCCACTTCACGCATAGATCCTCCGCTTCCGGCTTTCGGAAGTATATGAACAGGTTTTCTTCCACGGGGTCCTTCATCCTGTGCAGCTCATTGTGCCGGTTAAGCTCGTCAATTTCTTCTCCCTCGTACCAATACTGGTATCCTTCCTTCATCAATGCGTAAGCCTGCGCGTATATCCCCTCGTAATTGACCGGTGTTCTATAATCCAGCGTAATGACTGAAGAGGGCAGGAATCTCCTGTTTCCCCCTATGTCCTGCAGGCATTGGCGGCTGTTTGTGCTTGCAATGAACGATGCATGACGCGTGAAGTTATATGCCTGTAAGTCATAGGCCTTTCTCTCGGTGATGCTTTCCTGTGTGATGATCCGCTTGAGACCCGCCAGTTCTTCCATTCTGACGCCTTCAAATTCCTCCATGTTGATGATCAGATGCGTACTTAGCAGTATCTGGTGATCTGTTTTTTCCGATCCCACCATTCCGTTTCTGTAATACTCTTTCCATTCCGGTGGCAACAGTCTTCGTATCCATGTACTCTTTCCCTTTCCCTGCTCGGAGTATAGTATGATGACCAGATGGTTCACCGTGTCGTCCTGCAATGCTCCTGCCAGCATTCCCACGAACCACCTTCGGAAACTCTTCCTCCAGAATTCCTGGTCTTCGGTCTGCACCGTATCCGCCAGTTCCCCGATGTAGTCTTTCACTCCGTCCCATGGTCTCAACTTCTCTATGTAGGCTGTGAATGGATTGAACTCCCTTGCATACGATGAATCAATGATCGCCTGCAGATAATTTCTGAAGCATTTGATTCTTGTCAGTTGCAGGTCCAGGAATATTGAATTGTAGCTTCTTGTTCTCATGGGGCGGAACTTTCCTTTCCATTTCTCATCCTTTTCGTTTAGGTTTAGATATTCCAGCCGGTCCAGTATCACGTTTCTTCGTATGTCATAATGCGTCTTCAGGAATTCCAGCAGCTGGTCGATGGTATCTGTTTTCTCTTCCTTCCGCCCGAGTGCTTCGTAGGTCTTGTCCGTGTATACATAAGCGTTGTGCAGGGGCGTGGCCATATCAATTCCCTTTTCCTCCGGTCCGAATTTCTCCTGTACCAGTCTGACTACCACCTTTTCGTCCAGTCCTTTGGCATAGCATTTGTTTCCCAGTGCGAATAGGAAGTTGTCCCTGTTTCCGGATTCAAACCTCGATGTCCTCTTCACTGCGAGCACTGCCTTGCCGAACTCCATCCTTTCCCACGGCTCAGCTTCCACTTTGCCGGCCTCCGGCTTTTTATCACCCACCGCCTTATCACTTATCACCTTATCATTCAATATCTTATCACTTATCACCTTACCACTCATCACTCCATCACTCTTCCTTCTACCGGCTTGCGGCTTTTCCGGAGGAATGATGTCGGTCAGCGCCTCGTCCACCTCTTTCATCAGTTCCTCGTTCAGATACGCCTTCCCATCGAAAGAGGTGAAGAATCCCCTTGAGATGTCTTTTCCGCTTCCGTCTACTTCTACTTCCAATAGCTGCTCGTAGTATTCCTTGCAGGCGTCATACATCATCCTGTGATACTTCTCCAGGGTTGCGAAGTCCATTTTTCCAACAGAGAATATTTCCCTCAGGGTCCGTGCGTATTGTGTACGCAGGAATACGAAGACTTTGAATCCATGTCCCTTTGGAGTGAGGAAACTGCCCAATGTATTGGGATCTTTATTTATTTTCTCCCTCAACTCTTCCAGTTTCTCCCCGGGCTGGTCGTCGATGTCCAGTACAATGGCATGGGTGTGCCTTGTAATGCTGTATGCCTGCCTTTTCTCCCTGTACCCTGCCGTTACGGTATAGAATGGCAACTGCTTCTTCACATGGTTCGCCTCCTCTATCTTTCCCTGGCTGACGAGCAGCCTGATTTTGAGTACGAGCTTTGCATACAATCCTTTTGTAATGTCCTCAATCACTTTGCGGAGAGTAATTTCTCCCCTGACGTTGCTGAATCCGCTGTAAGCGGTAACCGGAATATTTTCCATTTCTATTTTAGTTGTTTAAACTTGCCTTATGGCGGTGCGAATTAGGGGATAATATCCGGAACGGCAAAAACGCCTTTTTAAGCAAAAAAGGCGTTTTTCCACAATTTTGATTGACTACTTCTTTTTCTCTTTTTTTCTCCTTTCCATCTCTTCTTCCCTGATTTTTTTTCTTAAGTTAATGATTTCAGTATTAATGCTTTCCAGGGACAGGAATCCTTCTTCGTGCTTCCCCTTTTCAAAAAGTGCGATACAGTCCAGCTTTCTTGCCAGGTGCATGGTTCCTTTCAATCCGGCCTCTTTTTTCCGGCTGATCAGCATGTTTATCCATGGCTTGAGAAATTCTTTTCTCTCTTCCGCCCGAACCCGTATGTGTTTGTCAAAAGCCTCATTTTCAACCAACAGGATCTCAATCCTGTTTTCCTTTCTCTCGATTTGGATGTCGAAACCATCCTTGTTGATGAGTTCAATACTCAAGATTGTGTTTTTTTATCCATAAAACCACAAAGTTAGAAGTTAGTAATTTATTTTAAGTTTACTATTCGAAAGCAAAATTAACGGTAATCTTTCTAATATCTACTATTTCCGTTTATAAAAATGAATGTTTTATTTGTTTTGTGTTACATACATAATGATAAATAGGTAGGGGGACCTACCACCTATTAACTATAAAATGTGTGTAACAAGATATAAAGAAAAAGTAGGGAAATACGCGCCTGTGAGTGCGTATGCGCAGGTACATTATTATAAAGAAAAGGTGAAGTTGAGAGGCTATACGGATCAGTTTGCAATGCTGATGAAATAGGTGGTAGAGTAGGTGATATGAATGTTATGTCAATAATGATTGAGGTAAATTAGGGGTGTTTTTTAATCGTTCGATTAATGTGCACAAAGATAATGTCAAGAAATGAAACAACAAAATATTCTGATAAATAAATGCGATTAAATTTTTCTTTCAGTCTATATATTACTAATCTATAGAGGGTTATACCAGAAATAAAATTGTGCGTTGGGGACTGTTTCTTATTGAAAGAATCTTAGGGTAAATATGGCTTAGAAAAGTGTCTTTTAATCGAACGATTAAAAGACACTTTTCTCTATTAATCCGTTCGTTTATAGCTTTTTACCTGCAATATAGCCACGGTAATGAACAGCTACAATAAGTCAATTGGCAAGATGAACACAAAGCTTGCCGTATCTACGATAAAGTGTTCGCAAGTGATTGAAACTCAAGTGTATGCAAGGGTGTCAAAACCCCGGAGGAACACCCTTTTCTGAACAAAAACATCGAATGGAGGAGCGAAAACATCAAATGGAACCGGAAAAAGAGCCTGAAATCTGGTATGCAATGCGTGCCACATACCGTAGGGAGCCTGATGCAATGCGTCTACTCGAAAAGGAGAAATTGGGCTGTTTCATTCCTATGCAATACAATACAATCATCAAGAAAGGGAAAAAGGTTCGCGCTTTAGTTCCTGTCATTCACAACTTGATCTTTGTCCATGCCCGTCCTTCGGAAGTGAAGCGTGTCAAGTCCCAGGTCACTTACCTGCAATACATCACCGACACCCGTAGCGGACAGAAGATAATCATCCCCGATAATGATATGCAACGTTTCATCGCTGTAGCCGGTACCTACAACGATCATCTGATATACTTCCAACCCGAAGAGTTGAACTTGTCAAAAGGTACAAAAGTCCGCATCACCGGTGGTGACTTCGAAGGTCAGGAAGGTGTTTTCCTGAAAGTGAAAGGTGCCCGCGACCGCCGTGTCATTATTGCAATACAAGGAGTCATTGCCGTTGCCATGGCTACCATCCATCCGGATCTTATAGAAGTAGTCAAATAGTTGGCAGTTGACAATCAATTATTGATAGTTGACAGTTGATAAATCATAAATCTGAAATCATAATAGTTATGTCTTTTTCTGAAGAAACAGTTGCTCTTCAGCGTGCCGCGCACGAGCTGATGTATTTGGGCATGGACGGTAGTCCCATTTATAGCGATGACCTTTCCCGTCGTAACGGTGAAGTTTACCGTTTGACTACGGATTTGTATAATTCCGGTGTCAAGGGGTCAACAATTGAAGAGCAGGCGAATGTCTGCCTTGCGCTGTTGATGGGCTATAGTGCCTCGTTTATCGATCACGGTGAAAAACAGAAGCATATTCAGGAAATTCTGGATCGTTGTTGGGATATCCTTGATGTCCTCCCTGTTTCATTGCTGAAGCTTCGTTTGCTCACCGCCTGCTATGGTGAAGTGTTTGATGAACCTTTGGCTGACGAAGGGCGTGCAATTATTGTTTCCTGGAATTCCGCGGAGATTACTCCCGAACAGCAAGAAGCTATTGAGGAGTTTCAAAATGTAATAGACAATCCCTATCCGTGGGAAGAAATAGAAGAGTAGAAAAAGCGATAAATAAAGCTTTCCTAAATAGGTTTTATGCTTTCTATAACAAATTATTACGTATTACGAAAACAATATAATGAAAAAGATAATGCTCGTGTTTGGTACTCGTCCAGAGGCCATCAAAATGTGTCCACTCGTCAAGAAGTTCCAGAAGCACACTAGTGAGTTCGAAACAATTGTTTGTGTTACCGGTCAGCATCGTGAAATGCTCGAGCAGGTACTCAAAATCTTTGAGGTTACTCCCGACTATGATCTCAACATTATGAAACAAGGTCAAGATTTGACCGATGTTACCACTCGCGTACTCACGGGTATGCGTGATGTTTTCCAACAGGTGCATCCAGATGTTGTGCTAGTACATGGCGACACCACAACCTCTACAGCAGCAGCTCTTGCAGCCTTCTATCAGCAGATTCCTGTTGGACACGTAGAGGCTGGCCTTCGCACCCACAATATTTACAGCCCATGGCCAGAGGAGATAAACCGTCAGATTACAAGTCGAATCGCCACATACAATTTCTCGCCAACCCCTCTTTCTGAGAGCAACCTGCGAGCAGAGAAGGTGCTTGGTCAGATCTTCGTCACTGGAAATACCGTCATTGATGCCCTTCACATGGTAGTCGATAAGCTGAAGAATGATGTAACCCTTGCCAAAGAGCAGGATGGTGTACTTGTTACTGCAGGTTATGACGTTACCCGTTTGAAGTATGGTAAGAAGCTCGTCCTCATTACTGGGCATCGTCGTGAGAATTTTGGCAATGGTTTCATCCACATGTGTACTGCTATCAAGAATCTCACTCAGAAGTACCCTGATGTAGATTTCGTGTATCCAATGCACCTCAATCCCAATGTCCGTAGGCCAATCCATGAGGTTTTTGGCGAGAACCTCGAAGGCTTTAGCAACATGTTCTTCATTGAACCACTCCAGTACCTTGAGTTTATTTACCTGATGGAGAAGTCAACCATCGTTCTCACTGATTCAGGTGGTATTCAAGAGGAGGCTCCTGGTCTTGGAAAACCAGTACTCGTTATGCGTGATACCACTGAACGACCTGAGGCACTTTTCAGCGGTACCGTTCATCTTGTAGGTACCGACTGTGACAAGATTGTTAGTGAGGTGAGCACTCTTCTCGATGATCCAGATGCTTACGCTAAGATGTCTCATGCTGTCAATCCTTATGGCGATGGAAAAGCATGTTCACGTATTATTGCAGCTCTCAATGGTGAGAATCCGAAGCCTTATGGAATGTAAATAATAATAAAAGCAGGCGCATAGGAAGAACTGTTAGATTTGCTGTTCGAAAAAGCTACTTGTTTTAATGAAAATATTAGCATTCAAGATATGGATGTAATTAAGACTGCCATTGAAGGTGTTGTTATTATAGAGCCCACGGTATTTAGGGACGCCAGAGGATATTTCTTTGAGAGTTTCTCTCAACAAGAATTCGAAGAGAAGGTACGTAAGATTAATTTTGTACAGGATAATGAATCAATGTCCTCTTATGGCGTGATGAGAGGTTTGCACTTTCAGCATCCTCCATTTACCCAGAGCAAACTAGTTCGCTGTGTCAAAGGAGTTGTTCTTGATGTAGCTGTAGATATCCGTAAGGGCTCATCTTCCTACGGGCAACATGTGGCGGTGGAACTAACTGAAGACAACCATCGTCAGTTCTTTGTACCAAGAGGTTTTGCACATGGTTTTGTAGTACTCAGCGAGACAGCTGTGTTCCAGTATAAGTGTGATAATTTCTATGTTCCTCAAGCAGATGGTGGTATCTCCATTAAGGATGATTCTCTGGGCATTGATTGGTACATTCCCATTGAAAATGCACTTCTGAGCAAAAAAGATACAAAACACGAATTATTTAAGGAGCTTGATAGTCCTTTTGATATTAATGTAGATCTTTATCCAGAATTCAAATAAAAATGAATATAAGAAATATTATTTGGAAAATTAAGTTTTATAGAGCTGGTGCATATGAAACTGCAGAAATGATGTCAGACAAGTTTTACCATCTCGGATCAAATGTTCAACTTCATACAAAATCTTTTGGCACGGAACCGTATCTTATTAGTATTGGCAATAATGTGACGTGTGCATCAGATGTAAGATTTATTAATCACGATGTTTCTTGTTTCAATATGGCTAGATTCCTCGGCTTGCCAGAAGGTTCACTAGACAAGCCCCATTACACTTCATGATAATGCTTATGCCAGAATGTTCTGTGGGCAAGAATTCTGTCATTGCAGCACGCAGTGTTGTAACAAAGTAAGTTCCTGCTAATGAAGTGTGGGGTGGAGTGCCAGCTCGCTATTTAATGAGTGTTGTGGAGTATGCAGAACGTATAAAAACAAAAGCTTGTGAGTACCCTTGGGTAAATAAGAAGACGGCTCATAAAAAAAATATGAGCGAGAGTGATCTTATAAGAGCAAGGCAAAAATTCTTCTTTGAAAGCACAGATTGAAGTATTTATGATAGAAAATACCTGAGGGTCTTTTGAAAGTCTTTAATGATCGCCTCTCTTTGTTGTCCTTGTAATATTTGATACAACAATCTTATATGGGTAGTATAAAAAAAAATATATTTTACAGCAGTATTCTTACTGTTTCTGGTTGTTTTTTCCCGCTCATCACATTTCCATATGTTAGCCGAGTATTGGGAGTAAATAATATAGGTATCTGTAATTTTGTAGATAGTATAGTACAGTACTTTATATATTTCTCAATGATGGGTGTGATGACTGTGGGTATTCGAGAAGTTGCAAGAACAAAGGGAGATAAAAAGCAGCTGTCAAAAACATACAGCGAACTGCTTACTTTGAACTTAATAGTAACAGCTATAATGATTGTAGTGTTACTTATGTGTACCATATTTATACCTCAGCTTCATGAGTATAAGCAAATGTTCTATGTGGGTGCGGCAAAAGTCTTGGCAAACACTTTGCTTATAGAATGGTTATTTAAAGGACTTGAGGATTTCAGATATATCACAGTACGTACTATCCTTGTTAGAAGTTTATATGTGGTTATCGTATTTGTTTTTGTAAAAGATGAAAGTGACTATTTTTTATACTTTGCATTAACCTCTTTCATGGTAGTTGCAAATGCTATTATCAATATTGTTTATAGTCGAAAGTTTATATGCTATAAGATTAAAGGAATCAATATGCAGCCCTATCTGAAATCATTTTTAATATTGGGCGTATATATGCTTTTGACTTCGATGTACACCACTTTCAATGTTGCCTATCTGGGGTTTGCTACTAACAGTGTAGAGGTTGGCTACTATACAACGGCAACAAAACTTTATCTCCTTATTATGTCTTTTTTTACGGCATATACAGGGGTGATGATGCCACGAATGAGTATATTATTGGCTGAGGGTAATGTTTCCGAGTTCAAGCGTCTTACTGACAAATCGATAGACGCTTTGTTTGCGTTTGCAACGCCATTGATAGTAATATCCGAAGTCTGTGCGCCACATATTATCCGTATTGTTGCGGGTGTGGGATATGAGGGTGCTGTTTTGCCGATGAGAATAGTGATGCCGTTGATGCTTGTCATCTGCTACGAACAGGTTCTTGTCTATCAAATCCTTTCTCCTATGAAGAAAGATGCTGCGATTCTTCGAAACTCAATTGTTGGCGCATTGGTTGCAGTTATATTTAATGTAGCGTTAGTATCACGCTTTGCATCAAGTGGAACTGCAATTGTTTGGATACTAAGCGAATTTGCGGTCCTGCTATCTGCTCAATATTATGTAAGCAAGTATATTCGTTTCAAGATGCCTATTGCTGCTTTCGGGAAGAGAATAACTTTAATGGCACCTGTATTGTTAATCGCTTTATATGTTGATCATAGAATTGAAAATACATGGCTTTCTCTTATTGTTGTTTCTTTTATTGCAGGCGCATATTGCCTATTTACAGAAATCGCAGTTTTAAAGAACGAATTAATTGAGAATAATTTAATTGCGGTATTTAAACGATTCCCCAAATAATAATGGATATGATAAAAGTATTATTTCTAATACTAAATTATAAGACGTACCCTGATACAATTCGAGTGACTAATGAGTTACTTGAAGCTAAAAGAACAGATTTAAAGATTATTATAGTGGACAATGCGTCACCCAATGAGTCTTTTCAAAAGATATCTGATGCTTTCTATGGAAACGATTTGGTTGATGTTATTCAATCACTGGAAAATGGGGGGTATGCGAAAGGTAATAATTACGGTTTACGTTATGCAAAAAGATATGCTCCGGAGTATGTATGTATCATTAATAATGATGTTCACTTCTCATGGGATACAGTGGATGCGTTACTTAAAATTTATGGTAAGCTTGATAAACCTGCTATTATATCACCTATACAAATGCTACCTAGTGGGAAAATTGCGAGTTTTCCCACTCTAAAGATTCCGGATTTCTGGTATGATCTTCGTGCTAATTCGATATTATTTAGAATAAAACAACACGTGTATAGACAGAATACAGAACTTAAAGATGTTCAAAAGGTAGGTATTATACCTGGAGCGTTTCTTTTTGCTAAATATGAAATTATAGAACGGATTGGCTTTTTTGATGAGAGTACATTTTTGTTTTGTGAAGAACGATTCCTTGGGAAAGCAGTCAGAAATGCTGGTTTAAATAACTATATCGTTTTAAACTTAACTTATCTTCATGAACATTCTAAAACCATAAATTCTGAAGCCTCTTTGAAAAGACAACGTGCTATGATACATGATGGTCGTATAAAGTTTATAAAAAGATACAGGAAACTTCCTTTTCTTCAGATATTGTTGATAAATATTGTTAGAATAATGCATGAGTTTGAGATAATGATTATAAATCGACTAAGGGCTAGTTGAATATGAGTAAAAAAATAGCTTTTCTAACAATTCATGTAGGCGAGAATTTTGGTTCAAATCTTCAAACAATAGCAACGGCTGAGGTAATAAAGAAAACAGGGAATGAGCCTATCTTAATAAATTATTGCCCACGGCGTGTCGCAAGAAAACATTATTGGCTTGATGCTATTTATAAGCCTTTAAAGCTATTGTGGCGCATGCTGTATGCACCTATACATTATAAGAATCTTCACATTTACGAGGGCTTCCTTGAAAAGAATTGTGTTTTAACAGCTCCAATATATGATGAAGATGATTTTGTAGCTAGATGTCCTCAGGCTGATGTTTATATTACAGGCAGTGATCAGGTTTGGAATAGTGTACACAATGGAGAGTTGAATAAAAGATACTATTTTGATGGGATGGATGTGCGTAAAGTTGCATTCGCATCATCGTTTGGTATCGAGACTCTTCCCGAAGATGAATATAATGAAGTTAAACATATGTTGGCTTCATATAGTGCTATATCTGTTCGTGAATCAAGTGCAAAAGATATCGTAAATCGCATGGGTTATAATGCCACACATCTGCTTGATCCTACATTAATGCTTGATAGTTTTGAATGGGATAAATATGCTTCTGCAAGGATTATTCCTGATTCGTACCTCTTGGTGTATGTGCCTTACAATATTGCCGACAAGCAGAAGTTGTATGCATCTGCCCGTCAGGTGGCAAATGCAAAACATCTGAAAGTTGTGACTTTTTCGTGGGGCATGTGTAGCGAGAAACTGGCTGATCGAACTATTAAGTTTGCAAGCCCTGGGGATTTTCTTTCATTAATGAAGTATGCAGAGTTTATTATTACTAACTCGTTTCATGGCACGGCCTTTTCTATTAATCTAAACAAACAGTTCCTTGTATATATGCCATCTGCTTTTTCAACACGTATTAGTAGTATTCTGTCTATGTGCCAATTGGAAGATAGGTTAATGACAGGCGATGAAGTAATATTGCCATATAATAAAATAATAGATTACGAATCTACCAATACCATACTTGAGCTTGAAAGACTTAAATCTCTCGAATTTCTGAAAAACGCATTACAATGATTAACTTTCTCCAGACAAATAATCCCTCGGAATGTTGTGGCTGTAATGCGTGCATATCAGTTTGTCCAAAGAAATGCATCAAGATGAACTCCAATGATGAGGGTTTTCTGTATCCAATCAAAGATACTGTCTCCTGTATTGATTGTGGTTTATGTGAAAAGGTATGCCCCTTCTCCGATAATTATGTTTTTGAAACAACTATTAATCCTAAAGTATATGCTGCCTACGATAGAGTAAATCGCTCAGGTAGTAGTAGTGGTGGTATCTTTTTTGCTCTTGCCAAATATGTTATAGAAGAGAAACGTGGATGGGTATTTGGTGCTGCGTTCGAGAATAAGTTTCAACTTAGGCATGTAGGTGTAAATACGATTAGTGGATTGCAAAAGCTTCGTGGATCTAAGTATTTGCAGAGTTACATGGGTGATACGTATATTAAGATAAAGAAATTATTAACTGAGGGGGTATTCATTTTTTTTGTGGGGACACCTTGCCAAGTTGCAGGTATTCGTGCTTTTCTTAGAAAGGATTATGAGAACTTGTTGTTAGTTGATCTGGTTTGTCATGGCGTTCCTTCACAATATTTATTTGATGAACATGTTAAGTTCCTAGAGGAGAAACATAAAGCAGAACTCGTATCCTACCAATTTAGAAAGGCAGATGGGTGGGGGGTTTGCGAAATCGCAGATTTCGCAAACCCAGAGAAACATAAAGTGCTGCCTTCTTACTATTTGAGTCCTTATCTCTATTCATTCATGTATGCAATGACTTATAGGGAGAGTTGTTATAAGTGTAAATTTGCCAAAGTTCCGAGACAAGGTGATATCACGCTTGCGGACTATTGGGGTGTTAAAGAGTTCTTTCCCAAGATGGATACCAGTAAGGGTATATCATTGGTGCTTCTCAATACAAAGAAAGGAGTTGAGTTATATGATGCAATCAATGATAATTCTGATACGATAATAAGTCAACCATCTAAGATAAGCGATGCTTCCAAGTATAATAGCAACATGATGTATAAAAGCGTACGGCCGGAAATAAGAGATTTGGTATATGAAGAGATAAAAAATAAAGGGTATAGTAATGTAGTTTATACTCGATTTAGAGCTAAAAATTATGCCCTTCTGAGATGTAAGACCTATATGCTACAATGTGATATATTAAAAAAGATCATGGTGAAACTATTAAAAGTCATTAGACATGGAAGGTAAAACAAATACGGATCTTTTACAAGAAAGTCATGGTAAGATCCCCTCACTATTTGCTAAAATAACCATGGTGGTACTTATAGTGTATCCTATTCTTCAGGTTTATGCGCTCTTTGGAATAAATTTGGCTAATTGTGCAACTGGATTTTTGGTTCTATACGGTTTGATCACTCATCAATATAAGATTAAGAAAACTATTATACCAAAGTTCCTGTGGATTTACTATGTGTATTTCATTGTCGTAACTATATTGTCTGGTATCTATAACATATCAGAGATGCCTAATAGAGTTGCAGGTGTTATATTTTCTTTATTACAATTTCTGATGTTCTTTGGGTGTGCAGATATTAAGTTTTTCTATAAAGCATATCGAACCATAGGTATAATAACGGTAATGTTCTTCTTTTTGCAAGAGTCCAGTTATCATGCTACTGGTTATCGTATTTCGGGTATTATCCCCTTTTTACCATTGGATCCAACATTTGCTGCTATGGATAGTTTTGGTTCGTTTCAAGAATATTTGTCTATTGTAGGACGGTCGACCGCATTTTTTAGTGAACCAGCTCATCTTGCTCAGTTCCTGTTACCATTTCTTGCAATGTCCATCTATTTCGAAAAAGGTATTAAAAGATGGGCATTAGGAGGGGTAACTTGTATAGCTTTATTTGTACTGCAGTCAGGGAATGGAGTTGTTGGGCTTGGTTGTATTGTATTTGCTTATATACTATCATATTTTACAAACATGAATAGTAAGTTACGTCCTGTTGTTTTGGTTATTATGATATGTATAGCAGTTTTTAGCTATCGTTATCTGGCAGATAACGAATCTGCGGAATACTATAGTGAACGGTCGGAAGAAATAACAATGGGTGCTGTTGATGGTGAGGTGCATTCTGGATTTTACCGTATATATAGGGGTTTTTTTGTCTATGCTGAATATAATTTTATAGAAAAGATTTTTGGTATCAATAATTTTGCAGAGATTCAAAATAAAATAAAACAATCTTCCGTCTCTTTCCTTTTTAAGGAAGAGGATATGTACTTTAATGTTATTCAGGCATTTTTAATCAAAACGGGCATGATAGGGCTTGTTCTATATGTACTGACGCTCATTGGACTATGGAAGAATAACACAATTTGTGGACGCTCATTACTGCTTACATTTATAGTATTTTCCTTTATGTCGGGATTGCATCTTACTTCCATTATGATTGTCTATCTCTTAGTGCCATATTTCTTTGTGAAAGATCGGATTCAAACAAGTAATCCAATTTTGATAAGCAAAAGCTAAACTACAAGTTCTTATGTACAAAAAAATAATTTTAATACAGGTGGATTCAATATTGTTGTATCCACCAACAATGGCATTGATTTATGAATTGGATAATGCTTGTTGTGATATAGTAGTACTTACTACTGTGGTTAACGATCAGCTGAAAGGAGTATTGCCTAAATCTGTGAATGTACATAAAATCGGCAAAGACTATATTTATAACAGACCATTACTAGCCAAATTAGAGAACCTATTTTTAGTTCGTAAAAACATCTGGGACTACATTGATGAGTGCTATGATGAAGATACTCTGCTTTGGGTAATGTCTAACATTACAGTGAAGCACATGGGTATGAAACTTTTGAATTATAGATATAACCTGCATTTGTTCGAACTGGTGGAGAGGGTATCGTATATAGGTAAGCATACATTCGGTCTAGATCTTGCAAAGCTGGCATATGCAGCTCATAAAGTTATAGTGTGTGAGTATAATCGTGCCCAGATTACACAAGCTTGGTTTAAACTGAAAGAATTGCCACTTGTAATCTCCAATAAGCCGATGCCAAATGATTTCAAACGTAACTCTGAAATTACACAATCTGAATTAACGAAGAAGATCATAGAAAAACTGAAAGACAAGAAGATTATACTGTATCAAGGAGTCGTTGATGCAGAACGTCCCATTGAACCTATTGCTAAAGCTGTCGAATCTCTTGACGATAGTTTTGTTTTCATGGTGATGACCGGTAGCAAGTGTGACCAACTGAAGCTATACAAAAAGACAATAGTGCTTCCATATATTACAGCACCATACCATCTGGAAGTAACCAGTCATGCTTTCGTCGGTATATTGATTTACACTCCAGTTTACAACATCTTTACTTCTCCTCTTAATTCCATTTATTGTGCTCCTAATAAAATTTATGAGTTCTCGCAGTTTGGAATTCCAATGATAGGGAACAACATCCCTGGACTAAAATATACCATCGATTACCACAAGATGGGAATATGTGTAGATAAGCTGGATATTGAATCTTTTGGCTATGCCATCAAGGATATTGTCGATAACTTTAACACATATTCAAAGAATGCACTCGATTTTAATGAGAGTGATGACAAATCGAAAATAATAAGACAAGCTATTAAAAAATAATCAGTGATTATGGAACAGAAAAAAGTGCTGATTGTAGCCTCTGTTGTATCTTTCATCGAATGGTTCAATAAGGAGAACGTTGACTACTTGAATAAGGAGTGTGAATGTGAGCTTCATATTGCATGTAACTTCGACTACATGGAAGATACGGACGAGGAGCGTACACGTGCTTACATAAAGAAAATTACAAACGAGGGAGTGATCTTACATAATATTCATTTTGTGCGTTCACCTTTCAGTTGTCAGAATATCGATTGCTATAAGCAGCTGAAAGCTATTATAAATGCTAATCATTTTGACCTCATTCATGTTCATACTCCAACAGTCGGTATCCTGACACGACTGGTTGCACGCAAAACGCGAAAACAAGGAACCATAGTGATGTACACTTGTCATGGTTTTCACTTTCACAGTGCTGCTCCTAAGAAATATTGGCTAATGTTCTACCCAATGGAGCGTATGATGTCACGTTTCTGTGACTATATTGTAACTATCAACAAAGAAGATTTCAAACGAGCAAAGACGTTCTATGCACCTAATGTATGTTACATTCCTGGTGTTGGTGTGAACATTAATCGCATTCGTGATTGTAAGATCGACAAGAAGGAATACAAGCGTAATATTGGTGTACCAGAAGATTGTATTCTTATACTTTCCATTGGTGAGATGATTGAGCGCAAGAATCATGAGGTCATCATTCGAGCACTTGCTAAGGTTGAGAACAAGAATGTCTATTATGCCATCTGTGGTAAAGGTCCTCTTCGTGAACATCTGGGGCAGTTAGCAAATGAGTTGGGTATTGGCGAGAGAGTGAGGTTCCTTGGGTTTCGTAAAGATATTCCAGAACTTTGTAATACAGCGGATATTAGTGCGTTTCCTTCGCGAATTGAAGGCCTTGGACTTGCTGGTATTGAAGCAATGGCGGCAGGGATACCTCTTATTTCGAGCAATGTACATGGCATTAAGGATTACGTGATTAATGGTAAGACTGGTTATGCTCTTGATCCGGAGGAGGTAGACGGATTTGCAAAGGCGATATCTGAGCTTGTTAATAATAGAAAATTACGTGAACGGATGGTAATGAATTGTTTGGATGCCGTCGCTCCATTTGAGATAGATAATGCTCTCCATGTAATGTGGGGAATTTATAATGAAATACTGAAAAAATGAAAACTGCTACAATAACATTTCAGAATACTAATAATTTTGGTGCAGCTCTCCAGTGTTTTGCTTTGCAACAAAGTATTAAGTCACTGGGGGCAGAAAATGAAGTACTTAATTATACTAGTCCTTATCTTAATCACCCTCATAAATTATCTGTATTGAAGGAGAAAGGTTTTGTACGTTATCTCCTTGGCGTTTTTTATTCCTTATTGCGAAGCCCTCGTAATAAGAAATTTCGTGAGTTCAGAAAAAATCTCAGAATGTCAAAACCGCTTCATGAAAATTCTATAAAAACCATTGAGAAGGACTATGATTTGTTTATCACAGGTAGCGATCAAGTGTGGAATGGCAGTCTTGTAGGATATGACGATTCTTACTTCCTTGGTTTTGTCAAGGATCAGAATAAAAAGGCCAGTTATGCTGCCAGTTTCGGTTTTCTGAAGATCCCTGAGAACTTGGAAGAAAAATACAAGAGTTTGTTAGCAGGTTATAAGTATTATAATGTCAGAGAAACGTCGGGTGTCTGCATTATCAAGAAGCTTTTTGATATTGATGCTAGCCTGACTGTTGATCCTACTCTGTTGCTTAGAAGAGAAAACTGGGAGAAGGTGATGAACCTTCCATCCGGCAAGAAACTTTATATTCTGGTTTATCAAATCTCACCATCTTCAAAGCTGATAGAGGTGGTGAAAAGGCTGAAAGCGGAAACTGGTTACGAGGTGATAGCAGTGCCGTTCATCATGGGAGGATATTTCGGTTACAAAAGCAAATTTTCTATAGGACCTGCTGAATGGCTCGGCTTGTTTTATAATGCCAGTTATGTGGTGACCGACTCATTCCATGGTACCGCATTCTCTATGATTTTCAACAAGAAAGTGTGGTGTTGTGTTCCTAAGACAGAATCCCGTATCACGAGCTTCCTTGATTTGCTTGGTTTGAGTAATCGTGTAATTTACAATGATGCGAACGTGCCAGAAGATCTGACGGCGGCAATCTCGTTTGATAACGTGAATACTGTTCTGACACAGATACGAAACAAGGGGATAGACACAATTAGACTAATGCTGGATGACAGAAAATAGTATTATTGACAGGCATAAATCCTCTTGCTGTGGATGCGGAAATTGTGCTATAGGATGCTCTAAGAATGCCATTACGATGATAACGGATGGTGAAGGTTTCGTGTATCCAACGATAGACAAAGGGTTGTGCATAAACTGTGGCATATGTCTTAAGTTGTGTCCTTTTGAGATCAAGACAGGCACACATACTAATAATGTTTTGGTTTGCTATTCTGGAGCATATTCTATAAGAGAGGAATTAAAGAAATCCTCATCGGGAGGTGCTGCGCATGCTATAGCGTGTGCATTTATCAAGAGGGGAGGAGTAGTATATGGTGCTATATACTCAGATGACTGCAGGAGTGTAAGAGTAGAGCGTATTGACAAACAAGATGATTTATACAAACTGAGAGGGTCAAAGTATGCCCAAACCATAAAAGGTGATACCTTCAAGTGCATTAAAGCTGAGGTTCAGTCACAGCAGAAAGTACTTTTTATTGGTCTGCCTTGTGAGATTGCTGCATTAAAAAGATTTGTAGGAAAGACCAACGATCTATTCACTGTAGAACTAATCTGTTCTGGAAATACATCCCAGAAAGTGCATAGTGAATTTATTGATTATTTGAACAATAAGAATCATTGCATCATAACAAACTTTACATACCGTAAAAAGGCAAAAGGGTGGCATTGGCCATATATAGAGGCCAAGGCTGGTTGTAAGGTTGTATATTCAGCTCCTTGGAGCGCATCGATGGCAGGATTCGCCTTTAAGACACTAATCCGCCCTTCATGTTATAACTGCCAGTATAAAGGCATAAATAATGTTGCAGATATTACAGTGGGAGATTTCTGGGGGGTAAAGAAAGCAGATACACGTCATAACAGTCTGGGAGTTTCTGCGATAGTTGTACATACAGAGAATGGAAAATACATGCTCGTTGGATTGGAAGACTTTGTTCTAAAGAATGCCTGTTACAATGACATACTTGCTGGCAATCCACGTATTACGCAATGTATAAAGGAAGCTTCTAACAGAAAGGCATTTGCCGATATCTTATCAAAGGAAGGACTTGTTAAGGCATACTCATCATGTTATACAACCAAAGATTATATCAAGGATATAGTGAAGGTGTTGTTCGCTAACTTAAATTATAAGCCATAAATGAAAAAAAAAGTGTTACATGTACTGGGCGGCATGGGAAGAGGTGGTGCACCCAGTTTCATCATAAACAATCTACGGGAAATAGATGGTCAAAAAGTTCAGTTTGACTTTTTGGTGAGAAAGGATAATTGCGCATTCAATGAAACTATCGAAAAACATGGAGGTCATGTTTTTGTAGTAGCAGGATTCCCAGGTCATCTGATAGCTAACTATAAGCAGACACTTAAGTTTTTTCAAGAGAGGGGGCATGAGTATGAGGCAGTACATGTACATGCTAATGCATTGTATTACATTTTACCTTTGATTTTAGGAAAACGATATGGTATCAAGAAACTGATACTCCATAGTCATAATACCCAATCAAATGTTTGCCTCCTTCAACCGTTACATTACATGAATAAACTGTTTGTTGATAAGTTAGCAAATGTCTTTTTGGCTTGTGGAGAAAGTGCTGGCAAATGGATGTATGGCAATCGTAGATTCGAAGTGATTAATAATGCCGTAGATGTTCAAAAATTTGCTTTTGATACTGCAAGTAGGAAAGAAATACGTTCTCATTTTGGTATAAGTGATGATACATTGGTTATAGGCAATGTAGGTAGATTTGAAGACGCAAAAAATCATAGATTTCTAATTGATCTTTTTTTCAAGTACCACAGTCAAAACTATAAATCAATATTATTACTTGTGGGCGATGGGTCTCTCAAAACTGAAATTGAATTAAAGGTCAAAGAGTTGGGTATTCAAGACTCGGTTTATTTTCTCGGTGTAAGATCTGACGTAGAAAAACTATATTCTAGTTTTGATTTATTCCTAATGCCATCAATATTTGAAGGTTTACCATTTGTACTTATAGAGGCTCAATGTTCTGGTGTAAAATGTCTTGTTTCAGAAAATGTCACAACGGAAGCACTTATAACTGATCTTGTTATCACCAAGAAACTTAATGATTCTATAGAGTCTTGGTGTGAAGAAATATCTAAAAGTAGTCAAGTTATAAATACAAAAAAAAGATTATTGTATAGTCAAGTAGTTAAGGAAAAATATTATGATATTCAATATACAGCAGAAAGACTAACTTCTATATATACAAGCTAATAGTGGGAGTGAAATTGGAACGTCGGTATTGTCTTTTTGTTGATGATTAATGAAGTTAAGGTAAATAAATTGTAAAAGTCAAAGTTTGTTTTAATGCTTTTCAAATTACTATTCGATCGTGGGGCTTCACTTTGTGGTCTAATTTTTTTGTCCCCTATTTTATTAACTGTCGGTGTTTTTATTCGTATAAAAATGTCGGGAGGTCCTGTTATCTTCAAACAGAATCGAGTGGGACAGCATGGACGGTTGTTTACAATGTACAAATTTCGTTCTATGACTGTAAGTCATTCGGGAAGTTCCGTTTCTGTAAGAGGAGAGAGTCGTATTACTCCTTTAGGAGCAAAATTGCGGAAATATAAATTGGATGAATTGCCTGAATTGTGGAACGTATTAATAGGCGATATGAGCTTTGTCGGTCCTCGTCCGGATGTACCAGGATATGCCGATAAACTGAAAGGAAATAATAGAAGAATTCTTCTTTTGAAACCGGGTATTACCGGTCCAGCCAGTCTGAAATATCGGAATGAAGAGGAGTTATTAGCAGGACAAGAAGACCCTCAGAGGTATAATGACGAAGTCTTGTTTCCTGATAAAGTGAGAATTAATATAGAATATCTGGATAATTGGTCTTTCTGGAATGACATCAAAATCATTATTTATACAATACTCGGAAAAGATTTGTAATATCATGAAATGGTTATTTGTACCTTATTATTTATGGCGTAAATAGCCTTTCTTTTTATACTCTTACTTTCCGATTTATCGTTTTCTTTTAATCATATAATTCAATGGACAAGAGAATTTACCTTTGCCTCGCTCACATGAGCGGCAAGGAGCAGGATTTTATTAAGGAAGCTTTCGATACAAACTGGGTTGTACCTTTGGGTCCTAACGTAAATGCCTTCGAAAAATCTTTAGAAGATTTTTTAATAGACAATGGACAATTGACAAATGACAATGGTAGGAAGCATGTGGTTGCTTTGTCGGCAGGTACGGCGGCCATTCATCTGGGATTAATTCAACTTGGAGTAGGAGCAGGTGACGAGGTAATCTGCCAATCTTTCACGTTTTGTGCATCGGCTAATCCGGTGGCTTATCAGGGGGCAACTCCTGTGTTTATAGATAGTGAAGAGGATACCTGGAATATGGATCCTGTTTTATTGGAAGAAGCTATCAAAGACAGAATATCAAAAACGGGTAAGAAACCGAAAGCTATACTTCCTGTTCACCTTTACGGTATGCCTGCCAGGATTGATGAGATTTGCGCGATAGCTGCTAAATATGATATTCCTGTTCTGGAAGATGCCGCAGAAGCTTTAGGTTCTGAGTTTAATGGTCAGAAATGTGGTACGTTTGGTACCTTTGGCGTATTGTCTTTCAATGGTAATAAGATGATCACTACTTCGGGCGGTGGTGCTTTGATTGTTCCTTATGAAAGCACAAAGAAGCAGACAATGTTTTATGCTACGCAGGCTCGTGAACCTTTCCCGCATTATCAGCATGAGAAGATCGGTTACAATTACCGTATGAGTAATATCTGTGCGGGTATCGGTCGTGGTCAGATGACTGTATTGGATGAGCATATTGCGCATCACCGCCATGTACATGCTCTTTACGAGAAGGCTTTTGAAGGTGTGGACGGTATTACTTTGAAATCTAATCCTGATGGTCGTTTCAACGCTAATTACTGGCTGTCTACTATTTTGATAGATCCTGTTAAGACTGGTACTAACTATGATGAGGTCCGCCGTAGCCTGGATGAACAGGGAATTGAGACCCGCCCCTTGTGGAAACCTATGCATTTGCAGCCTGTTTATGCAACTAATCCTTGTTATGTGAATGGAGTTTCTGAGCGTTTGTTTAATATGGGGTTATGTATTCCTGCCGGTCCTTGGGTGACGGATGAAGATGTGGCATATATTGTAGAGCAAATAAAAGGTTGTTGCATGAAGTAACTTGTAGTTTATTGTAGACAGATTTCCACATAATTGTGGAAAAAATACTCAAAACAGGAAAATACTTTTATACCATTGTTTGCTCAAATAATTGATATATAGCTAAATATGACTTTAGCAATAGCTTTGGCATACGTCTTGCATTATATTATGTGAGAGCTAACAAGAAATGTTTAACTTAAACAATTAGAATTATGAAAAAGTTATTTTTAGCAGTAGCATTGGTAATGGGATTGGGTACTTCAGTAGCATTTGCTAACAACATGGTATCAGATGTTGAAATCGCAACGATGATCAACGAGTTTAAACCGATTGATGTAAAAGAACTCCCGCAGGCTGTTCAGGATGCCATTAAAGAAAACTACTCGGAAGCAACCATCAAAGAGGCGGCCGTTGAAGTTGCTGAAGATGGGACTAAGACTTACAAGGTTACGTTGGTGGATGCAGCCGGTACAGAGAATCCTGTTCTTTTCAATGAAAAAGGGGAAGTTCAGAAATAAGTCATACACACAATGAGAAAGGTGCTCTGTACGGGCACCTTTCTCATTGAAACTAATGTAATTTCATTTAGGTAAAATAGAAGATGTTTTGTTGAAACTCTCTTTCATTCGTAAAAAATTAAATCTTTACTTTGATTTGATAATTATTAATAATCTGAAGAAAAAAACGGGAAAATAATTGTTTATAGATAAAGAATCTGTAATTTTGCAATAAATAAAGACAGAAAATATGGAGACTCAGAAAGAAGGTACTAAGCAGAAACGTAAACGTAGTTCGAAGTTTGTAACTCGAACAGTGAGCGGGAAGGTGAGCAAACCTCGTCGTTCATTACGGCTTGTGGAAGTGTCTGATGATGAACTAAATCGTCTCCGTATAGATGTGTATCCTTATTTAATGTGATAGTGGAGTTAAAGTGCTATCCATATCATTTTGTGCAACGGGTTGACGATCCTTCAATTTCTCAAAATTCTTTTCTGAAATATAAGTTACTTTATAGCTTTAAATCTCCAAAGTCTCATCAATGGTATTGGGTATGGGTAGAAGTTTATATGCATAATATGTATGCTGTAAAATTTCATTTAAAGTCTCATCGGGATAGTCGTAACAAGTATTCTATTATGACCGGATTGAATGAACCACGTGCCGTTGTGAATACTTGTGTGGCAATAGAGTTCCGGCATTTCGGGGATACTGAAAAAAGTACTTATATATTAATTCGTCATAAAGAATTGGCGGAGCATCCTACTTTGATAGAAGATATTGAACAAGGCTTTAAGGCTACTTTTGATTACTTTGACTAATTCTTATTGGGCAGGCAATAATTTGATGATGCATAATTATAATTATCTAAAAGCGAATGCGGGTACCTTCACAGGCACCCGCATTTGCTTTTATGACTTATTCACTACAAAGCATTATTTTATTCTTTTGTAGCCATATACTGGAAGTCCGTTTAGTTCTTCTTCGATGCGCAACAGTTGGTTGTACTTAGCCATGCGATCGGAGCGGCTTAACGAACCGGTCTTGATCTGCTCGCTGTTGGTTGCTACGGCGATGTCGGCAATAGTGGCGTCTTCCGTTTCGCCGGAGCGGTGGGAAGTAACCGTGGTATAGCCGTGGCGGTGAGCCATTTCAATGGCATCCAACGTTTCGCTGAGCGAGCCGATCTGGTTGACTTTAATGAGGATAGAATTGGCACAGCCCATAGCAATGCCTTTGGCAAGGAACTCTACGTTTGTTACAAACAAGTCGTCTCCTACCAGCTGGCAACGATCGCCGATACGTTCGGTCAGCTTCTTCCAGCCGTCCCAGTCGTTTTCGCTCATTCCGTCCTCAATAGAGTCAATCGGGTATTTATTAATCAAATATTCCATGTAATCAATCTGCTCATCTGCAGTACGCTTCTTACCTTTCTCGCCTTCGAAGATAGTGTAGTCGTACACTCCATTCTTATAGAATTCAGAGGATGCACAGTCCATACCGATTTTTACATCTTTACCCGGTTCGTAGCCTGCTGCTTTGATAGCTGCCATGATGGAATCCAGTGCATCTTCAGTACCGTTCAATGCAGGGGCAAAACCTCCTTCATCTCCTACGGCAGTGCTCAGACCGCGGTCGTGCAATACTTTCTTCAAGGCGTGGAATACTTCAGTACCCATGCGCAGGCCTTCACGGAAAGAAGGTGCACCTACAGGGCGGATCATGAATTCCTGGAAAGCAATGGGAGCGTCGCTATGTGAACCACCATTGATGATATTCATCATGGGGACAGGCATAACGTAAGTATTTACTCCGCCGATATATCTGTATAAAGGTATGTCGAGGTAATTCGCAGCAGCCTTGGCTACAGCCAAAGAAACGCCCAGAATGGCATTGGCACCCAATTTTGATTTAGTAGGAGTACCGTCCAGTTCCAGCATCTTCTTGTCAATGGCACGTTGTTCCAATGCCGACCAGCCGATGAGGGCCGGAGCGATGACAGTATTTACGTTTTCTACGGCTTTCAAGGTTCCTTTACCACCGTAGCGTTTCGGATCTTTATCGCGTAATTCCAGTGCTTCGTGTTCACCGGTTGAGGCGCCCGATGGTACGGCTGCACGTCCCATAACACCACATTCCAAAACTACGTCCACTTCTACCGTGGGGTTACCGCGTGAATCGAGTATCTCGCGGGCTACAATCTTTTCAATTTTCATAATTATCTTCTTAATTTAAACAATAGTTTTCCAGGGATAATGCGCTTTCAATGGCGTCGTCTGTCAGGGAGAAGTCGATCAGGCGTCTCAACTCTTTCAGTTCATCCGGATAGAGGGCGCAATAATGTCCGCTTCAGTATTTCTTCCATAAGCTGATTTTTGTTTGTTGCAAAGGTCGCACAAATGAGGAGATGGGGCAATACCTACAAATAGTGAATATCCTTTTCGTGAATACTTATATATTGTTATTTGTGAATTATATCATATTGTAATCTATAACCTCGTATTCTCCCACCTGCAATCTTTATTGCTTTCCTTTTGTAATCTCAAGTCTTTTCGTATCTTTGTTCCCGACCCCAAATCTATTACAAAATGAAAGTACTAACTATCCATGATCTGAAAACAATCAAGAAAAGGGCAGAAGGCACGCTCTTGCTACGCGAAGAAAGCAATGAGGCGATTACGGAACAATGCTGTGGGTTGGCATTGGGAACCGGGCATCTGCAAATTTTGATCTGTGGTGGTACGGGTTGCAAGGCATCCGACAGCCACATCATTGCTGAACGTCTTCAGCAAGCACTCGAGAAAAATAATATTGCCGACAAGGTGGACATTATCACTACCGGTTGTTTCGGCTTTTGTGAAAAGGGACCTATCGTAAAGATTATCCCTGATAACACATTCTATACCCAGGTGGTGCCTGATGATGCCGACGAGATAGTCGGCGAGCATATCATCGGGGGACGGAAAATAGAACGGCTGCTCTATATCGATCCGAAGACGGAGAAAGCTGTCAGTGACTCCAAGCACATGGATTTCTATCGGAAGCAGATGCGTATAGCACTGCGTAACTGCGGTTTCATCGATCCGGAAAACATTGAAGAATACATTGCTCTGGATGGGTATATGGCATTGGCAGATAGTCTGCTCCATAAGAAACCGGAGGAAGTGATTGACGTGATAAAACGTTCCGGACTTCGCGGACGTGGCGGCGGTGGTTTCCCCACAGGGAAGAAGTGGGAGTTTGCCCATAAGCAACAGGCTGATATGAAATATGTGGTGTGTAATGCCGATGAAGGGGACCCCGGTGCCTTTATGGACCGCTCCATCATGGAAGGTGATCCGCACTCTATTGTTGAGGCAATGGCAGTTTGCGGTTATTCCATTGGTTCTCCGAAAGGATTGGTATATATCCGGGCAGAATATCCGCTTGCCATACAAAGATTGAAAATAGCTATTGCCCAGGCGCGTGAATACGGGCTGCTGGGAAAGAATATATTCGGTACGGATTTCAGTTTTGATATTGAGATACGCTATGGCGCGGGAGCATTTGTATGCGGTGAGGAAACTGCCCTGATCCACTCTATGGAAGGGAAGCGCGGTGAACCTACTTTGAAGCCTCCTTTCCCTGCCGAAGCCGGTTATTTGGGCAAGCCGACCAATGTGAACAATGTGGAGACACTTGCCAATATTCCTATCATTCTGACGAAAGGTGCGGAGTGGTTCGCGTCTATCGGCACGGAACGTTCGAAAGGGACAAAAGTATTTGCCCTGGCCGGTAAGATTAACAACGTCGGCTTGATAGAAGTGCCAATGGGTACGACACTGCGTGAGGTGATTTATGAAATTGGCGGCGGTATTAAGGGAGGAAAGAAATTCAAGGCGGTGCAGACGGGCGGACCTTCGGGGGGATGCCTGACAGAAAAGCACCTGGATACACCAATTGACTTTGACAACTTGCTAGCGGAAGGCTCGATGATGGGATCCGGTGGTATGATTGTAATGGATGAAGATGATTGTATGGTTTCTGTGTCACGCTTCTATCTTGATTTTACGGTGGAAGAATCATGCGGAAAATGTACGCCCTGCCGTATTGGTAACAAGCGTCTGCTGGAACTGCTGAACAAGATAACCGAAGGACGAGGCACGATGAAAGATCTGGATGCACTCTCTACATTGGGAAAGGTGATAAAGGATACCGCCTTGTGCGGGCTGGGACAGACTTCACCCAATCCGGTACTGTCTACGCTCAATAACTTTTATGATGAATACGTAGAGCATGTGAGGGATAAAACCTGCCGTGCGAAGCAGTGCAAATCATTGCTGACTTATACCATTAATCCGGAACTATGTATCGGTTGCCATCTTTGCTTTAAACATTGTCCGGCGGATGCCATTCTGGGTGATGTGCGCAAACCGCATGTCATCAACCCGGACAAGTGCATCAAGTGCGGCATGTGCATGGCACGCTGTAAATTCAAAGCAATCAATGTAGTTTAAGGGAACTAAACTGAAAGAAAATGGAAGAGAAACAAATAACCCTGCAAATAGACCGCCATTATATTACCGTGCCCGAAGGCTCGACTATCCTGGAAGCCGCACGGAAAATCGGTATAGATATACCTACCCTTTGTCATATTGATTTGAAGGGCACTTGCGTTAAGAATAATCCGGCCTCGTGCCGCATCTGTGTCGTGGAGGTGGAAGGACGCCGTAATCTGGCTCCCGCCTGTGCTACCCGTTGTACAGAAGGAATGGTGGTGCGTACCAGTACCCTGCGCGTGATGAATGCCCGCAAGGTAGTAGCTGAGCTGATACTTTCGGATCATCCGAATGATTGCCTTACCTGTCCGAAGTGCGGCGACTGTGAGTTGCAGACTTTGGCGCTGCGTTTCAATATCCGGCGGATGCCTTATAATGGTGGGGAGCTTTCGCCTCGTAAGCGTGAAGTCACTTCGTCCATTGTGCGGAATATGGACAAGTGTATATTCTGCAGGCGTTGCGAGAGTGTATGCAATGAAGTGCAGACGGTAGGCGCCTTGGGAGCCATTCGCCGTGGTTTCAATACTACGATTGCTCCGGCTTTCGATAAGATGATGAGTGACAGTGAATGTACTTATTGCGGACAATGTGTAGCTGTTTGTCCGGTAGGGGCGTTGACGGAACGCGATCATACCAACCGCCTGTTGCTGGATCTGGAAAATCCGGATAAGGTAGTTATTGTACAGACAGCTCCGGCCGTCCGTGCCGCTCTAGGAGAAGAATTCGGGTTGCCTGCCGGGACGTTAGTAACGGGAAAGATGGTGTACGCCCTTCGTGAATTGGGGTTTGATTATGTATTTGATACAGACTTTGCCGCCGACCTTACCATCATGGAAGAAGGTGCCGAGATATTGAATCGCCTGACGCGTTATATGAATGGGGATAAATCTGTTCGCCTGCCTATCCTGACTTCCTGTTGTCCGGCATGGGTGAATTTCTTTGAACATCATTTCCCCGATATGCTTGATATTCCTTCTACGGCACGCTCGCCGCAGCAGATGTTCGGTAGCATTGCCAAAACATTCTGGGCGGAGAAGATGGGCATCCCGCGTGAAAAGCTGGTAGTGGTATCTATCATGCCTTGTCTGGCGAAGAAGTATGAGTGCGACCGCAATGAGTTTAAGACAGATGGCAGTCCGGACGTGGATTATTCCATCTCCACCCGTGAGCTGGCACGACTTATCAGACGTGCTAACGTAGGTTTTACGCTACTGACGGATAAGGAATTTGATCATCCGATGGGAGCTTCAACGGGTGCCGGTGTCATCTTCGGAACAACCGGTGGTGTGATGGAAGCGGCATTGCGTTCGGTTTATGAGATTTATACCGGGCGGACGTTGGAGAATGTAAACTTTGAGCAAGTACGTGGCCTGGCCGGTGTGCGCCGTGCAACGATTGATCTGGATGGTTTTGAACTGAAGGTGGGTATTGCCCATGGTCTGGGTAATGCACGCCATCTGCTGGAAGATATTCGCCACGGGCGGAATGAGTATCATGTGATTGAGATTATGGCATGCCCGGGTGGCTGTATCGGTGGTGGCGGACAACCGCTGCATCATGGCAAC